>PMTY01000162.1 GCA_003167155.1 Candidatus Cybelea tumulisoli
ATCAGCGCAGCAGCTACGGCCGGGGTGCAGACGGGGGGGGCCATGGCCACAGTGAGCCATGCCCGCTCGGCCACCAGGCATCCGCGCCGGCGCTCGGCGGCGCGGCACCGGTGTCCGGCGGGTGGGAGCATGGACGGATGAACGGGAACACCGGGCAGGTCGACGCGGGTCCTGGCCCGATCGGCGCCGGCGCAGGTCCGCGGTGAGGGTCGGTCGGTGAAGGTCGACACCATGGTGTCGAGCCTGGAGGGCGCCGCCGGTCAGGCCCGCCGTCTCGAGGAGCTCGGTGTGGACGGCGCCTTCACCTTCGAGGGCCCCCACGACGTGTTCACGCCGCTGATCGTGGCCGCCGGGGCCACCTCGTCGCTCGAGTTGGCCACCAACGTGGCCATCGCCTTCCCCCGCAACCC
Source organism: Candidatus Cybelea tumulisoli (assembly GCA_003167155.1). GTDB lineage: Bacteria > Vulcanimicrobiota > Vulcanimicrobiia > Vulcanimicrobiales > Vulcanimicrobiaceae > Cybelea > Cybelea tumulisoli. Next base: position 411 of record PMTY01000162.1, read on the forward strand.
GGTGCAGCTGGCGCATCAGGCCTATGACCTCCAGGTGCTGTCCCGCGGGCGGTTCACCCTGGGGCTCGGGTCGCAGATCCGTGCCCAGGTGGAGAAGCGCTACGGCGCATCCTTCGACCGGCCCATCGCCCGCATGCGGGAGATGGTCGCCGCCCTGCGGGCAATCTTCGCCACCTGGGAGTCCGGCGACCGGCTCGACTTCCGCGGTGAGTTCAGCTCCCACACCCTGATGCCGCCCACCTTCAACCCCGGGCCCAACCCCTATGGCATGCCGGACATCGCCATCGGCGGACTCGGGCCCCAGATGGTGCGCCTGGCCGCCGAGGTGGCCGACGGGCTGCTGGTCATGCCCTTCAACTCGGGCCGGCACTTCGCCCGACGCACGATCCCGGCCATCGACGAGGGGCTGCGCCGGGCGGGCAGGAAGCGGGAGGAGCTGACGGTGACCGGGGAGAGCATCGTGTGTTGCGGTGGCGACGACGCCGAAATGGAAACGGCGCGCTCGGCGGGTCGCTGGCTACTCTCGTTCTATGCCTCCACCCCGGCCTACCGCCCGGTGTTGGAGGAGGAAGGGTGGGGGGACCTCCAGCCCGAGCTCAATAGGCTCTCCAAGTCGGGCCGTTGGGAGGAGATGCCGGCGATGATCGACGACACCATGCTGGCCACCTTGGCCGCGGNNCGACCGGGTGGGCTTCTACACGCCGTACCCGATCGCCGACGAGACGCTCGCCCAGCTGGTCGCCGAGCTCGGCCCGGCCCCCGGAGGCGCACCGGCATGAGCGCTGCCGCCGGCGAAACCTACGACGAGTTCTCCCTCTTCGAGGAGAACGCCACCGAGGCCGGCCTGGCCTGGGACGGCCCGCCCGCCGTACGGCGCCGGTCGGTGGTGGTGGCCCCTGATCGTCGGGTGAGCGCGCTGGTGTGGGGCACCTCCCCTGCCGAGCTGGTGTTCCTCCACGGCGGCGGCCAGAACGCCCACACCTGGGACACCGTGGCCCTGGCCCTCGGCCGGCCAGTGGTCGCCGTCGACCTCCCCGGGCACGGCCACTCGGACTGGCCCGGCGACGCCCGGGCCCTCAACCCGGGAGGGATGGCCGACGACGTGGCCGCCACCATCGCCGAGCTGGCCCCCGGCGCCCGGTCGGTGGTGGGGATGTCGCTCGGCGGGATGACCTCGATCGCCCTCGCCACCCGGCACCCCGAGCTGGTGGAGCACCTGGCCCTGGTCGACATCACCCCGGGGGTCGACCACAACAAGAGCTCGGACATCGCCGCTTTTCTGGCCGGTCCCGAGAGCTTCGCCTCGTTCGACGAGATCCTCGAGCGGACCATCCAATTCAACCCCACCCGGTCGGAGTCGTCCCTGCGCCGCGGCGTGCTGCACAACGCGGTGCAACGCCAGGACGGGACCTGGACCTGGCGCCACCAGCTGGGCCGGCCCTCGGGGGCCGCCGGCCTCCACGTGGACTCCCTCGACTTCGGCTCGATGTGGGACGACCTCGAACGGATCAGCGCCCCGGTGCTGCTCATCCGGGGCGACCTCTCCCCGGTGGTCGACGATGCCGACGAGGCCGAGTTCCGCCGCCGCCGACCTGCGGACCAGGTGGTCAGGGTCAGCGGCGCCGGGCACAGCATCCAGGGCGATCAGCCCGTGGAGCTGGCCCGCATCCTCGCCGGCTTCTTCCCTACCGACTGATCCTCAGGCCGCGACCTGCCGGTCCTCGGGGGCCGGCGCCGACCGGCGACCCCCGTCCTCGGAGGCCTCGAGCAGCGCGGCGTCGAGGACCTCCCCGATGTCCGAGGCCAGATGGAAGGTCATCTCGTCGCGGACCGCCTCGGGCACGTCCTCGAGGTCGGGGCCGTAGCGGGCGGGCAACACCACCGTGGGCAAGCCGGCCCGGTGGGCGGCCAGCACCTTCTGGCGTACGCCACCGATGGGCAGGACCCGGCCCTGGAGGGTGACCTCCCCGGTCATGCCGACCACCGAGTCGACCGACGTGTCACGCAGCAGGCTGACCAGGGCGGTGGTCATGGTGACCCCGGCGGAGGGGCCGTCCTTGGGGATGGCCCCGGCCGGGACGTGCACGTGGAAGCGCTTGCCGGCGAAGACCGCCGGGTCGATGGCCAACGCCTCCGCGTGCGAGCGCACGTAGGAGAGGGCGATCTCCGCCGACTCCTTCATCACGTCGCCCAGCTGGCCGGTCAGGGTGAGCCCCTCGGGACCGTCCATCATCGAGGCCTCCACGTAGAGCACGTCGCCCCCGGAGCCGGTGACGGCCAGGCCGGTGGCCACGCCGGGCACCGCGGTGCGATCGGCGGCCTCGAAGAAGAACTTGGGCCGTCCGAGCCATCCACGGACGTCGTCGGCGCCGACGGTGAGCGGGGTCTCCACCTCGCCAGCGGCGAAGCGGGCCGCCACCTTGCGCAGCAGCCGGCCGAGCTCGCGCTCGAGCGTGCGGACGCCCGCCTCGCGGGTCTAGTCGCCCACGATGCTCCGCAGGGCGTCGTCGGTCATGACCACCTCGTCGCTTGCCAGCGCGGCGCGCTCGAGTTGGCGCCCGACCAAGTGGTGGCGGGCAATGGCCACCTTCTCGTCCTCGGTGTAGCCGTCGAGGCGGATGACCTCCATGCGGTCGAGCAGCGGCGCCGGGATGGTGTCGACCATGTTGGCCGTGGCGATGAACAGCACCTTGGACAGGTCGAGCTCGACCTCCAGATAGTGGTCGCGGAAGGTGTGGTTCTGGGCCGGGTCGAGCACCTCGAGCAGGGCCGATGACGGATCGCCGCGGTAGTCAGAGCCGAGCTTGTCGACCTCGTCGAGGACGATGACCGGGTTCATGGTGCCGGCCTCGCGCAGGGCGCGGACCTTGCGTTCGGCGACCGCGCCGCCGCCAGCCACGACCACGCGGTTGGCCAGCGCGTCACCGCCCTGCCGCACGTCCGAGGCGCCGCCTCCGCCGCCGCCATCGCCGCCGCTCCCCGTGGTGCTGCCGCCGTCGCCGCCCCCGTTGAATCCGCCGTCAGTTGCACCCTCGCCGCCGACGAAGACCGCGAGCTTCTCTCCCGGCGTGACCGGGATCGTCGCCTGCACGCTGCCGCCGGCGCCGCCGGCGGATTCACTGCCGTAGCCACCCGTGGAACCGCCGCCGCTAGCACCGTCGGCGACAAGCTTGATCGCCGTCACTCCTGCCGGTACTTCGAACGTCTGCCGGTGCCCGGTGTAGTTGAACCTTTGCGTATTTTTCAACGAGGAGACGTCGCCCGGAGCACTTAGGCCAGGTATTACTCCGCTGCTGCCATGAGTCGAGCAAGCGCAGAGAAGCGCCGCCAATAAGGCGCGCGACGTTACGCAAAGTGCACGACGGCCAAAACGTGAAACTCTCATCGTCTGCCTCCTGAAGCCTGAAGGGATGCTATGCCTTCGCCGCTACGCCTCAGTTTCATCGCAAGGACCAGTTCGCTACGCCCTGAAGGGGGAGAGTTTATGTCCATAACGGTCATTGGGTCCGGCTTCGGCCGAACGGGCACGGCGTCGCTGAAGCGCGCGCTCGAGATGTTGGGCTTTGGCCCGTGCCACCACATGGAAGAAGTATTGGAGAATCCGGAACAGGTGGCGCACTGGCAGGCGTTTGTTGCCGGAGAATCGGTAGATTGGTCCGAGGTTTTCAAAGGCTATCGCGCGCAGGTCGATTGGCCCGGCGCCCACGTTTGGCGCGAACTCGCGGCGGCTTACCCCGATGCGAAGGTCATCCATTCCGTGCGGCCGGATGATGCCTGGTGGAAGAGTTTTTCCGCCACCATCGGTCCCGTGCTCCTCAACTATAAAGCGATGCCGTCGCCCTCTCACGTTACCGCGATGATGGAGGCGATGCAGATCGCAATCGTCGAGCAGACCTTCGGCGGTAAAATTAGCGATAAGGAGAGCGCGTTGGCCGCCTACCGCCGGCGTACCGAAGAGGTCCGCGCCGCGATTCCGCCCGAGCGGCTCTTGGTCTTTGACGTGGCCGAAGGCTGGGCGCCGCTGTGCGCTTTTCTGAACGTGACAGCGCCGAACGAACCGTTCCCCCGCGTGAACTCAACCGAAGAGTTCTTGCAAGCGGTCCAAAACCCGTAATGCGCGTGGTCACGTGGCAACCAGCGTAGAGGCTTCGCTCAAAAAACCGAGTATGGCCAAGGGATAAGCCATACGGACCCCGCCATTAAAAGGATTACGACGTTGCTATCTCTCCGCTCTCCGTTCGTTTTCGCCCGTGTCGCCGCAGTCGCCGGCGTTGCCACAGCCCTGCTTACCGGTTGCGGCGGCCAATCGTCGCTGCCGAACGCGCAACTGGGCACGTTCGCGCAAGGCGGAGCGCGGCTCGTCCGCGCGAACAGTTCGCCGCCGGTCAGGGCGGCGCTGGAATGGCTCATGACCGACGGCACCGTGCTCGTTCAGTCGGGCAACAACGGCAACCAATGGTACAGCTACGCGCCCGACTCGTCCGGCAGTTACGCGGACGGAACCTGGACGCAAGATGCTTCGATGCCCGCGGGCTATAGTCCCGATGCGGGCGCCTCGCAAGTGCTCGCGGACGGCCGTCTCTGGTACAGCGGTGGTGAGTACAACGACAGCCGGTTCACCCTCACCAACCTCGGCGCGATCTACGATCCGGTGAAGAACACCTGGACGAAGCTCGGACATCCGCCGCATTGGGACTGGATCGGCGACTCGCCCTCAACCATGTTGCCCAATAACCTCGTTCTCATCGGCGACAAGCTGCACAAGTGGGACGCAACCTACAATCCGAAGACCAATAAATGGGCCTCCGTCGGCGACGCCGGAAAGTCCGATTTCAACGCCGAGGAAGGCTGGACGCTGCTCGCCGACGGTACGGTCCTCACCGTCGACGTAAAGAACGACCCGAACTCCGAGATATACAACCCCTCGACGCAAACGTGGAAGACCGCAGGCGATACGCCCGTTATCCTCGCCTCGCACTGGAACACGAGCGGCTGCCTCTCGTACGGTCCGAAGAAGAAAGATTGCTACTATCCGCCGGGTGAGATCGGCCCTGCCATTTTGCGTCCCGACGGCAGCGTCTTCGCGACCGGTTCGGGCCAAGGAACCAGCGGTACCGGAACCGGCCACACCGCCATCTATTATTCAACCGGAAGCAAAGCCGGCACGTGGGCTACAGGTCCCGATTTCCCCAACGACGATAACGCCGGCGATTCGTTCGGGCTTCTCGAGCCCAGCGGCAACGTGATGGTCTTTGGTGACAACGGCGGCGTCTATGAGTTCAACGGCAAGACGTTCACGGCTCTGAGCAGTGTGCCGTCCTGCCCGCCGATTCTGCTGCCCACGGGACAAGTCGGACTCTTCTGCTCGTCGGGGATCGATCTCTACGCGCCGACGGGCTCGCCGAAATCCAGCTGGGCGCCCACGATCAAATCGTATCCGAAGAGTATCGCCCCCGGCAGCAGCTACAAGATTACGGGCACGCAGTTCAATGGGCTATCGCAGGCAGAGGCCTTCGGCGACGAGTACCAAACCGCGACGAACTACCCGCTGGTTCGCATCACCAATAACGCGAGCGGCCACGTCGTTTACGCCCGCACGCACGATCATAGCACGATGGGCGTTGCCACCGGTTCGAAGATCGTCTCGACCAACTTCGACGTGCCGTCGAGCATCGGCTCGGGCGCCAGCACGCTGATCGTGGTCACTAACGGCATCGCGTCCAAAGCGGTCGACGTAACGGTCTCGTCGGCACGACGCGTGCGCGCCGGCCTCGACAAGCGAACCGCGCCCTAGATCGGCGGCAAGATGCGCTCTCTGCGGTTGCGGATACTTGGGGGCGCCCTCGCCGCCGCGCTCGTTGCCTGTCATTCGGCAGGCTTTCAATCGAGCATGTTGCCCGCCGCAAGCAGCGTCGCTGATGCGATAAGCCCGCAGAGGTGCAAAGAGCGCGTAAACGACACGCTCGCAAAGCTCGAGGAATGCATCCAACGCACCTCGCTGTGGCGCCACCTCGCAAAGTTTCAGCAAATCGCCAACGAGAATCCGGGCCCACATGGTCACGCAAACCGCGACACCGGCACGCCCGGCTACGCGGCTTCGGTCGCCTACGTCGCCAAGCTCGTGCGAGCCGCGGGCTATAAGGTTACTATTCAGCGCTACAACTACACGAAGGAGGAGGTGGCCGGCAAGAGCCACATCGACTACAACCTCATCGCCGATTCGCCCTTCGGCGACCCGCGCAGCGTCGTCGTGATCGATGCACACCTCGACGCGATCTACGGCGCGGGCATGCTCGACAATGCCTCGGGTTCGACGACGATTCTCGAGGTCGCGCTCAACCTGGCCAAAACCCACACACGCAACCGCCTGCGTTACATATGGTTCGGCGGCGAAGAACTGGGCTTACTCGGCTCGCGCTATTACACCACGCACCTATCGCCTGCCGAGCTAAAGCGCATCGTCTTCGATGTCGATGCAGACGTCACGGCCACGCCGAACTTCGATATCCTCATCGCAGACCCGGCCAATGCTGCGAAGGTCAAACGCTTTCCCCGGAACGTCGTCCCGCAATCGAGAATCGGCAACCAGTACTTTGGCGATTTCTTCAACGCCGGCGGCGTCGTCTCTCGACCGGCGGCTTTTGGCAACAACGGTACGGACTCCCTCTCCTTTAGCCTGACCGGCGTTCCGAACTCGGGCATCCTCACCGGACAAGACTGCTGCAAGCAGCGTTGGGAAACACGGCTGTGGGGCGGCTACCGCGGCGATTATGAGGGCGTCGTGCCTGGTTTTCACGAGGCTTGCGTCGATAAGCCGAATCGTTGGTGCGACAATCTTTCCAACAACGATCCATTCGTGCTGGAGCTGACGTCCAAGGCCGTGGCCTACGTGACCTTCAAGCTCGCAAACCGCCACTTGCCCTGATCCCAGCGGGCGCCGGTGGGCGGCCTGAACGTTTTGGTACACGCCATTCGCTAAAGTAGCTCCATCGGCGCTTCGCTCGGGCCTTGGGCCAGGAACGACCGGTACGCTGGCGCGTTTTCATTAAATAGGGAGAATATTTGTGCGACAGAAGAATTGGCGTTTAATCATTAGTGGTCCGGTTTTTATGCTCGGAGCCGTGGCATTCTTTTGGGTCATGGCCGGCCAGATGCCGCAATCGACCGACCCCAGCGGCATGATGCGGGACGTCGGAGAGGTAGCCGGCCTCATCGGGACGATCGGCCTGGCATTGCTGGTTGCGGGGCTTCTCGGGTGGCAAGGCCTCGCGAAGAAGCCTAACGGTGAATGACCGCGCGCCTCGGCCGATTTTAGCTATCGTCGCAACGGTCGTCTGGGGCATTCTGACGGTTCCCGGCTTCTTGATCGCCGCGGCCGGCGCGCCGATGGCCTTCGATGCCCCGGGCTCGAATGCAAATCCGCTGGTATGGCTGATCGTTTTTGCTTTCCTTGCGTTTCCCGTTGCGTGCGTCGCCTCGATCGCTGCCTCTTGGATAACGTGGAGAATGCCGAAGGTGCGGGTCGCGATGGCGTGCATACCACTGCTTCCGATCGCAACGATCGTCGCGGCGATGGCGCTCTCCTCGGGACTAAATAATCCGTTCGGTCCGATGACGGAGACCCCGGTGCACCAGACTGCGATGCCGCAGGCTCCGGCACCGCAAGCCTCGTCAATTCTTGCAATACCGACGGTCCCGCCCGAATCGTCTCGCTAAGGAGCAAGGAACCGCCCGCAACACGCGAAGCGTGTTGCATGGCCCGACGTGGCGCCGCCGGAAGGGACCCGCCGAACTGCGGTCCCGAGCCCGAACTCCGCATCGGTCTGTTCGGCCACGTCGCCGTGGAAGTGAACGGAACGCCCTTTAAGCTCGCAACGCCCCGTAAAACGCTTCCGGTTTTTGCCTATTTGCTGCTCAATCGCGAGGCTCCAGTTGCTCGCGATTTTCTCGCGTACGTCATGTGGCCCGACGACGAGGAAGAGCCCGCGCGCACCAAGCTGCGCATGAGCCTCTACGATCTGGCTCGGGTTCTGCCCCCGGAGCTCGAAGGACGAGCGCTCATCGTCGACGGCGACAGCGTGCGCCTGCGCCACGATTTGCACTTGTGGCTCGACGTCGAAGAGTTCGACCGGCTCATCGCCGATCCGCAACGGATCGAGGAGGCCGTTAGCCTCTATCGCGGAGACTTGCTGACCGCGCTCTACGACGAGTGGGTCTTCCCCGAGCGCGAGCGCCACCGCAACGCTTTTCTCGCGGGGCTGCTGCAACTCGTCTCCCAAGCGCGCCGGCAGCGCAACTTCGTCCGCGGTATTACGCGGGCTCAGCAAATTCTCGCAATCGATCCATGGCGTGAAGACGTCGTGCGCCAAGTCATGGCGCTGCGCTGCGAATCCGGCGATCGCGCCGGCGCGCTCGCCGAATACGAACGCTTTGCGAAACTGCTTCGTCTGGAGCTGACGGTCCAGCCGATGCCCGAAACGCTCACGCTGCGCGAAACGATTGCGCGCGGCGAGAGCTTTCAACCCGAAGCGCCGCTCGAACACCCCGCCACGCCGTCCATCGTTGCGGATTCGGCGACCCTGCCGTTTGTCGGCCGCCATACGGAGATGGGACAACTGCTCGAGACGTGGAGCCGCGTCGCCCGCGGCCGCGGCGCTTGCGTTTTCGTCGGCGGAGAGCCCGGTGTCGGCAAGTCTCGCCTGATTCTCGAGTTCGCGCACGCGGTCGAAGAGAGCGGCGGACGAGTCCTTATCGGCGCGACCGGCTCGCCGGAAGCAACGCCATACGAAAGCATCGTCGACGCGCTCCGCTCCGCGCTGCCGTTGGTTGCGTCGCTGAAGGGCGGCATGTGGCTTGCCTGCATCGCGGAGCTGCTTCCCGAGATCCGCGCGCGCGTGCCCGGATTACCGGAGGTTCCGCACATCGACGCCGAGAGCGAACGCATCCGGTTGTTCGAGTCGCTCTTCCGCTGTTTCACCGGCCTCGCGCAGCCGCGCCCTCTGCTGCTCGTGCTCGAAGATATGCATTGGGCGCAATCCGCTTCAATTACATTGTTGCGCTCGCTGCTGCGCCGAGTTTCCGGCGCGCCGATAATGATCGTCGCAACCTATCGCGATGACGAAACGCCGCGGCCGCATCCGCTGCACCGCCTGCGAAGCGAGGCGCGGGCGACGGCCTGCGCGCAAAGCCTTTCGCTGCGAACGCTGTCACTCGACGACCTCCACGAACTGACAGGCGCGTTGCCGCAGAGCCCCGATTTGGAGGCCGCGAATCTGCTGGCCGTCTCCGCCGGGAACCCGCTCTTCCTGACGCAGTTTATCGACGATCTTCGGCACGGCGAACGGAGCGCTCCGCCCGCGAGTCTCGAAGCACTGGTATCGGCGCGTATCGGACAGCTCTCGGAGGAGGCGCGCACCGCTGCCGAGATCGCCGCGTGCATCGGTACGCGATTTTCGCACGACGCGCTTCGCGATGTCAGCGGATGGGATGAAGCCGCGCTCGGGAGCGCGCTCGACGAGCTCTTCGACCGGCGCATCGTGCGAGAAGCCAGCGGACGCGGACTCTTCGAGTACGCGTTCTCTCACCAGATATTTCAGGAGGCGATTGCCCGCGCGGTCCCGCCAGAACGAGCTTCTCCACGCCATCGCCGCGTGGCGCGCGTCCTCGAAGAGTTGTACGCCGACCGGGCATCCGAGCTTTCAGCGACGATCGCTCGCCATTACGAGCTTGCGGGCGACGCCGCAAACGCCGCCCGCTGCTACCTTACGGCGGTGCGGCGATCCATCGGCCTGGGCGCGCTCGACGAGGCGCACGCGCTGAGCGATCGCGCGTTAGCGTTGACCGACGACCCGCGCGCGCGCGCCGAGATCCTTCTCGAACGCGAAACCGTCGAGTTCCGCCGTGGCGATCGCGTCGCGCAAGAGTCTGCGCTCGCAAGCCTCGCGGAACTCGCCGCGATGCTCGCCGATCCGGAGCTGCATCGCCTCACGCTGTTACGCAGGATCGAGTTTGCGGGGAGCACTTCCGATTCGGCGAGACTCGAAACGGCAATCCGCGAGCTGCGAACGTACGCGCTGCACGACGACATTGCGTGGCAACTGCACGTCGCCGAGGCGAAGCTCGCGTTTTCCCTCGGCCGGCTCGCCGAGGCGCATGCATCGGCGGAAGCGGCGCTTGTCTGCAGCCGCGGATCGGCAAACGGTGCGGGAACAGCGCAGGCGTTGTGCTGTCTTGCAAACGTGGAGGCGGATCGCGGAAATCTCTCCGAGGCAGACGAGTTGTTTGCCGCAGCCGAACGAGCGGCAGTGGATGCCACCGATCACGCGCTGGAGTATCTCTCGTTGTCGAGTGCGTTTTCGATTGCGTACAATCGGCGCGACGTCGAACGCTGCACGACCCTCGGCCAGCGCTGGCTCGACCGCGCCGCGGCGTTGGGTGACCGGCCCGCCGAAGCGCGAGCACGCAGCCGTCTGGGAGTAGCGCTCACGGCAGGCGGAACGCGGTATTCGGAGGCGCGCGAGCACTTCGCGCACACCGTGCTCTTCTATACCGACATGGGGGATATGAGCGGAACCGCCGGCGAGATGTTGAACGCGGCGGTGCTCGAAACGCGATTGGGATTTTTCGAAAGAGCCGTCGCGGCGACCGAGAAAGCCGTCGCGCTCTTTGAGAGCGTGGGCGACGACCGCGGTCGCGTCATCGGCCTAGCGAACCTCGGTTTCCTGCGGGCTTGCGTCGGAAACATCGAGGGCGCGCAGTCGGCCGCTCGCGAGGCCCGCCAACTCGCGCAACAACTCGAGTTCGGATTGATCGAGGCTTCCGCTCTGGAGAATCTTGCGTTTGCCGAAGCGGCGGACGGCAAGTTGACGGACGCGATCGCGCATGCGGAGGCGGCGCTCGAGGTTCGAGCGCGCTCGCAGTCGCAAGTTTGGGCGAGCAAGACGCGCGCCGACTTAGCCGTTTGGCACGCTGCTTGCGCCAATCTGCCGGCCGCGCGAGATCACGTGCGCCACCTGCTGGCCAACGAAAAGGGGATTGCAGACACGACGGAGTGGCCGGAATACTGCTATTGGGCGGCCGCGCAAGTCTTTCGCCTCGATGGAAATATACCCGAGGCCTCGCGTGCGCTCGACCGCGCGCGAGCGGTAGTGCAGGCGGCCGCAGAAGGCCTCGACGACGACGATCGGGAGAGTTTTTCGGCGATTTCCTGGCACCGCGACATCGCGGCGGCGCAACGCGGAGTCTGGCCCGACCCGCCTCGTTAGGTTATACCTTCGCCAAGCCGAACATTGCGCGAGCAGCTTTTTGTTCGGGACTGTCAACCGGATCGAGAGAGACGCTCGCTCCGTGCCTTAAAACTTGGTCTTCAAGCATCGCGGCGCGGGCAGGGTCTACCAGACGACAGCGCATTATTTCCGCTATCGCGTTTTTGAGGTTCAATATGGGCCTTTCGGGCGTCTAAAGTGGGGGGGGCTATGTGCAGTTGCGTACGCAGATGCTAAAAGCCTCTAATTTAGGCATAATCCCATAGCGGGCGTAAAAGGGAAAACAATCCGGCGCGCGTGACCTATACTTTCGGTGGCTTTCCCGTCGCCTATATGGGAGGAAGTAGCTTGCAAATCCGGCAGCGTCTCGTTTTTGTCACAGTACTCTCGCTTTGCCTGGCCGCATGTGGCGGCGGGCAAGAATCGAGCTCGACGGCGACTGCGACCCCTACCTCTGCCGAAAGCGCTTCACCGGCAGCTGCGGGGACGCCGATCTCGGCACCTACGCCGACGGCCGATCCTAACTTGCTAAGCACCAGCAACGGCACGATCTTACGCACCTATTCACCTGCCGCGCTCGATGGAATGGGCGACGGCAACCTCGCGAACGCAGCCTACGGAATAGGTGCCGAGCTTCCCGATGCGGCTAAGCCGCCGTTCGTGTTTACGTTCGAACTACCCGGTCTTGCGATGATCGACGGATTCCAAGCCAACCTGCGCGACGCAGCGGCGAACGGCCCAACGCCGAGCGTCACGTTTGCGGTCTCGACGACCGGCGCCGACCGCGGTTTCAGCGACGTCGGTACGATCGCAGCCAACAGCACGACGTTGTCGGCCAATACGCAGGCACGTTGGGTACGCGCGACGGCAAATCAGCTCTTCAACTCGGTCGGGGCCACCGGGACGATGGCGGCGCCGCCGCCTGCGCTCGACCCAACCGGCATTTTCGTCGAGGACACCTACCCCGACAAGAACGGCGCGTTCGTGACGACCGGAGCGCACGACGGAGACCGGCGCGTGCGTTTCGTACGGGTCGGCTCCGCACTAGTCGGAACCGAATGCACGCAAACCGACTTGTATGGGCCCTACATCGGTCAGCTTCACGGCCGAAACTGGAACGCGAGGTACCCGGGGAATACGCACGGCAACCCGACTGCGGTCAGCGCCGTTGTTAACGACGACGCCTCGATCATCGCCGGAACGAATGTTTCCGGTCCTCCGATTTTCTTTTCACGCACGACCGAACGGCCCGCCTATTGCATGACTCGCTCCGCCGGCACGAGTCTCCACCGAGTCTTGGTGCTCGACCAAGACCCGATGGGAACCTTCTATCCGGCCGACAGCCAAGTGCCGCTTGCGGGATACGCGTTCGAAAGCATAGCTGCAAGCATGCTCGACGGCAGCGCGCTCGACGGGAAAGAGGCCGTGATCGCGCGCGACACGTGCAAGGTACCGGATCTGATGGCCCCTGAACAGCAGGCATTGCTATTGCAGTGGGTTACGGCAGGGCACAAACTGCTGCTCGCGGGCGGCGAATGCGGAAACGGATCTGACTTTACCTGGCTTCCCTATCCGTTCACTTCGGTCGGGCCCGGTCCCGAAACGACGAACGCCAGCTTGATTCAAATTGAGAACAGCGCACTTGGCACCAACGACAAGAACGATACGCCTCACTTCGTAGACGTCAACGCGTACGTTCAGAGCCCCAACAACGGCCTGGCTAACTCGGCGGCCGTCACGACGACCGATCCGCACTGGTGCGGCCACCTTTTTGTCGCCAAGCCGACCAACGTTAACGGATTCGTGCAAACCTACGCGGTCGATGGCGGCGGAATGTTCATCTACGATGGATTCAACGGAGATAACGATAACCCGACGCTGCAACGCATTCGCCAACTCGAAGTCGCTCTTCCGATACCGGCCGGCCTTCCCTGTACGGAACTCGTCACCGAATCGTTCATCCTCGAGCCGAATCAGGAGGCCTCGTTTGCCGCCGGCTCGGCACAGACGGTGCGCGTACCGATGGAGGTGCTGGCAAACCAAGGCTGGAGCGGATCCGTTACAATTAAGACGACCGGCGATCTTCCCGCTACGGTTACTCCGAACAACTTCAACCTGGCGGGCGGCACGATGAATCTCACCGTTGCCGTGAGCGTTCCGGCCTCAACCAAGGCCGGCGTCTATACGGTCAACGTAAATGCCGGCAACAGTGCGGGGAGGACCGCCCAGGCATCGGTCACGCTCACCGGAAATGCGCCACTCAAAAAGCAACTCACGCCCACTCAAAAGCGGATTCGTATCTACGGTATCCACTTTGATGTCGACAGCGCGGTCATCCAGGCGCGCTCCGAGCCAATAATCGGTGAAATCGCGCAGATTATGCGAGAGAACCCCAGTTGGCGCTTCCAAATCGAAGGCCACACCGATTCCGATGGCGGCGCAGCCTACAACCTGGCGCTCTCACAACGCCGGGCTCAAGCGGTCGTCGACGATCTTGTCAAACGCTACGGAATTGCGCGCAGTCGTCTGGTTGCGAAAGGATACGGCTTAACGAGACCGATCGCCTCAAATACAACCGGCCAAGGTAAGGCGCTGAACCGCCGAGTCGAACTTGTGCGCCTGTAGTTACAGCAGCCGCCAGAGCAAAGCGATCTCTAGCGCATAGCAGCAGAGCAGCAAAAGCGGACTGGTGAGCACGAGCCAGCGCGGCTGCTTTTCCGGGAAAAGCCAGGCGTGGAACGCGCCAATCGCAAGCGGCATCAGGGGCCACGTGGTTAGAGCCACACTCAGGGCATTTCCCACAAACGTTGCCAGCGCCGGATGGAGCATGCGTAGGCTCGGATTAAGGAACTTGAGTTCGAGCATGACAACCGGAAAGAGTGTGAGCAGAACGAGGCACGCCGTTTTCCATTTGCTGGGCGGTTTTCCAGTAGCCGGATCGGTCGGGACCCAGCCGGGAAACGACGTATCCACGCGCTGCGCGACGAAACCTTGCGTCAGGTCCTGGCTATCTTTGAGCAACTCCGCCCGCATCGGCGAACTCAGCCATCCATCGAGATTCGCTTCGGTGTCGAAGCGAAAGACGGTCGTCCAGCCACGTTCCTTTTGATGCGGCGGCTGCACGAACGAGCCCACGTAGCCTGGAAACGTCTCCTGCGCTTTTTGAATGCGCTCGGCAAACGCCCGATAGCCCTCCTCCTTGCCGGGTTTGATTTGCGTGATGATCAGTTCGGTAGCGCTGTGCTGCGGGATGTATCCCACGGCTGCCTGACCGGCGAGTTGCATAACGATTCCGCCCTCGACCAGCGAAACCGCTTGCGCAACGAGGGCTCGGCTTTCGTCGCCGTGACGCCAGCGGCGCATCGCATCGACGCTCTCGAAGGATGCGAGCACGATTGCTTCTTCTTGGTCGGGGGGCGCCGGGGGCCGGTATTCGAAGCTCAGAGCGCCGGGTGCCGCAAGCACCGCCGTCTGCCAGCGGACGTGCCACCGTGCGAACTCGGATTCTTTGTCCGGACGAATGCGCGCACAGAGAATGAGGCTTGCATTTCCGGAGTCGCCCGCGGATACCACGCTCCTAGGCGCGCTTCCATACGAGGATATTCGAACTGCCCCAAATTTCCGGAGGCACGGTTCGAATGGTCAGCACGTCGCCTTCGATCTTGAACCGGCGCTCGAGTGTCGTTCCCATGAGGTTGGTAAACACACTTACTTCGACGTGATGGAAGACGCGATCGCCTCGTATGTCGTAGCGACCGGCATATGCGAGAAAATTCGCCAGGGCGAGCGTCCGCTGCTCTTCGGTTGACGAGCTTCCCGACGGCGACTTCAACTCGGGACGATGCGTTCCGGCGAGCACCGCAGCCATGTGTCCATCGGAGGTATAAAGCAAATAGCCGACCGGGTCTTGCCCGAAGCGAGGTTTGGACGAGCCGTCTCGTTCGTCGGTATCGAAGCTCGCGAGGCTCCACGCACCCACAACGCCTTCGCGCGGCGCGGCACTCGCGGTGACGTTGCCGATCGCTGCCAATACTCCGAACGATGCGGCGAATTCAAGTACGCCCTTACGCGAGATAGGCGGCGTTTTTATAGCACTCATTTCATCTCCAGTTAGTGGGTCCTTAAACCGCTGGGCTGACGTAGCCCTTCGCCAATCGCCGCCGCAACAAGACGCGCGTCGAACGAGAGAAATGTCAGTTCGGGAAGGTCGGCTTGAAGCGCCTTTGCCGTCGCCAGATGCCAAAGGTGCGCCCCGCGTAGAGACCAGGCTTGGGCTAAACTCTCTGCCATTTGCCAATCGGGTCCGAGGTTCACTCGCCGCCAGTGCGCATCGACGAAAGCCTCGCGCGCCGCTGTGGTCAAGGTGGTCGCAAGCATGCGATCGCGTTCGAGCTGAGCGATCACCGCGTGCGTTTCCGCCCAGGTAAGCGAGGAAAGAAGATGGACGCTATCCGTGCGCGCGATCGGTACCGCTCGCTCGCTGTGTTCGTCACGAAAGAGGGTTGCGAGAACGGCCGATGTGTCCCAGTAGATGACGGACGCAGTTGCTCGTTTCACTCTCCCCGGTCATCCTCGAGAAGGCGCCGCGCTAGGCCCGGTTCGACGGGCAATGGCGGCGGAAGCGGACGGGCGTTTGGCGAGGCGGGTTGCAGAACCCCACGGGCCTCAAGCGAGGAAAGACGCTCCTCTAGCGGACGAGCCTTTCGCGAAACCGGAACCAGGCGAGCAATGGGCGTACCGCGCGCCGTAATCGTCCACTCATGCCCGCTCCGGACGTCGGCGAGCATCCGGCTTAGATGGGCTTTGGCTTCCCTCACGCCGCTCGAACGCCGGCCGGACGTGGTCTTCATGACCACATTATATTGTGACCACAGTAGTTACGTCAAGGCGCTTGGCCGAGGCATTCCCACACAGCCCGTGGAACCTGCCAAGCTTCTTTGCTCTATCTTAGGAGGCACGATGCTCGTTTACGCTCGGCGTAGTCTTTTGTTATCTATCGTCGTCGCTCTGGCTGCGTGCTCGGGAACCGGGAACACCGGCACGTCACCTGGCTTGTCGGAGGCTGGTCCAGCGGTCAACGCGGCACATGCTGCTTTAAGCCAAACGTCATCAGATGAACTTGTCTTAGCAGTTCTCGACTCAGCGCCCGAAGTGAGTGGGGGTCGCGAAATCACTCGGAGGCTCTCTTTCTCCCCAAATGCGAAGTCGTCGCCCGTCTTGATCAACTTCGTATCGGATGGTCCGGCTCAAGGCGGCGTCCCTTGCATCAACTGCGTCAACGGTGCCTCCAGCAGTGACAATATCGGTTTGACGGGACCGTCGAGCTATATTCCCACCGGCGACACCTGGCAGTACTCGTTGTCGTTCACCGACATCTCCTACAAAGGAAAGTGCAAACTTGCCTGGGCCATTACTTCGGGGAAAAAGGTAGTCGACAGTTTCTCTGCTACGCTGAACCTCACGTCTTCGGGTGGATTCGTTCTCTACGCGCTCAACCGCGCCCGGCCCCAATACTCGGGTTCGGCCACGTTGACTGGAAAGATCACATGCGCAAGCACGACACAGATGGTCAAAGCGCCGCTAGAGTTCCAATAGCTCGTTCGGCATTTCATGCCGGCGTTTTGCTGACGTTGGCCGCCCTGCTAGGAGGATGCGGCAGCGGGCCAAGCGTCGGCGTGCCGCGCTTTGCCCCGGAGCCGGCTCGCTTCGCTGCGGTCCCGGCGGGCTCCAAGATCTCGATCGTTGGCCCGGGGCGCAATCGAGCACTCGACCATCTCGTGGTTGCGTTCATGGTTGCGCAGCAGGTCCCCAACGCGCAGCTGGCGGTTTCCGTGAGAGGGAAAACGACGTTCTCGCATGGGTATACGTACCGTGGCGTGGCGGCCTCGACCACCACGCCGGCGACGATCATGCGCCTGGCGAGTAATACGAAGGCGTGGGTGGACGGAGCGCTCTTCAACCTAATTGAGGCCAAAACAATCGATCCGAACGCGAAGGTTTTCGCGTACTTGGGCATCACCAAACCGCTTCCTAAGGGCGCCAAAGTTGATAAGCGCGTCTACGACATTACGATCGAAGACATGATCTTGCACGAGTCGGGGTGGGACGATTCGAAGCCGCCGTACTACGACCCTACGTTTGCGATGCGCACCATCGCCTTGGCGCTCAAGCTGAAAAGAGCCGTAAATCAGGTCGAGTACGTGCGTTACCAACTATCGAAGCCGTTGCAAGAGAAACCCGGAACGGTTTATGCCTACTGCAACTTTTGCTACACCGTGCTCGGGATGGTGATCGCGAAGGCCTCGGGGTTAAGCTTCGCCGACTATATTGCGAAGGACGTTGCCGCCCCGATGGGCCTCAAGAACGTGCTTATGTCGCCCACCGTTGGAAAGCGGCTTCCGCAGGAAGTCGCCAAATATTATTCGGCATACAAAGCGCTCTCCGCCGTCTACGTCAGGTCGGATAAGCGGTACCCCTACCCCTACGGCGGCGACGGCATGGTGCTCGAGGTTGCCGCGGGCGCGTCGGCAATCGCGACGAGCGCCGACTCCATGCTCGAGTTCATGAACAACTACTTGATTTGGGGGGTTGGCACGCCCGAACCCGGCGCAGACTGGGCGCGCGAAGGCTCGATGGCCGGCACGAATACTTGGGCGGAGCAGCTGCCCAACGGCAGCAACTATGCGTTTCTCGTCAATACACGACAGTACGTTTATGGCAGCGATCCAACTGCGTTTGAAGCGCTGCAGTCCCAGTTAGAAGAGCGGATCGATCCAGGTTTTGCGCGACCCTAGTCACTCCCCCAGGACTGCATAGGCCAACTCGCTTCCGCTCACCGTGTCGCTCTGGTAGGGCGTCCAACCCGAACCGCTTCCGCAGTTGGATGGA
Source organism: Candidatus Cybelea tumulisoli (assembly GCA_003167155.1). Classification (GTDB taxonomy): domain Bacteria; phylum Vulcanimicrobiota; class Vulcanimicrobiia; order Vulcanimicrobiales; family Vulcanimicrobiaceae; genus Cybelea; species Cybelea tumulisoli. Next base: position 18,563 of record PMTY01000162.1, read on the forward strand.
CAGTACGAAGCCTCGAGGAACGAGTCGACTTGATCGGTGTCGTTGTACATCCAAGCGGCATTGGTCGTGAGTTCTGAGTCATTCGTGCTGACCACCACCCAATACCGCGTACCGGCCTTTAATGACGCGCCTTTTGCAAGCGTTGCGGTTTCAATCGTGCAGCACGTTCCGAACGCCGGTAAATTGCTCAGCTGTGCGGTGGCGATAGCTTTGCCTGGGACCCCCTTATTGTCGCGGTTGAGGCTGAGCGCAAGCCCGTCGGTTCCGGACGCTAAGGCAACCGCGACCTCGATTATCGTTGCCGTGCGATTTGCACTCGGGGAAAAAGCCACCGCGCGCCAATTTTCGGGGAAGCCTTGTTGCCCCTCGGGTCCGGTGACGGGGCTGCCTTCGAATGCCCAGTACGGGCCCGATCGATACGAAGCCAGATTGCTGACGATCGTTACCAGCTTGGCGTGTGCGAAGTTTGCCGGCGCAGCAACCTGCGCAGCCGGCGTGATCGAATGTCCCCCGCACGCACTGAGGAAGACGCTCGTCGCCAACGGAAGCGCCGGCATTTTCCACTTCATACCTCTAACCTCACTTCCCCAGCACCGCGAACGCGACGCCGTAGAGCGAGTGAAACGCAATCCACGCGTCATTCTGCAGGCCATACGAGGCGCAACTACCGCCGCGATCGTCCGAGCAGTATTGCGCCAGCGTCGCCCCATGCTTTTGGCCGAGTTCGCTCAGCGCCCAACCCGCCGAGGTGCCGGCTTCCGATGCATCCGTACTGAGAACGACCCAATATTGTGTGCCGCCCGCAAGCCGTAGGCCGGCTTTATCGTTCACCGCTTCAACCGTGCAGCATAACGATTGGGGAAGGTTCGTCAGCTTCCAGGCCTTGATAGCCGCGCCCGGTACGCCGTGCGCGTCTTTATTGACGCTTAGAACGAGTCCGTTGGGCCCGTAACTCCAAATCGCGGCGACTTCAAGTTTCGTCGCGGAGCGATCGGCGCGAGGCGTAAAGGGCGCCGCCGTCCACACTTCGGCCCGCCCGGAGTACGCCGGTCCATTGATCTCCGCTTCGGACCAGGCCCAGTACGGGCTCTTTGCATACTTTGAAAAACTATAGCCGATCGCGACTAATCCAGCATCACCCGAATTGTTGAGCGGGACCGGTGCGGAGTGCCGCGCTGCGGCCGCAGTCGTGAAGGCTCCCTGCTTGTTGGTGATTCGCAGCACGTCGCTGGTCGCGAGGGCCGCTGCCGTCGCCGTGGTAACGGCGACCAGCGTTAGTGCAATCGCGCTTCTTTTCCGCATAAGCATTTCTCCCAGCTTCTTTCCCCGAAGCCGGGCTGACTTACCGCGATTGCAGCTCTAAACGTACGCGACTAATGCCATGTGCGTTGTTCTCCTTTACCCAATCATCGCTCGCGACGCGCGCCGGTCCCAGGGACGACCCGGTCAGTTACCCGGTCAAATAGCGGGGAAGGGCCCGGCGAGCAACCGAAACGGACGGCGTGCACGCTCGGTCGACGGCCCCCGCGGAGTTCGGAGCGCTCTTGCGGCGGTTGCGCGGTGCGGCGGAGCTCTCGCAGGAAGAGCTAGCCGAACGGGCGCGCATGAGCGTCGATGCGATCAGTCAACTGGAGCGCGGGCGCCGTCGAGCGCCGCAGCGTGAGACCGTCGATCTCTTACTGACGGCGCTCCAGCCCAATGACGATGATCGTGCGGCGCTCCTTGCGGCTGCGAGCCGTGCGCGGGTGCGCAGCGCCGAATCGCATTCGGGACCCGCGGCGTCGGGCCACAACCTGCCCGACCGGCTAACCGATCTTATCGGCCGAGAGAGCGTCGTCGCTGAAATCCACGCGTTGCTGGCCGATGCGCGACTCGTCACGCTGGTGGGCGCCGGCGGTATCGGCAAGACTCGCGCAGCGTTGGAGGTCGGTGCGCAGGAAGTCGACCGCTGGCCCGACGGCGTCTGGCTCGTCGAATTGGCACCGGTCGGCGATGCCGCGCTGGTTGCGGGGACGATTGCGCTCGCCCTGGGCGCCGTCGGGCAGTCGAATGAGTCGGCGCTCGAAACCCTGCTGCGCCATCTGAAGCATAAACACGTGCTGCTGCTCCTCGATAACTGCGAACACCTCATCGAAGAGGTGGCGCAAATTGCCGAAACGCTCTTGCGCGAGCGTCCGCGGCTGAAGCTCTTGGCGACCAGCCGCGAGTTGCTGCGAGTTGCGGGCGAACGCGTCTATCCGATACCTTCGCTGGACGATTCGAGCGCCGCGGAACTCTTCGAAGAGCGAGCGCGCGCCGGCGATCCCGCGTTTACGCTCGGCGATCGAGATGTTCCGATCGTCGCGGAGATCTGCCGGCGGCTCGACGGCATACCGCTGGCGGTCGAGCTGGCAGCGGCGCGTGTGCGGACCTTGGCGCTGCCCCAGCTTGCGCGCAAGCTCGACGAGCGCTTTGCGATCCTCACCGGCGGTAATCGGACGGCATTACCGCGCCAGCAGACGATGCAAGCGCTCATCGACTGGAGCTACGATCTTCTCACGCCGCAAGAGCAACGGTTCTTCCGCCGGCTGGCCGTCTTCGCCGGCGGCTGCACCCTCGACGCCGCCGCGGCCGTGTGCGGTGATCCTGGCGACGATGCGCTCGATCTCCTGGGTTCGCTAGTGGACAAGTCACTCGTCGTTACGCTTGGCGGAGGTGAGGAGCAGCGGTACGGATTGCTCGAGTCGATGCGCGCGTACGCCCTGCAGAAGCTCGACGATTCCGGCGAGCACGACGCGATCTCGCGGCGTCATGTGGAGTTCGTTGCGCGTCTGGTCGACTCGCTTCGCTTGCGATCTCGCACTTTGGCCAGAGAGACTCTGAACCTTGAGATTGAAAACGTCAGGGCGGCGCTGTCGTGGTGCGCAAATACCGGCGACGCGCTGAACCTTGGCGCGCAGATCTTGGCGAACACGAATGTATTCTATACGCAGAGGCTCCATGGCGAATACCTGGAACGGTCGCGCTTTTTCCTCGGTCACGCCGGCCTCATCGACCCCGCGGTGCAGGCCGGAATCTGGCTGGGCATCGCTCGCAGAGCCGTCGGCGTTCCGGCGCTCGACGCCGCCGAACGGGCAATCGCCCTGCTGGAAAAGACGGGAGATCGCAGCGCGACGTTGGTTCGCGCGCATCTCAAGCGCGCGAAAGCGCTCGCGGAGCAACATCGCATTCCCGAGGCGCTCGAGGCAAATATGCGTGTGATGCAACTGCGCGACGAACTCTGTCCGCAAGACGACGGCACGCTGGCCAGCATCCACCACCAGCGCGGCTTCCTGCTCGGCCAAATGCATGACGCCGCTTTCGGCCGTCAAGAGTATCAGGCAGCTGCCGCCATCTATAACCGCATGGGCGACCGTAACGGGGAGGCGTACATGCGATGTAACATCGGAAACTGTTACTACCTAGAGGGTGACGTTGAGACCGCAATACGGTTGACGAGCGAGAACATCGCCGTCTTCCGCGAGCTGCGCAACTGGGATGGTGAAGCGTTCCTTCGGTGCAACCTAGCGGAGTTTAAAATCGTCAGCGGCGACCTCCTCGGTGCGGCCGAAGATATCGCCGCAGCCCTCGACGCTGCCCGGCGACTCGAAAGCGAGACGTGGCTAGCAGCGACGGCCTTCGCGGCGGCGGGGCTCGCCGCTCACTCCGGCGACCTTACAGCGGCAGCGCGGCTCTCGGGCTATGTGCGCTCGTGGAAGGCAGAACGCGCCTACTATGAAGCCGGCGACACCCGCGTTCAAACCGCGATCGAAACCCTACTCGAAGCTGGTCTGAGCCGCGAAGAGCGAGATCTGCTGGAGTTCGAAGGAGCGAATCTCCCGGAAGCCACCGTCACAGATATCATCCTCAGGAGCACGGCTGCCGTGCGGGCCTAGTTGCATACCGGCGAGGGGAGCCGCCGATCGGTTTGACAAGCCCAGCAAGAAGGCGCATCTTAGGCCGATAAGGGGCCCGAACCCCACGCAAAATCCATTCCGAAGCGATACACGGTCTTCGGAGAGAGAGGTTAGAAACGATGCGAGTTGCACCTTTAGCTTGTTATGCGTCGGCGTTTGTCTTTTGCGCCGTACTGCTCGCGGGATGCTCGGGCTCTTCGCCCAGCTCACAGAGCCTTCCGGCCGGTTCGATTGGACAGACGGGGCGCATCGAGGCCTCTGGCGGCACGATCGTGTTCAACGGCCGAAGCTTCAAGATTGGCTCCGCTGCTGCACAGGCGCGCGCCATCCAGGCGCGGGCAAAGATGAATATTGTGCTTCCACCAGGCGCACTCTACGTTGCCGATCCGTCGTTAAACGGCGTCATGGTCTACAACGAATTCTCGACTGGATCCGCGATCCTGCCCTACGGGATTCTCACCGGTCCCAAGTCACAGCTCAACGGTCCGGTCGCGGTCTCGGTCGGCACCGACCTGCCGTGCAACACGACCGGCATCTGCACGCAATATTTGTGGGTGTCGAACGCCGGCAATAACACCATTACGGCATACACGTTGCCCCTGGGTTCTTGGAACCAGGCACCGGCCGGCGTCATCACTTATAACGGAACGGGCGCGTGCGGTCCCGGCATCTCTAATCCATACGGCATCGTGCACTACGGACCGTTCGGAACCTCGACATCGGGTACCATCCTCCAGACGAGCGAGACGGTCGTCTCCTCAACGAAGTACTACATCGTCGGGTTTCAGGCAAACCTCTTCGGACTGAACCCGTGCAACGTGTCGTTCACGAGCCCGAACTACGACTCGCCGAGCGGCCCAAGCATCTATTACGGCTTGTCGGCCAGCATCTTCAATGCGAACAGGGACACAGTGACTTCGCAGGTGCTCAGCCCAGGACTTCCGCCAGGAATCGGCCCCCCGGGTATTGTGTGGGCCCTACCTCATTCTGCGGCCACAGAAGGCACGGCAATCCAGCAAGGAACAACGACCGCCAACAGCTACGTTTGGACGACGACGAGCGCAGACACGAACTATCCGAATGACGCGCTCTGGAGATGCCAGATCAAGGCGTTTACACTAGGGACCTGCGCGTCCGCCCGTGGAGGAGGGGCCACGCCGGTCTGCGTGAATCCGGGCGTCAGCCTCGACGATCCGACTTTCCCAGCGACCTCTGCGAGGCAAAAGTGGATTTACGTTCCGAACATCACCAACGGCACGGTTACGTCGTATCGGCTCCGCGTACCCTGCACGCTTAAGAGCACGTTTGTAAACCTCGTGTCACCGTTTGGCGTCGCGGTGCAGTTCTAGGGGTAGCCTCGCTACGCAGCGGCTTCGCTTCGGCGAAGCCGCTGTTGCTGGTGGGTTTTTCTGGAGGAGAGGGCAGGGTCGTGAGTCCGTTCGCCTGTTGTTCGGACCCCGCGGCGCCTGGCGTTATATGAACACGTTCGAGGGCTTCGGGATCACCGTACGTGAGACGCCGAGTGATGTCTCCGAACTGGCGATCCACAGCATTCCCGTCGATCGACTACTCGAAGATCTCGACGTGTCCGTCTACGCTGTTGCCGCCCCCCACGGAATGATGCCTTCGGTGGCATTTCGCGTCGACCACGCCAAGCCTTCTGCAGTTGGTTACACCGCGCAGCAGAGTGCTGCAAAAAGGCTGCTGTTGTCGCATCTTATGCCGCCCATCGAGAGCGATCTTACAGATTCTCTAGCGATCGTGCGACGTGCGTACGATGGTCCTATTGAAGTGGCAAGCGATCTCAAAGAGTACCAAATCGGCGCCTAAACATCGGACACCGACGGCTATAATGGTGGCGGAATGCATCTACCTGCCTTGACGCGGCATGTGGCGATGCCGTGAGGATCGTAGCCCGCAACAAACGGCGATCCCTTCACCGGCTTTAACGCGCCGCTTGTCGCGTTTACAGTATAGGCAGAAACATTATTGGTACCGGCGTTGACCACATAAGCGAACGTGCCCGTATTATCGATTGCCACGCTAGAGGCCCCGATAACGGCGGCAAATGGCGATCCTTTCACGTTCTCCAACACGCCGCCGGCGCCGATCGTGTAAGCGGAAACGGTGCTAGTGTAGCTGGGGTACGTGCCTTCGTTGACCGCATAGGCGAACTTGCCGGTAGGATCGACTGCCACCGCGTCGGGAAAGCTCCCCGTGCTAAACGGCGATCCTTTCACGTTCTTCAACTCACCGCTGGCCGCGTTAATCGTGTAGGCGAAAACATTGTTGGAGTTGTAGTCGGTCACATAGGCAAACTTGCCCGTAGGATCGACTACGACCGCGTCGGGAAGGCTCCCCGCGCCAAATGGCGATCCCTTCACGTTCTTCAACGCTCCACTGGCCGCGTCGATCGCAAAGCCGGAAACGTCGGCGGAGTAAGAGTTTGCCACATAAACGAACTTGCCTAGAGGATCGATTACCACGCTTTCGGGCTGCGTGCCCGCCACGAACGGGGATCCCGCCAGCGCCGTTAACGCGCCACTTTTTGCATCGATAGAATAACCGTAAATATTGTTAGAACTAAGGTTAACCACATAGGCGAACTTACTCGTAACTGCCACGCCGACGGGATCGACGCCGGTCTTAAACGGCGACCCTGCCACCTGCGTCAGTCTGCCGTTGTTCGCGTCGACGGTATAGCCAGAAACGGTCTCGGTAGCAGCGTTGGCCACGTAGGCGAACTTGCCGGAAGGGTCGATAGCGATCGCGTCGGGATAGGAGCCCGTCCCAAACGGAGACCCCGGCACCGGCGTCAGTGCGCCGTTGTTCGCGTCGATCGCATAGGCGGAGACATTGTCGTCGAGAGAGTTGAGGACGTAGGCGAACTCATGCCCCGATCCGCACTCTCCGCCGCTGTATCCCCAACAGATAATGGCCGATCCGTTGTCGCTATTCACGCCGCTTTGCGACGATACGTTAGTCGCGGATGGCTCCGCGTAACCCGAGCCCCCACCACCGTCGCCGCCATTCGCGCCGCCACCTCCGCCATAATAGCCTCCGCCGCCGCCGGCGCTCCAGTGGCGAACGTAACCGGACTGATCGCGCACGCAGCTGCCCATGCCGCCGCCGCCTTTGCCTAACGAACCGCCGTTTTTCTTGCTTCCTCCGGAGCCTCCCGAGGTTTGCGTACCGCCGCCACCGCTGGTGGGATTACCGGAATTGCAACCCGGATCTATGCCGGCGCCACCGTCCGGGATGCCTCCGCCGGCCCCGCCGGCACCGCCGTAGCCGCCCCCGCTTCCGGAACCGCCTCCGCCGGCCACGACGACGCGTTGCGCCAGACGATTGCCACCCCGGCGGACGTCAGTCGCGCCGCCGCCACTAGCGCCGTCTTGCGACGTCTTGTTTTTGGCGCCTCTGCCACCGCCGTTGAAACCCCCGCCCTTTGCGACGGACCCTTGACTACCGACGGTAACCATCAGCGTCTCGCCCGGCGTAACCGGGATGGTTGCGCTAACCGCACCGCCGTTTGCGGCATAGGCGCCCGCCGCCCCATATGCTTGCACGTAGACGCTTGTTGCACACTTCGGCACAGTGAATTGCTGCGCTTGGCCGGTGTAGCCAAAGACTTCCTCACCTGGGCACCGCGCGTCGGGCACCCCCGCCGAAGAGACGCTCGTGCCGAGAGGTTGATACGAGGCCGATGTCCAGCTGCCACTGCAGGCGGCAACGAGACATGAAGCCGCGATCCCGCTTAGAAGACGCGGCATTGCTCCTATACGAGCTGAAATCATCTTCAAGTGCTCCTTCACAACGGCGGTGGAATGCATTTGCCGGCCGAGACGCGGCACACGGATATCGCAAAAGGTACGCTGCCCGTCTTAAACGGCGACCCCTTCACTTTCCTCAGCGCCCCACTCGCGGCAATGGTATAGGCGGAAACAGTGTTAGAGCGAGCGTTCGTAATATATGCGAACCTGCTCGTAGAATCGACCGCCCCACTATAGGGAAGCGAGCCCGGATCCACAAACGGCGAGCCCGGCACCGGCGTCAGCGTGCCTCTCGTCGAGTCGATGGTGTAAGCCGAAACATTCCAGGGAAAACCGCCGGCTTCAAAACCGTTGGGCACGAAGGCGAACCTGCCCGAAGGGGCGATTACAACTTCCAGAGGGCTGCTCGAGCCCGGATCGGCAAACGGTGATCCCGCAAGCGGCGTAAGTGCGCCCTGCCCGCGTTGATGGCGTAGCCGTAGATATTGTCGGAGCCGGGCGTAGCCACGTAGGCGAACCTACCCGTGGGATTCACGGTTACGCTAAAGGGCTCGCTCCCCGTCCGAAACGGCGACCCTTTTACCGGCGTCAGTGCGCCACTTGTCGCATCGATGGAGTAGGCGGATACGTCGTTGGAGCCGGAGTTTGAGATATACGCGAACTTGCCGGCAGGATCGACTGCTACGGCGTTGGGCCGCACGCCGGCCTTAAACGGTGATCCCTTTACCGTTGTCAGTGCGCCGCTGCTTGCGTCGATCGCATAGGCGGAAACATTGTTCGAGCCGTTGCTGACGACGTAGAGGAAGCTGCCTGCAGGATCGGCTGCCACTGCGACGGGACCGGTGCCTGCGCCAAATGGCGACCCCTTCACTTTGTTGAGGACGCCGCTGGTGGCGACGATGGAATAGGCGGAAATGTTGTTGGCGCGCGAGTTTGGGACATATGCAAATTTGCCCGTCCAATCGACGGCTATTCCATTTGGCGCGGTGCCTGCGCCAAATGGCGAGCCCTTCACTTGCGTCAGCGCACCGCTGGCCGCATCGATAGAATAGGCGGAAACACTGTTGGAGCCCACGTTAACCACGTAGGCGAACTGAACGGAGCCGCCCGATTGACGCGTGAAGGATTGGGTAGCTCCGGATGAAACCAGTGGCAACGCTCGCGGACCCGGCGTAGTGTTGGAGCATCCCGCGAACATTCCAGCGAGGAGCACGATCGATGCGCGAAGCGTTGCGTTCACAGTGCACCGATGCCGTTGGGCGTGCCCCAGCCGGTTGGGCCGGAGTAGGTTCCGAACTTATCGGTACCGGCGGTGCAGAGGTAGCTGCCCCGTAAGCGACGGGGGCAGCCGTTGCTGCCGCTACTGATGACGTGCAGATCCTCCTGGCGCTTCTTGTCCGACAACGTCCAGAAGGTTTTGCCGCCGTCTTGTTTGGTGGCGTTGCCCGCAAGCGCAAAGGCGCCGGCGACAATCGGCGACGCGATGCTCGTCCCGCCGGCGGTGAGCCAGCCGTTGTAACTGTAGCTGTCATACTCCGCGGCGGCCCAAGCGACGGCCGCGACGTCGTTGGCCGTCCGCCCGGAGCAGCTGGGATCGTGTTGCCACGACGGTTTGGTGACGTCCGGCGCGCAACCGCCGCCCGTGTCGGGCCAAACGACCTCACTATAAATCGACCCGCGTCTCGAAAGCAGAGTGCCCCCCACAGAGACGACGCTACCGAATCTACTTGGTTCGGCGGCAAAGTAAGCGCTGTCGCCGGCGGAAGCGACGTACGTTACGCCCGGCGCTCCGAAAGCTTCGGGCGCAAAGCAGTTCGCGGAGCATTCAAAGCTGTTGTTGACGACGTTCGCGCCAAGTTTCACGGCCTCCATTTCAGCCTTAGCAATATCCGTACTGTGAAAAAATCCGTTCGCCTCGATCAGGTAGATCGTGCAGTTCGGACAGCTGGCCGAGACCATATCGACGTCGAGATCGATCTCAAAGCCCCAGTTCGCGTTGGGTTTGGGATAATGGCTCTGCTGCCCGTCTTGATTATACTTGTAGAACTTCGCCTTCGGCAGACCGTAATGGCTGCGGTATACCGCAAGGTCAGAGGCGACGTCGGGGTTGTCGTAAGCATCGACGATCGCAACGATCTCTCCTGAGCCTCTGGTCGACGAAGGGAGATTGTGGGCCGTCTCGATATCTCGCGGGCCCCATCCCGGCTCTTTATCTTGAGGGCCATTGTTTAAGATCAGGGCTTGGCATTGCACCTGGCCTGGTGGGACGTCGGGACAGGCCCGGTGCGCGAGGTTCTGCGCTTGCCAATGCGGGATCGGGCGCGTTTCCGAGGCCGATTGGCTGATCGTCGCCGGCACTCCGGAGTCGCCGCCGTTGCAGGCCGCAAGCGCAAGCATGGCGACGACGAGTGCGATTAATTTCATTGCACGATCCTGACGCAAAATGGTGATCGCTGGAAGGCACAACCACTCGTACAACTTCGGGCGATCGGCTTCCGCGGGTACCTCCGGGCTCGGCCCGAACCTGACCGAATAGCGTGGAAAGCGAGAGCCGAGCGCAGGGATCGCCTGATTTTGGAACGCTCTTGAGGAGCTACCGGCTCGCCGCGGGACTCTCACAGGAGGCCCTCGCCGAGCGCGCCGGGATGAGCTCCCACGGAATTAGCGCGCTGGAGCGCGGCTATCGACGCACCCCGCAGCGCGGAACGCTCGCGCTGTTGGCCGGCGCGCTGGCGCTTAGCGACGCGCAACGCCGGGAACTGGAGGTGGCAGCGGCGCGATGGGTATTGCTGCGAGAAGGCGCGAAAGCCGCGGTCCTCGTTGGCCCTTGGCCCGACAAACCCGCATCGAACCTGCCGCTCTCGTTGGCGAGCTTCGTTGGGCGCGAGGCCGAGTTGCGCGAGATCGCGTCGCTCGTACGCGAGCATCGGCTCGTCACCCTCACGGGAAGCGGCGGCATCGGCAAGACCCAGACCGCGCTGCAGGTCGCGACCGCGTTGGGAGATGCCGGTGCCGTATCGTTTGTCGGACTCTCGCCACTGAGCGACCCTTCATTGGTGGCGGCAGCGATCGCGTCGACGCTGCGCGTGCAAGAAGCGCCCAATCGTTCGCCGCTTGAGACGCTGCTCGAGTATCTGAAGGATAGGACGCTGTTGCTCGCCCTCGACAACTGCGAGCACGTCATAGGGCAAGCCGCCACGGTTGCTCAAACCCTGCTGGCCCGCTGCCCGCGCCTTCGGATCCTTGCTACGAGCCGCGAGCCATTGCGCGCAGCCGGCGAGCATACCTACCGGCTGCCATCATTAAGTACGCCGTCCCGCGAAGCCGCAGCGCGGCTGGCCGCGACCGATGCCGCGATGTATGGAGCGATCGAACTCTTTAGCGATCGCGCGCGCGCCATCGATCACCGATTCGTCCTCACCGACGCAAATGCACCGGCTGTGGCCGAGCTCTGCCGGCGCCTGGACGGCATTCCGCTGGCGATCGAACTGGCCGCCGCTCGAATAAACTCGCTATCGGTTGTAGCGCTTGCGGAGAGGCTCGAAGATCGCTTTCGGATTCTCGCCAGCGGCGAGCGCACGGCCCCGGCCCGGCAACAGACCATGCGGGCGACGATCGATTGGAGTTACGACTTGCTTTCCGCGCCGGAGCAGCGGCTCTTCGAGCGTCTCTCGATCTTCGCCGGCAGTTGTACCCTGGATTCCGCTACGGCCGTTTGCGCGGATGAGGGAAGCGTCGATCTCGATGTGTTTGACATGCTGTCGTCGCTGGTCGACAAATCGATGGTGGCGACCGATTTCGAAAGCGGCGAGCCACGCTTTCGACTACTGGAGTCGTTCCGGAAGTATGCGGGCGAGAAGCTCGCGGTGCGCGGCGAACAAGAGGCCGTGGCGCGACGTTACGCGCGCGCGTGCCTCGACCTGGCCGAACGGCTCGAGTACTCGCCCGAGCCTTCGGACGTCTTCAATGCGCTAGCCCAGCGTGAACTCGACGACTGGCGAGCTGCGCTGCAGTGGGCGTTAGCTGAGCGCCATGACGTTGCCTTGGGGCAACGACTCGTCGGAGTGCTGCGGTTAACCTGGTCCGGCATTGCTGCCTTGGAGGGTCGGGATTGGATCCGCTCGGCATTCGACCTGGTTGATGAACGAGTTCCGGTCAAGGTGCTCGCAAAGCTTAGTCACGCGGAGGCAATGATCGCTGTCCGGCTTCACGAATATGCAGTTGCGCTCGCGAGCAGCGAAAGCGCGACCAAGCACTACCGGGTCGCCGGCGACTCGCGCGGAATCGCCAGTGCGCAGACTGTCGCGGGCCTTGCGCTCGGAGCTCTTGGGCGCGTCGCAGAGGCCCAGGCGACGCTACAAGAAGCCCTGGCAATCGCGCGCAGATTGGACGATCGCAGGCTCGTCGCTTTCGGGCTGCGTTGCCTCGGGTCTGCCAGCTGTAGTATGGGTGACATCGCCGCCGCTCGTGACTATCTTGCCGAGGCCCTGCCGATCTATGAGGCGATGGATGCGAAGCTCGGTATCGTCTCGGTGGCTTCCGATCTCGGTGAGTACGAGTTTCGTGCCGGCAATGTCGAGCTGGCACTTAGGCATGCGACGGATGCACTTGCGGTTGCCCGAGAGTTCAACCACCCTGCCGTAACCAACCACATTCTCGCAAGTGCATCGGGATATCTCGTCTCACTGGATCGGTATGGCGAAGCCAACGAATACGCAAGCGAGATCCTAGACCTCGTGCGTGGGGAGCCCTTGACCGTCGTCGCCGCGTGGGCTCTTCAGCGCATCGGGGCGATTGCCGCGTTGCGGCCGCAAATCGCGCAGCGGACACAATCATATGCGCACGCTGCACGGATCTTGGGCTTCGTCGACGCTCGCATCGCTGCGATGGGATCGGCGCGCGACTACGTCGGACAACAGGAGTACGATCGAGTCCTTGCCGTGCTGCGCTCGGCCATGGGTGCGGATGCAGTCGAGAACCTCATGTCTGAGGGGGAAGCGATGACCGAAGAGCAGGCGCTAAGGAATCGCTGGCGCCCTAGTACCTGACAGCCCAGCAAGTCTGCCGGAAGGCGCACTACCCGCACAACCCGAACCCCGGCGAGCAACGTGGAAAATGAGGCTCGAGCGTCGGGCTCGCCGGATTTTGGGAGCGCCCATGAAATCAGCGGAGCGTCTATCGACGGCAACGGTTACACCTCTTGAGCTCGAGGTTATCGCTCACCGTGCTCGGCAGCGGCGGCCCGATCGCGGATCCAACGCGAGTCTCGGCCGGGTATTTGCTCTCAATCGACGGGAAGCCGCGGCTTCTCGTCGATGCCGGCGGTGGAACCTTCGAGCGCATTGGACGAAGCGGTCTCGATATTTCGTCCCTCGAGCAGATTCTGCTGAGTCACTTACACATCGACCATACATCGGACTTACCGGCGGTCATCATGCACCTCTATATGCGGGACCGCAAGAGACCGATCGCCATAACCGGACCAACTGGTCGCCCCGGTAACGACGCCGCCCCCGAAAACGCTTCACCCCAACCAGGAGTGAGAGAGTTCGTTCGCCTGTTGTTTGGACCTCGCGGTGCTTGGCGTTATATGAACACGTTCGAGGGCTTCGGGATCACCGTGCATGAGACGCCGAGTGATGTCTCCGAGCTGGCGATCCACAGCATTCCCGTCGATCGAGTACTCGAAGATCTCGACGTGTCCGTCTACGCGGTTGCCGTCCCGCATGGAATGATGCCTTCGGTGGCATTTCGCGTTGACTGCGGCGCCGAGTCGGTTGTCTTCTCGGGTGACATCTCCGCATCGACCGCATCGTTCATCGCGCTTGCCAAGAACTGTTCGATGCTCGTTCACGATTTTGCCTTACCCGAGCGTGACGTACCGCATGGAAATTTACACGCAAAGCCTTCTGCGATTGGTTACTCGGCGCAGCAGAGCGGCGCCAAGAGGCTGCTGTTGTCGCATCTTATGCCGCCCATCGAGGGCGAGCTTGCACAATCCCTGGCGATCGTGCGAAGTGAGTACGATGGTCCGATTGACGTAGCGAGCGATCTCAAAACGTACCAAATCGGCCCGTAGGAACGCGAAACTCGATTCTATCCCGCCAGTTGCTTCCGCATCGTCGCGGCCGCACGCAGCGCCAGCGCGGCAATGGTCAGCGTCGGATTTGCAGTTCCGGTCGTCGGGAAGACGCCGCTTCCAAGCAGGAAGAGATTTGGATGATCGTGAGCGCGCAGGTCCGCGTCGACCACAGAATGCTTCGGGTCGGTGCCCATTCGATACGTTCCAATGATGTGTCCCGCGGACTGGAACACGCCGGAGTGCGCGCGGAAGGTCACACCGATGGCGTCGAATATCTTGTCATGCACGGCGCGCGCGCTGGCTAAGCCATCCTGCGCGTATCGATCGACACGGTAGTTGATGCGAGGCTGGGGAATGCCGATGGCATCGAGCTGGTCCCAGGCGGGCACGATGCGGTTGTTAGAGTCGGGCAACTGCTCGGTAAGGCTGGCCACGCGTAGTTCGCGCGCCATCTGATCGCGCAACGCCTGCTGTAGCTCCGTTCCGCGAAAACCGCGATCGATCAGCACCTTCGATGAGTCGGTCGGCCAGCCGAATGGCCAGCTCCATCCGTCGTTGCCGATCTCGATACGGTATGCGGACCGTCGACTGCGGAACGGTCCGTCGCGGAGATTCTCTATGCCCGAGGTCGAGAGCGGTCCGCGGTACGGGTAGACCGGCTGCTTCGTGAGCGCCCAACTCAGTTGCGTCGGGTGGTCCGCGAGGTACCGGCCTACCCGATCGCTCGAATTCGCTACGCCCTCCGGGCGCGAAGCGGTTCGCGACATCAGCAGCAGCTTGGGTGTCTCGATGGCGTGCGCCGCGATGACGAACAGTTTGCCCGAAGCTTGGTGTGCCGAACCGTCGGGGCGCTTGTAGTGGATCGCCACGACGGCGCCGTTTGCGTCGGTCTCGACGAACGTCGCGATCGCCTGCTCCACGATCTTCGCCCCGAATGACGCCGCCAGCGCGGCATGCACCGTGGCATCGTACTTGGCAGCGATCGGGCACACGGGAATGCACGACGCGTTGCCGCAGCATGGCGGCCGGTCCTCGTAGACCTCCGAGTTGCGCGCTTGCGGAGTCGGCACCACGAGGTATCCGAGGGAAGCCACGGCAGAGCGCACTTGCGAGTCGAGGTAGGTCGGCGGAATCGGCGGCATCGGATACCTGCTGGATCGCGGAGCGCCGCCGAGATTCGCCTTGTCGTCGCCGGCAACGCCGAGCGCAGCCTCTGCTTGCCCGTACCACGGTTCGAGTTCGGCGTACGAAATCGGCCAGTCGGCTCCGACGCCGTACGTTGATTTCGTCCGGAAGTCGTTCGGTAACAGACGCAGCGCCGTCCCGAGCCAGTGCCATGTCGTACCACCGACGCGCCGCTCATAGGTCGCTTTAAAGTCATCCGGTCCGTCCTGCACATAATAGTTGCGGGGATCGACCGACAGCGGCCGTGGGGCATACGGAACGTCGGGATACGCCGATTCTGGGGTCTTCGCGACGGCTTTGCGAAACGATTCGACGGCGTCACTGCGGTTGACGCTCGGGCCCGACTCAAGGACGAACTTTCGCTCCCGACCGCGCGAGTTGCCATGCCGCAAGGAGCCCCGCGACACCCGCGCCGACGATGACGACGTCGGCTGCGTCGGATTGTGTCTCAGTTGCCATCGCGCGTCTTGTTTAGGCGGGCGCCTTCGCCCAATAGCCGATTTGCCCGCCGCATGTCGCGGGCGGCTTTGTGAACGTGCAGGCTCGCCATGCGAGTGCCGTGTCCCAGGTTTGCGTGACGACGCCTCTATCTTGCGAGTACGTGCCCGAGAACCAGTGGGCGAGGATGAGCGATGTGAGCGCGAGGGACTCGGGCGCAGCAAACACGCCTTTCGCGCTTAACTGCGCGAGTGTCTTTGGCGGATCGCTTGAGGCGATACCTGAGCGCGCAATAAGATCGTCGAGCGCGGACGACTGGGCCGCATCTGCGCGAATGCTCCGCAAATAGGCCCCCGCCACGTCCCTTTCGAGATCCGTAAAGCCGGTGAGGATCGTCGACAGTGCCACGAAATTCGAAAGATCAGGAGATGATGGGAGGGAGGTGTCGGCAACGAACTCATGGCCGGCCGTCGGGGGCGAGGGCGAGCCTGCGGAAAGCAAATTTTGGCGCGCTGACGTAGCTAGCGGCTCGGCCGCCGCCAGTAACGCCACAACGGAGAGGAAGCGCCTCCGTATCACTACTCGAGGCTGTTCGTGCGGTGCGCGAGACCAACCTGGACCCTGGAGACATCGCAAACAAACCCAAAGAGCCCACTTGTCCGTGCAGGGATTCGGAGAGGGTGGGATTCGAACCC
>PMTY01000056.1 GCA_003167155.1 Candidatus Cybelea tumulisoli
ATTGCGCAGGATACGTCGCTCACCGGATGCGCCGCCCTCGCGCTCGATCCAAATGACAACATCTACAGCGCTGCCTACGCAACGAACCTCGATCCGATTTTTACCTCGAGTGGCACACTCGTCACGACCAACCCCAACCCCGCTTGGTCGGGACCCTTCGGCGAGATCTACAGCGCCATGTCGGGAAACTACGGCGCTGCGTCGGTTTTTGCATCGAACGCCAACTCCGGCACGATCCTGCGCCTGGACTTAAATAGCAGCGGTACCGTCAGCGCAATCGACACAATCGTTACAGGATTTACGAAGAACACCGGCGTTCCGGGGAGCATCCTGGGTGCGTCCGGGCTCACCTACAATCCCTCCGGCGACATTCTCTACGTGGTCGATGGTGGGAACAATCGAGTTGTCGCGTTAAGCGGCGCGACGACACTTGCGCCAAACTCCATCACCGTTTCCGGAACTGGGTTTACGGGGCCCTCAGCTTCGGCCGCGCGCGTGTTATATTCCGGATCGCCGCTAAACGCGCCAATTAGCGCTGCGCTGCTCGTGAACGGAAACGTTGTCGTAGGAAACACCGCCGACAACAATATGATCGAGATTTCGCCGGGCGGCACGGTAATGGACAAACTCGACGTCGATACCGGGGCTGTCGGAGCGATCTTCGGAATCGTTACATCTGGTACGACGCCGGCGAGTCAAAAGATTTATTTCAACGACGACAACGCCAACACGGTCGTCCTGATCTCCCAGTAAAAAAAGGGACCGGTTTTCACCGATCCCTTTTGCTCTATGCGACGCGAAGTAGTTTCACGCTCGATGATCTTGGTCAGACCGAGGCGCCGAGAGCCATAGTGGTCTAAGCCGACCATGAGGCTCTCGGCAACGACGGTATGGCCTAGATCATAGAGCGTTGGCTAAGGCCCAGCCTTTGGGTGTGCCGATCCCCGCGGCCTGGTTGTACTCGGTCGCGCTGCACGTGTACGCGATATTGTTGCCCGAGGTACACGGCGTGTAGTAGTCGCTGTAGCCAGTCGATCCGAACAGGCTATAGATCGTCGGATCGACCCAGCCCAGCTTTGTGGAGTGGAGTTGATTGGCTTCGATGATCATCGCGACCGAGGCCGGCGAAGACCAGGACGTGCCGAGATATTCGCCCCAACTCCCGCCCGTATAAACGGCCACGGGATAGAACGGCAAGGAGATGTCGGGCTGATTGCGACCGGTGGTTATCATGCCGGTGATGCCGCTCTGATAGCTCGGGAGGCTAAAGACGGTCGAAACGCCGCCTCCGCCCGAGTCTCCGTCGACACTGCCCATGGTGACGGTCTCGAGAACGCCGGCGCTAGTGTCGGTGAAATCGATTCCGCCGATTGAGGAGAAGTATGGGCCGCCGGCCGGTGCGCTGACGCCTTTGCTTCCATTGCACTCATTGCTTCCCGAGTCGCCGCTCGAGGCCGAGAACTCAACGCCCTCGGCGGCTCCTTGTTCCGCAATCGAGTTCGTGGAATCGGCGAAGGGTATGTCGCTGGATTCGCAGCCGCCGAACGACGAGTTCACGGCCGTCGCCTTCCCGTCGGTCAGCACCTGGTTATACGTGTCCTCGATCGCCTGATCGGTAAGCGAACCCATGTCGTAGACGATGATGTTCGCGCCCGGCGCTAGGCCCGAGATCGTCTGCACGTCAAGATCTACTTCAGCCTCGTCGCCGCTGCCGCCGCCGTCGACGGCTTCGTTGGTCACGGTACCCGTCTGCGTGACACCCGCAGCCGACAAGTACGTGGCAAGGTAACTCGTGTTGACCGGATCGTCGATGGCGATGGCGGCCGTGTAACCAGCGCCGTTGCAACCGTGCTGAACCGGGAAATCGAACGGCTTAGCGACGCCGGTTGCGAGGGTTCCATCGGAGTTGGTCAGCGGCCCGTTATCCGGCGCGGCGTTATTGCATCCGCTGCCCGGCGTTGGTGAAGCCGTTGGCTTCGCGGTCGGCGTAGCCGTGGGACCGGCCGTCGGTGTGGCTGTCGGCGCTGCCGTTGGTGTGGCTGTCGGCTTTGCCGTTGGCGTCGGAGATGGCGAAGGCGACGCGCCTGCCCAAGCAACGTCATCGACATACTGATAGACGTACGTTCCCGAGTAGCCATCGCCGTAACAACCGAAGTAGATGTAGTCGGTTTGACCGGCGTATGCGCTGAGATTGACCGTGTAGTTCACCCAGCCGTTGGTATTGTTCACCGTCTTATAGAAGGTGGTCAGAATCGATCCGCGCGAGTTGAGCAGATACCCGGCTTGCCACGCGTACTTGGTTCCATAGCCGAGCTGCCCTTCGTTCGAGCCTTGATAGACCCAGAAGCTGAGCTCGCCGCCGGAGGGTACGGTCACTTCTTGAGCGATCGAAGCCCACCCGTTGATTTCGGGCGGCGCCAACGTGCCCATGAAGGCCGAGTACGTGCTTTGATAGGACTGCGCCGTCGTGACTTGCACGTAGTTGCCCCGCGTCGAGCTTTCGTTAATCCAGCCCGGGCTGAGCGAGCCGCTGGCGAAGTTCCCGTTGACGAGCTTGCCGGTAGAGTCCAGCGGCTCGACTCCTCCAAGCGGAATCACGCTGCGCCCCTGAGAGTCGGTGGGAAACTGTGGTGCGGTCCGTTGACTTTCCACTCCGCTTTGATCGGCTACCGTTCGTACGACGACCAAATCATTGAGCGAAGCGTCGCGCACGAGTTTGGAAATTGACGAAGGCACCGTGGCGGAGGTGACGTTCGTATAGCGGTCGCCGTGCTTTCCTTGACGCACGCTGTGGATCTGCGTGGAGAAGAAGTGTTCGACGGTTGAAGTACGAGCCATCGCGTCCACGATCGTTCGATTCGGATACTGTTTTACGATCGTGAAGCCGGCACGTTCCAACTCGCGAACGACTTGCTTTTCCTGCGCCTCGGTGGGCGCAAAGCGCTCGTTAAACTGCGTCGCCGTTAAGAACTGACGATGCGAACCCGAGTGCGGATCGCTGATCCTTGCAACCAACCGGTCGAGTTCGGCTTGATGGTTGTACCGAAGCGTCAGCGAGACTCGGAGCGGCGCGTTGCCCGCTCGCCGACCCGCATCGGTGTATTGCAAATCTCCGTACAGCTTCGGAATCGTAACCAAGGGTTTTCCTGGCGTCGACGACTGCACCGAGGAGTCCACCGGTCCGCCATTGGTGCCCATGGGCATCGACGGAAGCGAGGAGCTTTGTCCTCCGCATGCAGTGAGAGTTAGCGTGAGCCCCAGCAATGACGCAATCACGCGTGAAGATTTTCGCATGTGCCTCCTATTTTTTAAAGTAGCAAGAGTCCGCCCAAATCGGGCTTTGTAAATTTGGTTCGGCGGCGCCCGCTTGCCAACCCGCTCGGCCAGGACTCGCCTCCCCGTTAACAGTTACCCAAGTGTGCGAAAGGCGTATCGGGCAACCGCCTAGCTGTACTTATAAAGCAGGGCGGGGCAAGCTCTCGAAGTAGGGCAGCATCGCGTATGGATCTCTTCACATTTGGGCACGGAACCGCGGACGAGGCCGAGCTGGCGGCTTTGATACGGGGAGCCGGCATCCAGTCGGTCGTTGACGTACGCAGTATCCCCAAGAGCCGAACCCATCCACAAGCCCGCATGGAAGCAATGGCAGAGTGGGTGCCCGACCTTTCTGGCGCAAGTTACCAATGGTGCGCCGCACTGGGCGGATTTCGCAAGCGTCAGCTCGACAGCCCCAACACCGCACTGCGGCATGCTTCGTTTCGCGCCTATGCGGACTACATGCAGAGCGAACCGTTTCTGCGGGCTTTGGACGAACTGCTGCAATCCATCGGCAAATCCAAAACCGCGATCATGTGCTCGGAGAGTCTCTGGTGGCGCTGCCATCGCCGATTGGTCGCCGATGCGGCGACGCTCTTACGCGGAGTCGACGTTCGCCACATGATGCACGCGGGCACGATCGTTCCGCACCGGGTGACGGAGGGCGTGCGGGTGCTTCCGGACGGTCTCTTGCAGTACGATGTGTCAGGAGGGGCGTTGCGCGAGCAAATCCCCCTCTTCGATGTGTAGTTGCGCGTCGCGCCAGCGGACCGTGCGTCCGGCGAGCCCACAAGCCCATACTGCGATCCCGAAAAGATCGCGGGGCAGCACGAGCCATGCCGGGGCCACTGCAACGCCGAGCGCCTTACTGGAAACGCGCCGCAACGCGATTCGTGCGAGGATCGCAACGACGAGTGCGGCCGCGCGTTCGCGCCGCGGCGCGAGCAGAAACGCTAAGAGCGCAAGCGGCAGCGGGTAGGTGAGGAACATGCCCGCGTAGCCGGCCGGCTGAACGCCTCGAATCGTCCGGTGCCAGCGCAACTCGTGGTTCCAGAGCTTCGCGAGGCTCGAGTCGGATACCATCGTCCGTACGATGTAACTCGAGATCACAACGCGGAGACCTCGGGCGGAAACGAAATTCCCCAGCATGAAATCGTCGGCGAGATGGGGTGCAAGGGCCTCGAAGCCGCCGATCGAGGAGAGCACCGTCGAGCGTACCGCATTCGTTGGGCCTAGGCAGTGGCGCGGCAGCCCGAAAAGCCGATTGACGAGCACCGATGGAATGAACTGCTCGTTCATGAACATCGCCCCAAGTTTCGCCGAAAACGTCTCGTCGGGCACGCCCGCGAAAAGACAGGTTACCACGCCGGCGCCGGGGTCCCGCAGAGGCGCCGTCACGCAGCGGACGTACGCCGGATTAACCCGCGTGTCGCTGTCGGCCATGACTAGCACCTTATGGCGCACGAGCCGCATCATCGAGAGGACGTTTGCAATCTTGGGGTTGGCCGAGCCGGGAACTTCACCGACATCGATCTCGATGTTCCGATCGGGAAGCGCCGTCGCCACGCGGTGCGCAACTGCCAGGGCGCCATCGTCGGCGCGCGCGACGCCAAGGACGAGCTGACAAACGGGGTAGTCCTGCAAGGCGAACGCACGCAGGTTCTCCTCGAGACCGGGCTCATCACCGTGCAGGGGAACGAGCAAACTAACCGGCGGCAAATCGTCGACGGTATTCGTCTCGAGTTCGCGTCGTCCGAAGCGCGCCGCGCATACAATTGCGACGGCCGCATAACCGAGCGACGCGATCGTGACGACGTCGAGGCCGGCGGCCAGGAGACGCGCTAACTTCACGCGACGCGGTTCGCTAGCCACGGGAGGCGGCCTTTTTTCCGTATGCGAAGAAAGTTTACGTGGAGGTGGAAGGGTGAAGCCCAACTGGACGATGACGGCGATCAGCTACGTCGTTCGCCAGGCCTACCTTTCCTTCACGATTCGCGTTCGCCAGTGGGGCGATTTGCCGGCAGAACGTGGGGCGACGGTGCTGATCACAAATCATCAGCACATCGACGAAGGTGAAATAGTTACGGCCCGCACGTTTCTGCGCCACCCGCGGAAGCCGCTGGTCATGTGCAACTCGCGCCGTACCTTCGAGACGGGATTCATCGCAGCAAAGTTACCTTGGACCGCGTGGTTCACACGCGGTGTAAATCTGAGCGGGCTATGGGGCGCCTTCGGCATCCTGCCGATCGAAAACCATCTCTTTTCGCGGCCGCTCATCAGCTTGGCCGAAGAGTTGCGCGCCACGCATGGCGACCTACCGCTGGATGCAATCTTGCCGGCCGAA
Organism: Candidatus Cybelea tumulisoli; assembly: GCA_003167155.1. Lineage (GTDB taxonomy): Bacteria > Vulcanimicrobiota > Vulcanimicrobiia > Vulcanimicrobiales > Vulcanimicrobiaceae > Cybelea > Cybelea tumulisoli. The sequence goes on from PMTY01000056.1 coordinate 5,660, forward strand.
ACGCTCGAACCGTTGGGCCTGGAGAGTCGCGTGCTGAGCGACTTATGGAGGGCCGTAGACTTCGCGCGGGCCCAGGCTTGGGTGAAAGTGGCGAAGCTCAAGCACCCGTACCGGCGCGAGGTGCTCGAGAACCTCCGCGCCGTGACGCAACGCGACATCGCTGCGATCGTGGAGCGCGTGCGGACCGGGGCGACGTTCTACATCACGCCCGAAGGCGACTTCAGTAACGATGGCCGCATGCATCCGATGCGTGGCGGAGTCGTCGAGGCCCTCGCGCCCTTCGCCGACCTTTGGCTCTGCGCGATCGCGTACGACCCTTTCCGTAGCGGGCGGCTCTCGATGCTCTACCGGGTCCTTCGATATACCGGCGGTGCCGACGTCGGGACGTCGCTGGCCGCCGCGCGGCCGATCACGACCTCGGCGAACCTGGCCGCGTTTCTGCTCGAGGGTTCGCAGCCGTTCGCGGTACCGGATGCGGTGCGCGCGGTGCGCGAGCGGCTCGATTCGCTACCGCGCAACGTCTTCGTCGATCCCGAACTGCGGCGCGCGCCGGATGCTGCGGTCGTCAACGCACTCGCGACGCTGCGAAAACGCGGTACGCTAGCGCAGGATGATGAAGGCTACCGGCTGACCGCATACCGAGCCGACGCGCGGTTCCCCAACGTCGCCGACACGATCGCGTTTCAACGGAACATGCTAGACGAAACGCTGGCGTCGGCCCGCCGGCTCGGGTGAGCCGGAGGCACCTTCTATGACGCCGTCGCTTCGACCCGGCGTTCGCCGGCCTGCACCCGCCGCGCCCGCAGGTAGCCGAAAAACTCGCCGCCTTCGCGCAACCGGCGGACCAGCATTTGGCGGCTCGTCACCATCTCGGAAACGATCTTGGCGATCTTTTTCGGCCGGAAGTAGAACTCGCGATACATCCGCTCTACCGAGTCTTCGATCTCGGCGGTCGAGAGCGTGTCGTAGCGTAACGTCGACGTCTGAATGCCCGTTCCGGATACCAAGTCGTCGCGCGCGAACCAGCCGTTTGCCAGCGCTTGGTCGTAGAGCTCCGTTCCGGGGTAAGGCGATGCAATCGATACCTGAATGGTGTGAGGATCCAGTTCCTTCGCGAACTCGATTGTTTCGCGAACGGTCTGCGGAGTGTCGACCGGCAAGCCAATGATGAACGTGCCGTGTACTTTGATGCCGAGTTTGTGGCAGTCTTTCATGAACTTGCGCGCCATCTCTAACTTGAGACCCTTCTTAATGCGGTAGAGAATCTCTTGGTTGCCGGATTCGAAGCCGACGAGCAAAACGCGTAAGCCGTTGTCGCGCAGGATCTTGAGCGTGTCGTAGTCGACGTGCGCGCGGGCGTTGCAAGCCCAACTGAGGTTCAAGCGCTTCATGTGCTTGCTCAACGCAATCGCGTAAGCTTTTTCGTTCGTGAGCGTGTCGTCGTCGAACATGTATTCCCGAACCTTCGAACCGAAGATCGCCTTCGCTTCGTCGAGATCGCGACCGACCGCCTCGGGGCTCTTGTGGCGGAAGATGTGGCCGCCGATGGTTTGCGGCCAGAGGCAGAACGTACACTTTGCCGTGCAGCCGCGGCCGGTATACCACGAGACGTAAGGGTGCAGAAGGTAGCCGTTGTAGTACTTCGTGACGTCGAGAAACTTGGCATAGGTGGGCAGTACGCTCGGCATCGCATCCCAATCGGGGACCTGCGGGCGTTCTTCGGTGCGCTTTAACTCGCCGTCCGCGTCGCGATACGAGAGCCCTAGGATCTCATTCCAGGGGCGCCCTTCGGCCAGTTCCTTACACGTATAGTCGAACTCGTTGCGGCAAACGAAGTCGATGATATCGTGCTCGCGCAACGTCTGCTCCGGAAGCACGGCTACGTGCGCGCCGATGAATCCGACCTTTGTCGAAGGGTTTTGCGCCTTGAGCCGGCGGGCGCACTCGACGTCGTTGGGAAGCGATGGCGTACTGGTGTGCATGATCACCAGATCGTGGTCCTTGGCGATCGCTAGCACGTCTTCAGTTGTCTGCCCGTGCGGGGCCGCATCAACAAGCGTGCTGCCGGGCACCATGGCGGCCGGCTGAGCTAGCCAAGTCGGATACCAGAACGAGGTCACCTCGCGCTTTGCCTGGTACCGCGCGCCCGCGCCGCCGTCAAAACCGTTGAACGAAGGCGGGCTTAGGAACAGGGTTTTCAATGAGAGTTTCCTTCTGCGGCTGGAAGTCGCTACGATTCCCTCGCGTCCGCGCGCTATCCCTGCTCGAAGCAGGTAGGCCCGGTCCGCGGCATCAACAACGGCTGCGAGATTTTTAAAACTGTGCATCCGCCCCGCCTCCGGTCTGTACCCCTTGCGGCGGCGCTCGTTACGCTAGCGGTCCATCTCGCCGGCAATCCGCATTACGGCTTCTTCCGCGACGAGCTGTACTTTATTATCTGCGGCTTTCACCCGGCTTGGGGATACGTCGACCAACCGCCGGTCGTACCGCTTCTAGCGGCGGGCTCACAGCTCTTCGGCCACTCGCTCTTCCTCCTGCGCATGGTTTGCGCGTGCTTTGCGGCGGCATCGGTCTATACGACGTGCCTATTGGCCGCCGAGCTCGGCGGTGGCGCTTTCGCGGAGTTCTTCGCGGCGCTGGTTGCAGCGCTGACGCCGGTCCTGATGGATTTTGGATCGAAGATGACGCCCGACATCGTCGGATTGTGGCTGTGGCCGCTGGCCGCGCTCTACGTTCTGCGCATCGTCAAAGGCGCCGACCCGCGCTGGTGGCTGGTCGTAGGCACGATCCTAGGCATCTGCATTGAGAGTAAATACACCGTCGTCTTTTTCGCCATCGGCATTCTCTTCGGATTGCTCGTGCTTCCGCAACGCCGCGTTCTCTTCACCGGCTGGTTCGCGGGTGGCGTTCTCGTGGCGGCGCTCATCGCGCTGCCCAACTTCCTGTGGCAAGCCGCGCACGGCTTTCCGATGTGGACGCTGTTGCGCGCCGCAGCGCAGTATAAAGACGTCTCGCTCACGCCGCTGCAGTTCCTCGCTACGCAGCTGCTGATCACGTATCCGCTGCTCGCGCCGGTTTGGCTGATCGGCTTGGCAACGCTGCTGCGCCGCGCGGACGCCCGATTTTTGGGGATCGCCTATCTCGCGTTGATCGCCCAGATGATCGCGCTGCACGCAAAGAACTACTATCCCGGCGACGTCTACCCGATTCCGATCGCCGCGGGCGCGGTTACGATCGAAGCCTGGACGGCACGCGCACGGGTCTGGCGGCCGGTGCTCGCGCTCTACACGCTGATTGTCGCAATTGCGGTGGTTCCGTTGCTGATGCCGGTACTGCCGGAACGCACGATGTCCGCCTACGACCGCACGGTGCAGAGTATGCTCGCGCAAGAAGTGAAGCTGTCGGTCACCGAACACACGCAGATCGGCAACCTGCCCCCCGATTGGGCCGACATGCACGGCTGGCGGGAGCTAGCGCAAACCGTCGCCCAAGTCTACGATTCGCTGCCCGCGGCCGAGCGCGCTCAAGCGGCAATCCTTGCAAGCAATTACGGTGAAGCCGCCGCGCTGGATTTCTATGGGCCGCAGTACGGCCTGCCGCCGGCACTTTCGGGCCACAACCAGTTTTGGGTCTGGGGCACGCACGGCTACAGCGGCAACGTGCTCATCGACGTTCACGGAGACTGCGAAGCGAGCGCGCACCTCTTTCGAATGCATCGGATCGTCACTCACTTCTCCAATCCGTGGGGGCGACCGTTCGAAAACGGCTTTCCGATCGCGCTCTGCCGCGGGATCACCATGCCGCTGAGCCTCTATTGGCCGAGGCTTCGCCGGTTTATCTGACCCCGCGCGACCACCTTGAGCTTCTCCGGGTTTCGCACCACGTACATCGCTGCAATGCGGCCATCGGCGATCTCTAAGGCAGCGGCTTCTTGCACACCCTTCGGGTTGAACGTGACGATGCCCGGCATGCCGTTGAGCATGACGAGATCCATGCGCACGACATCCTTCCAGCCTTGTTTCTCTTTGAGTCCGAAGAGCAGCCGGGTTACTCGCTCGCGCCCGATCACGGGCACCGTAGCTGCCGGGACCTTGCCGCCGCCGTCGCTGGTGAAGACGACGTCATCGGTAAGCAGGCGCGCTAGCGCCGCAGGATCGTCGTCTTGCAGCGCCTTGAGGAACGCATCGCGAATGCCCAGCAGCTTCTTGGCATCGGTTCGCGAGTGACGGCCGGCATCGCGCACGTGTTCGCGCGCGCGCGTCGCGAGTTTGCGAACGGCCGGCTCGGCGCGCCCCAGCGTCTGCGCGATTTCGGCAAAGGGCACGTCTAGAACATCGTGCAGCAAGAAGGCCGCGCGCTCGAGTGGCGCCAGGCGCTCAAGCGCGAGTAAAAACGCGAAGGAGATGTCGTCGGAGAGCGTTGCGGCGGCCTCCGGATCGTTGCGGTCTTCGGAGACCACCGGCTCCGGAAGCCAGGGTCCGACGTAGATTTCCCGCCGGGCGCGCGCCGAACGTAAACGATCGAGGCAGAGACGCGTCACGATCGTCCGCGCCATCGCTCGATCGTCTTTCACTTGCGCCCGTTCGAGCGCATCGCTCCAGCGCAAGTAGGCGTCTTGCGCAACGTCCTCGGCCTCGCAGTATTCGCCGAGCATGCGGTAGGCGTGCCCGACTAGCGCCGGCCGCAGCTCTTCGAAGCGTTGCGCGCGCTCGGTAATCACGCGTATTGCGGGTGTTGCATCGCCATCGTTTCGCCACCGACGCGCACGCTCAGGCACGAATGGCCGCGACCGATGGCGTACTTGAAAGTGGGATAGGCTTGAGCTGCGACGATCCCATAGGCGAGCGAGACGAGTCCGGCGCGCCCCCATCGGCGCAAAATCTCGGTACGCGCTTCTTCGCCGCTGCCGTCGCGCGCGATCGTCCCCAGTGCAAGCTCGACGCCGAGCAATGCTTCTTTCGAGAGCGGCGCGTAGTCGCGTTCGAGGATTGCGCGGACCGTTTGCGGCTTTACTCCCGACGTCTCAGCCATCGTCACGCCGAGCTGCAGGCACGGCCCGCAGTCCGCAGCCTTCGCGGCGGTCAACGTCGCGCCGGCGTACGCGTCGACCGGAACATTCTTTCGATAGCTGCCGAGCTTTCCGAGCGCCTGCAGCGGCATGATGGCACTCACGCCGGCGTCGTCGACGATCTCACGGAGGTAGCCCGTATCGTAATCCCACCGCCGCCCGAACGCCTCGAGCTGTCTTTTGACAAACCACTTGAGCATGATCTTTCTAACCTCCGCTGCTTAGACGGAATGACCTCCAATTAATGTGACATTACGGAGGGCCGCTTGGGGGACGAGTGGTGAGTCCGTCGAAAATGCCCCTCGGATGAAGCGAGCGGCGCTCTTCATGGTAGTCCTCCTGCTGCTCTTGCAGACCGCTTCGGTCTCGGCGCAACCGCAAAACCAGCTGGTTTTGCCCGCCCAGCAGCTCCTCGCGGCGATCAAATTGTGGGGTGACGTCAGACTTTTCGATCCGCAGGCCAGCGATGGCAGCGTCGATTGGGATGCCGCCTTCATGAACGCCGAGCCGGCGATTCTTGGGGCAACCAGTAAAGAGAGTTACAGCGCCGCGATCGCGGCGCTCCTTGCCCCGTTGCACGACCCCGCTACCTACGTAAGCAGCAGCCCGCCGCCGACGACGGAGAGCCTCACCCTCAGTTCGATCGGTTCGGTCGCGGCGATCACGCTACCGCATAATGTTTCGAGCGATCAAGTGCAGGCGCAGGCACCCAAAGTCTTTACTGCTGCCGCGAAGAGTCACTACGTTCTCTTCGATCTCCGTGGCGTTACCGAAGCGAACGGCAACGATGTCGCATCGTTGGGATATTTGTTCTCCACCAACGACGACGACGCGGCCATTGCTGCGCTTCTGAAAGGCGACGTTTCACAGCCTCGCGGAAGGTCGCGGACGTACGATGGCTTTCCCAATCAAGCCGCGGGTTATATTGGCTATTCTGCCTCCGATCAGGACTCGGACGCCGTACCGTTGCACGGAAAATCGCAGGAGGCGCATCGCCTTGGCTTCTTGGTCGATGGCGTAACCTCGCTACCGCCGCTTGCGATTGCGCTAACGCTAACCGGCGACGCGACGATCTTTACAACGGGAGGTCAGCCCTCGGCGCTCTCGACGGGCGGCGCCGTGATGGACCTGCCCTATCAAGTGCGCGTGACCTTCCGCACCGGCGACCTGGCGGATTTTGCAACGCAACAGCGGTTTGCGACGATTAACGTGCACGATCCGCAGGACGCTGCCGCACAGCTCGCGTCGCAGACGCCGCCGGCGCCGCATTACGAACGCCCGCTTCCGGATCAGTTCGTCGAGAATCCCTACCCGTCGGCGCTCTTTCCCAACGAAGGCATGCGGATGCTGGCGATCGCGCGCATCTACAACATCATCCGTTACTTTTCTCCGTACACCGCGTTGATGCATGACGATTGGGATGCCGCCGCGCTACAGGCGATCGGCGACGAGCGCGCCGCTAGCAACGCACGTGCGTACGTTCTCGGGCTCATGCGGTTTTACGCGCACCTGCACGATTCGCACGGCTTTGTCGTTAACAAGACGATTCGAGCGGAGTTCGGAGCGCGTCTGCCTTTTTCGGCGCGATATCTGCACGGGCAGGCCGTCGTTACAGATCTTTACGCGAGCGGCGACGCGCTCCACGGTTTGCGCGCCGGCGATATCATCGAAACGGTCGATGGAGTTCCCGTGCGAACGGCGATGAATCGCATAGAGCGGTATATCTCCGCATCCACGCCGCAGTCCGCGGACTACGCGGCGCTCAATCGCATGCCGTCCATCTTTGCGGGGCCGAAGGGGAGCTCGGTGACGCTCCAGTTTCGCCAGCCGGGCTCCCAAACGACGACGACCGTCACCTTCGTACGCGACTTCCTTCCTGCCAGGCCGCCCTCGAAGAGTCCGAAGTTCTTCATTTTGCCGGGTAACGTTGGTTATGTGGCCTTCGATCGCCTCGAGGTTTCCGAAGTCGACGCGATGTTTGCGGCGCTGAAGAATACCCGGGCGATCGTTTTCGATAACCGCGGCTATCCGCTGGGAGCCGCGTGGCCGATCGCGCCGCGGCTGACGACGGCGACCTCGGTCCGACTGGCGCTCTTCAATACTCCACAGATCATCGCGCCGCTCGACGTCGATTCCGACTCCGTCGCGATATGGCCGACATATCTGCAGTTCTATCAGATGATGGACCGCGCCGCAGGACCGCGTTACCTAAAGCCTACCGTGATGCTGCTCGACGAGCGGACCATCAGTCAGGCCGAGCACAGCGCGCTCTTCTTTCGTGAGGCGGGTCAGACGCGTTTCGTCGGCGCGCCCACCCAAGGTGCCAACGGCGATGTCACGACCATGGTTGCTCCGGGCGCGGTGTACCTCAACTTTAGCGGCGAGGGCGTGCGTCACGTCGACGGAAGCCAGTTGCAGCGCGTCGGCATACTACCGGACGTCCGAGTCTCGCCGGCGGCTTCGGACATCGCCACGGGAAATGACGTCGTCCTCCAAAGCGGCCTCAACGAGGCATTACGCTTAACGGGCGCGAGCCCCAGTTTACGCAAGGCTGCCGTGCGGCAGGAGATTGCGCGCGAGCATGCCGCCGCGGCGCGGCCATAAGGAGCTGGTCGAAAAGATGCCGGCATACGTGATCG
>PMTY01000084.1 GCA_003167155.1 Candidatus Cybelea tumulisoli
CCGATCGTCGTCGGAATGAGGCAGACGAGTAATGCGATCAGGACCGTAACGCTTTGAAGCTTGCCGGCGTAGGCCGAAAACGGCGCGAGCGTCGCGACCGCAATCAGGAAGATGATCGTGAGTCCGGAGAGCAAAATCGAAAGCGCGATCTCGTTGGGCGTCTTCTGGCGTTGCGCCCCTTCCACTAAACCGATCATTCGGTCGAGGAAACTTTCGCCGGGGTTGGCCGTCACCGCAACGACGATGCGATCGGAGAGCACGCGCGTTCCGCCGGTCACCGCACTGCGATCGCCGCCGGACTCGCGAATGACCGGCGCCGATTCGCCGGTGATCGCCGACTCGTCGACCGTTGCCGCGCCCTCGAGCACTTCGCCGTCCGCCGGGACGATCTCACCGGCTTCGACGACGAAGCGGTCACCTTTTCGCAACGTGGTGCTCGTGACGCGTTCCTCGGTCCCGTCGTCGTGCAGCAAGCGCGCGTAGGTATCGGACTTCGTCTTGCGCAGCGCCTCGGCTTGGGCTTTACCCCGCCCTTCGGCGACTGCCTCGGCAAAGTTCGCGAACAAAACCGTGAACCACAGCCAGGCTGCAATAGCGAAGTCGAAACCCGACAGTCCCGTATGTCTCACGAGATCGCGCACGAAGAAGATCGATGTTGCCGCCGCACCCACCTCGACGACGAACATCACCGGATTGCGCGCCTGCCAGCGCGGGTCCAGCTTCTTGAACGAATCGCCGACGGCTCGCGTAAGGATCGCGCGATCGAAGAGCGATCGGGCCTTCGGACGGCGCTCCAAGCGCCTCTGGCTCAGCATCAGAACGTCTTTCCTTGGAAAACGAGCAGATGTTCCACAATCGGACCCAGCGAATCGGCGGGCAGAAACGTCAACGCTCCGACGATCACGATGACGCCGATGAGCAGTGCGACGAAGATCGGCGAGTGTGTCGTAAACGTCCCCGAACCCTCGGGAATCGATTTCTTGCCGGCGAGCGCGCCGGCCAGCGCAAGTGCGGGAACCGCGACGGCAAAGCGCCCGAAAAACATGTTCACGCCCGTCATCAGATTATAGAAAAGGTTTGGGCCTAGGCCTGCGAACGCCGATCCGTTGTTGGCGTTGGTCGAGGTGAACGCGTACAGGATCTCCGAAAAACCGTGCGGCCCCCCGTTGTTCAGCGTCGCTAAGCCGGCGGGAATCACCGCGGCGATTGCGGTCGGCACCAGACAGAGAACCGGGGTCACGAGGGCCGCCAAAATGGCGAACTGCACCTCTCGGCGCTCGATCTTCTTTCCGAGATACTCCGGCGTGCGGCCGACCATGAGTCCCGCGATGAAGACCGTCAAGACGACGAAGACGATCATGCCGTACAACCCGCTGCCGACGCCGCCGAAGACGATCTCGCCCAACTGCATGTCAACCAGCGGAACGAGGCCTCCGAGCGGCATGAACGAGTCGTGCATCGAGTTGACCGCACCGCAGGACGTGTCGGTCGTCACCGTCGCGAAAAGCGCCGAGCCCGAAACCCCAAAGCGGCACTCTTTTCCTTCCATATTGCCGCCCGCCACGCCCAGATGGTGCACGATCGGGTTCCCACCGGCTTCGGCCCAATACGCTAGCGTAAATCCGGCGAAAAATAAGATCGCCATCGCGGTGAAAATCGCCCACCCTTGGCGCGTATCTTTCACCATCTTGCCGTACATGTATGTCAGGCCGGCGCCGAGCGAAAAGATCAAGAGAAGCTCGACCAGATTGGTGAACGGTGTCGGGTTCTCATTGGGTGAAGCCGAGTTGGCGTTGACGAATCCACCGCCGTTGGTGCCGAGTTCTTTGATGACTTCTTGCGAAGCCATTGGGCCGCCGGTGATGGATTGCGAAAAGCCCTCGACCGACTTTGCCGCTTGATACGCGTGCAAGTTTTGAGGGATTCCCTGAGAGACGAACAGGAGTCCGACGACGATCGAGATCGGCAGTAGCACGTAGAGCGAACAGCGCGTTAGATCGACCCAGAAGTTTCCGAGCGTCTTCACGTTTGTCCGCACGACGCCGCGCACGACCGCGACGGCGATCGCGATGCCGGCCGCCGCCGAGACGAAGTTGTGCCAGGCCAGGCCGGCCATCTGCGAGAGGTAGCTCATCGCGGTTTCGCCGGAGTAGAACTGCCAGTTGGTGTTGGTCGTAAAGCTGACCGCCGTGTTCCAGGCCAAGTCCGGCGCCATGTTGTCGATGTGCTGCGGGTTGAACGGGAGCCATTTCTGCGTACGCAGTAGCACGTAGAGATACGCAAGGCCAACGAGCGAGAAGGCGAGCATCGAGAGCGCGTAGGCGTACCACGGCATCTCCTCGTCTGCTCGAACCCCGCAGAGGCGATAGATGACCTTCTCGAGCGGCGCGAAGACGGGCGTCAGCCAGGTGCGCTCGCCCGCGAAGACGCGGGCCATATACGTCCCCAGCGGCTTCGTGACCGCCAGAACCAGCAGAAAGAAAATAATGGCTTGGAGCCATCCCATTCCAGTCATCGAGCCTTCCTAGAACTTCTCAGGGCGAAGCATCGCGAAGACGAGATACGCCAAGCCTGCGATGGTCAGCACAAGGCCCAAGACGTCGTCAAACTGCATTACCTAGACTTTCTCGCAACCGATGACGTAAAGATCCAGGAGCGTGAAGCAGACGATCGATAAAAGAACGATCCCGATTTCCAGCAACATCTCGTCTCTAGGATACGCCGACTGGCGGCCGTTGCCAGCCGCCAAACGGATGATCCGTTCGGACTATCCAAACGGAACCGCCCGAATGGCGGATGGTGCGCAATACTTTGGGCGCTCATAATCGGCGCTGATGCATCCAGTGGTACTCTCTCTCGTCACGCTGATCGGAACCGCTGCTTCCCCCGCAACGTCGGGCCGGCGGCACGAGTGACGCTGTACGGCGTTAACGCCGCGGTCACGTATCCAACCGGCTCGCGAGCGTTTTCTGCGGGCGCTAATCAGTACATCGGAAACTTCAACTGGAGCTACACCGTGAACCAAGCGATCGGACTTTCGGGAACGATGGGCCTTGACGCGCTCTCCGGCCTGAACGCCGCAAACGTTCCGCAATCCTATTTCGCGTTCGTCCCCAGCTTCGTGGCCTCGGCATCGCTGCCCGGCCCCTCGGACTTCTACGTTGAGTACACCTATTTCAGTAGGGCGGACGCCGGACTGGGCGCCAAGAGCGTGATCGACTCCGCGTTCTTACGCGATTTCAGAAATAGCGTTCAGGTCGACCTCGAGTATGGTTTTTCGCCGACCTTGCTCGACGGTCAGAGGCAGCATTACCTGGGCGCCGGCGCCTCAATTATGTTATAAAATCCACTCGGACAGGCTTCTCTCATCGCAGCCAAGTAGCTCCCGGGATGACCGTCGCATGCCTCTTCAGGCTTGGCGTCTTTACCGCGGCCTTCGCGCTCTCCGGTGCGGTCGCAGGTGGCCAGACGCCCCCGCCCGCGGTGGTCAAACCGTCGCCGTCCCCAGCTCCCGCCCTCAGCGACCCGTGCGGCTCGATCCTATCGATCGTAAACCGGCCGACCGTAACGACCGGCACTTGCACGGTGCGCACGGGAAACTTCGATCTCGAAAATGGCTACACAAATACGACGATAACGGGTCCGGGCGGCGGAAGCGGCGTGAACTACCCGCAATCGCTGATCCG
>PMTY01000182.1:0-7869 GCA_003167155.1 Candidatus Cybelea tumulisoli
AGGCGGACTGCGCGTAGCCGAGATACCGCTTCTCGATCGCCTGCCGCTCCAGAACAGGGGCGATCCCCATTTTGCGCAAGTGCGCCTTTCCGAGCGACGCCGGGGAGAAGGCCTGCGTCTCTTGCAGCTCTACATCGAAACGGTCGTACTCTTCGAGCAGCTTGGAGGCCAGCGCCGCGGTCGCTTCCACGTCGCGCCGGTTATAGTCGACATACTCCGGCGTGATGACGCCATGCTCTTCGACGGTCAGCTTCCCTTGTTCGACGCCGAACGCTTTGCACGCCGACGCGAGACTATGCCCGCGATCCGTGAGCACAAACGCCAGCGTGCGCAGATCGAGAAAGTGCCCGCGGAACTTGTACTTATCCTCCGGCTCGCCGGTTTCGGACCCTTCAGGAATCAGATCGTCCGGATCGGCGTCGAAGGTTCCGGTAAAGCCCTTGAGCGCGCGCTTACTGTCGATGTGCTTGATCGCGATGCGTGGGCGGTACTTATTGATCCGGCGCTTGCCGGTTTCGTCAACCCAATCCCACAGCACCAGGGAGAAGCCACCGGCAAACCGCTTATCTTTGGCGTTGCCAGAATCGACCGCGAGCCGTGACAGGTCAAACGGTAGATTGAAGCCGACGATCAGGCCGCGCCCGTCGAAACCGGCTGCGTAGAGCTTTTCCAAAAACGCACGGCGAGAAAGCAGCCGAAGTTCGGGTGCGCCGCGGCGCAAATCGGTCGCCGCCGCGTGCGTTTTGACGTATGCTTCGAGTTTCGCGCGATCGGCGCGCGGCAGATCGTCGCCGAAAAAGAGCCCTTCTTCGAGGCAAATGCCACGCTCGTAGTACCGATAACAAGCGACGGTGAGCGATTGCGCGGTGCCAATTTTGCATTCGGTATCGAAAACGAACATTTGATGTGGGCGACGCCAAAAGCGCAGTTTCTCCCGTTCACGATCATCGCTCGGCGGCTCCGGATAGACCCGGATTGCCAGCTTGAGCGGGTCAGGCGTCATCCTGGCTGCCATCCCTCGAACGGTGTCCCGATCCACCACTTGCCGTGCTTTTCGCATAGCCATGCGTCGATCGCTTCGATTAACACGATGCACGAATCAAAGAGCGTCGTCAACAGCTCCACGATCAGATCGCGGGCCCCGCGCAGCGCGGCCGTTGCCCGCAGTGCCGGGCTGCCATCCGGATTTTGCAGCGTCTTGCGCGGCCATTCGTACTGCGCTTCGTTTAGCGCACGGTGTACGTTGGCGGGAACCTCGATTTTGATGGGCGAGTTCGACTTACCCGCAATCTCATGCCCCTCCGTCGGCTTCTTTCCGCGCGCGATCTGATAGCACGCGTAGCACCGCTTCGGGCGACTTCGCGCAACCAGCGGCACCTCTGGCGCCGACTTACCGCAATCGGCGCACGTGGCGTCTACGCCCACGCGACGCTGCGTCTTGGCGCGGCGCGTGCCGGTCTTGATCGGATCGTTCGATCGGTGCGCTGCCATTAGCTGGCCTTCGCGTAGAGCGATTGAAACGACAGGACGCCCGCCGAACCCAGCCGTTCCAGTTCGTCGGTATCGGCGAGCAACGGTACGGCGTTGCCCTGGGCGTCGATGATCGACTGGCCACGGAAACGCGCAAGCTCGCCGTCGTCGCCGGTCTCCAGGTAGAGGGTCACCGCATTCCAGTACTCCGCAACAAGGGTCGCCGCGCGGGAGTCCGTGGTGGCGATTTCCGCCAGGCTGCCCTCGATCGGTAGGACCAGCACGCGCAGCAGCCGGTCAGATTTCCGGGCTGCGTACGTGCCGCGGGGAGTCTTGCGCAGCGCCGCCTTGGCGTGCCGCAGCACCGTCGAAGGGCTGATGCCCTGTTCGAGCGAGGCCTGGCGCAGCGACACCTTTTCCGTGCGCATGGCCGAAAGCACGTGTGCGGCTTTCTTGAGCGTTTCCTGGCGCCGTGGCGGCTGCGCAAAGTATTGCGCGGCGCTGCGCACTTTCTTTCGGCGCTTGCCTTGACCGGACTTCGACTTGTTTTACGCTTGGGCATGGTTAGTCAAATCCTTGAGGGCCAGGCGAGTGCAAATCGCCCGGCCCTCGGTCGTAAGTGACGTTACGGAGCTTTGGTCTCCGCAACGGTTTCGAAGTAGTAGGCCTTGCCATGTTTGACGAGTCGCACGTTACGGATCGGCCCGTTCTTTGCGATGTGGTCTGCAGCCGTTCGCATTTCCGAATCGCGCTTGTCATTGGCTTGCAACGTAATGATCTCGGCCGTTTCGCCGTCGTCCGGTGTTACGGTGACCGCCCAGCGGGGCGCGCCGTCAAACCCAGCGTCTTCCTGGTATTCGATCGCCGTAATCGCGAAGATGACGTGTTTGGCGAGATAATCTTCCTTCACGGCGTATTTCGCGCCGCTTGAGAATGAGAATTCCGTCGCGTCCTTGGTGGATTGTGCGCGCGTGTCGCGCGCGGGTTGCGCTTTCATCTAGTTTGTTGCCTCTCTTATAGTCGTTCGAGTAGTCGTTCGAGCTTTGCTGACTTGGAAAATGAAATGGGCATTGGCATCGAGCATTGTTCGTAGCGTCGAAGCGCTGTTATCGATGGTTCACAACGATAATCGCCAACCTGGAGCGCATGGAAGCGCGAGTTCATCTTGTGGCCTCGTCTACGTCGTGGCCCACTCGATCGAACATGCGGGCAGCTTGATCGCCGAAAGCAGCGCGTAGCCGGTCCAGATCGCGCTGGCCAGGCCTAAGGCGCCCGCTTTCGAGGTAGCCCAGCGTGAGGTGGCTCATGCCCAGCCGCCGAGCGGCCTCAGTCTGCGTTAGCCCTTCAGCGAGGCGCCATAGCCGTAAACGTAACAAGAAACTGTACCCCCCTTCATTTGACGAATCCGTGACTGCGTCAAGCTTACCAGGGAAGCTTCCCTCGCGAAAGAGAACACTTATGGTGTGGCAAGTGTACCCTGGTTTCCCTACTCGGACGTGCCACCTCGAAGCCCGCGGGCGCCCAGCTACGCAGGCCTTCAGCAACGGGCGGCTTTCGCTAACTGGTTGCGGTCGCTTCGCGAGGAGCGTGGCGTCTCTCGAAAGCAACTTGCGCGCGCGCTGTGGGGGACCAGTTCTGATGACACAACGACGGCTCGGATTAAACGGTATGAGACGGTCGTGCCTGATGCACTGGGGCGCCCTAAGCGTGTGATGTTACCATCACCCCAGACGCTTCGCCGCATCTGCCACGAACTCGATGTGTCCTGGCTCACCGGCTTTGCGAATGCCGGTTATTACCACGAGCTGCTACAGGTGCTCGCGGCGTTGGTCGGGCTTGCGTGGCAGTGGCTTGACGAAGATGCGGCCTTTGCACGCGAAGGTGCGCGTCAGAGTTTCCGGAGTGCTGGCGTCACGGCTCTCGGTGGCAAGATCGTGTGGGAGGCGCTAAAAGAGCCGCGGTACGCGAGCCGCTACATCGAAGGGGTTATTACGCAACCCCCACTTCCTCGCGCTGAGCCAGACATTCGGCTGGGCGACGATACACCTGAGCAAGTGCTAAGGCTCACGGAAGAAGATCAAGGACCGAGACAATGGGGCTACGTCGTCCCAAAACCCATGGCTGTCGCGATCCTTGTAGTTACGACGGGATTTCCACGTCGCGGCGACATTTTGAAAAGCGGTGTCGATATGTATGCCGTTCACCTTTTTGAAGCGATAACGCCAATGGCCGAACTCGCCCTCAAGAGCGCGAGTGCTGAACTGAGCGACAATATCCAGCGAGCCAATGAGGCTCTGGCGGACCTACGTCTCTCGATCGACGGCAGACGTGTGGTGGCAGCGGAGTACATGCTTGCGTGGGCCGATGACTTTTGTCAGGGATATACTCACTATGCACGTCTTGCAAGTTTGGAGTATTTTGGACTCGCTGGCGTCTCGATCGACAAGATGACACCCGAGATTCGACTGCCGCAGATACGACTCGCCCGGTTGCCGGACGTTAACCTATTTCAACTAACCCAATAAAGCACTAAGGTGCCCCCGATCCGCGCTAACGGACCGGAGGCGTCGCACCCGGAGAGGACACTCCAGATGCACCAAGAGACTACCACACGGCCCAGCGCCGTGCCCATCCGTAGCGGCATCGTGACGCTCAGTGGCTACGGAATCAAGGTCGCCGTCGATCGGCGGCACTTATCGGTGAGCGACGGGATCGGCCGACAGCGGCGCGCCGGGCGTTTTGCCAAAGCGACGAGCCGGATCAAGCGGCTTGTCGTAATCGCGCAAACGGGCTTTGTGACGCTGGAGGCCTTACGTTGGCTTCACGATGCAAAAGCCGCCTTCGTTCAACTCAATCACGACGGCTCGATCTTGACGGCTTCGATCGGAGGTTTGGACGATGCGCGCCTCCGTCGCGCGCAGGCGTTGATTCCGATGACCGAACACCGTCTTGCGATCGCGCGCGAAATCTTAGAAGCGAAGCTGAAAGGCCAGCTGGCCGTACTCGATTCATTCGGCCTCGAAGGCGGCAGCAGAGTACGCGCGGCGATCGCGCTACTCGATCGTGCCGGTCGCATGGATCGCGTACTGATCGCCGAAGCGCAAGCGGCCGAAGCGTACTGGGACGCGTGGGCTGGCGTGCCGGTGACGTTTGCGCAGCGCGATCGTGTACCGGATCATTGGCGAGCCTTCGGCGCGCGCCGGTCGCCGCTGACGCTGGCGCCACGCAATGCAGGGAACCCGCTGAACGCGATCTTGAACTACCTCTATACGCTGCTAGAAGTCGAGACGCGAATCGCGCTGATCGGCCGAGGCCTCGATCCGGGCCTCGCGCTGTTTCATTGCGACGAGGCCAACCGCCAAAGCCTCGCAGCGGACGTGATGGAATCGGTTCGGCCGCACGTGGATGCCTTCGTGCTGAACCTCGCGCGCACGCGAACCTTCTCGGCTAAAGATTTTGCGGAGACGCGCGAGGGTGCGTGCCGCCTCGCATCACCGCTCGCACAAGAACTCGCGCCGACCATGACGACGTGGGCGAAGCTCGCCGCACCGTACGCCGAAGCTGTTGCGCGGCACGTGGCACGCCTCGCGAAGAGTGGCCTGGGAATGGAGGCGCCAATCCGGACGGCCGGTGGCGATCGCGCACGGGTCAAGGTGCGGGTGCGCCCGATCGCGGCGCCCGTCGCGCCGAAGGCCGTTCGATCGGTACCGATCGCAACCGCTGCCAATGCTTGCCGCAGCTGTGGTGCCAAGCTGACGATCCGGAAACGCTTATTCTGCGATCAATGCCTCCCCGATCGGCGCGAGGAGGCGCAGCTTTCGACGGTCGTTAGTTTCCGGTCTGCAGGGCCAGCCAAGATCGCGGCCATGCGCGAAGCCGGTCACGATCCCACAACCACGCCGGAGGCCCAGCGCCGCAGAGCCAGCACGGCCTCAAAGCAGCGCAAGGCCATTGCGGCGTGGCGCGATGATGGGTCGCTGGACCGCGTGGATTTCCGGCGCGACATTCTGCCGAAGCTGCAAGGGCTGCCGGTACGTTTGATCGCCGAGGCGATGGGTGCGAGTACCTCGCACGGCTCGAAGGTGCGTAGTGGGCTGCTTGTACCGCATAAGCGGCATTGGAAGGCGCTTCTCACAACCGTGCGAGCAAAGTAGCCAATCAGCGCCGTGGCCCGGGAGCCGCGGACCTTAGTCTCTTTTCCGATCGCCGCCCGGCTTGATTCAATGGAACTGAGAGAGCTAAGCCGAACGTAGCCCGCCTTCGACTCGTTCAGCTTCAAGGAGAATACCGTGTGATGCTTTCACGGTTTGGTCGTTTAACGGTTAGGTGCAGCATTGCTGCCGCATTGCTCGCAGGGTGCGGCGGATCGCAGCCGCCGATTGGCGCGCCGGGCGCAAATCCGCAAACCTATGCGCTTGCGCATCAACTGTCGAACTCAGATCAGCCGTTGCTCTACGTATTCGGCTCATATGGGTCCAGTAACGGTAAAATACTGGATTACCCAAGTGGGACCACCGTCAGCGAGTTCGTGCCGAAGCCGAGTGAATTTGTTAGAACGTGCTCTGACAGCGAGGGCAACGTTTATCTCGCCGGCGCAGACGAGACCAGCGGCGAGTACCCAGCGATTTCCGAATATACGTACGGCGCTACATCGCCTTCGAATTACGTCGTCGTTACATCGCAAGAGTATGGCGATGCTGTCGGGTGCTCCGTCGATCCAACGACCGGCAACATCGCAATGATTGCTGAAGTTCCTGAAAAAGCTGTTGATGTTTTTGCGCCGCAGCTTCAAGGAACGCCGCAAACCTTTGATTCCTCGATGCCCTGGCTTCTGTCGGCAGGCTATGACAATAGCGGTAACTTGTTTTTATTGGGCCTTTCAGGGCATTACCAGCTTGAATTTGCGGAACTTCCCAAAGGTGGGTCTTCGTTTGAAGCGATGTCCCTCGACCTCGGGTCGCATGCTCCCAACAAACCCGGGGATGGCAATGATATTGGCTGGACCGTGGAGTGGGACGGCCAGTACGTGACTATTGAGGGCGCCTACAGTCCGAAGCATAACGGTAAGCCTAAGACCTGGAAACAAGCGATCTACCGCCTCAACATCTCCGGATCAGCGGCGACCGTTGCGCAAACCATCTTTCTCAGACAACCATTTGTATTCAACGCAGCATACTGGATTACGCCGACCCTTAACAGTATTCTAGTAACGAAAGGCTCCGTCCGGGAGTTTGATTATCCGGGCGGTCGGCGTATCGGCAAGCTGCAATTAGGCGGCCAATCTGATCTCTCGACAATAGCGTTGCCACCGTCGCGTTAGGACTTGGCCACAGCGCCCAAACCACAAATCGATCCTTCGGCGCAGCGCCCTTGCCCGTCGTCTCGATTTTTCAGGAGGTATCACTCATGGGCCGTGCAGGCCGCCTAGCCGTTACTATCTCCGCGGCTGCCGCATTGCTCGCAGGGTGCGACGGATCGCAGCCGCCGATCGGTGCGCCGGGCGCGATGCAGCAAACCTCCGCGATCGTGACGCGCGTCGAGCATGGTAAGTCGTGGCTGCAGCCTGAAGCCAAAAGCGAGGACTTGCTTTATGTCACGAACTATACGGCCGACTATAACGATGTAAAGGTGTATGACGCCACGGCTAAAGACCCGAGCCCGATAGAGGTCATTTCTGCTGATTTAAATGGTCCGTCTGGCGACTGCATCGACGGTGATGGAACGCTCTACGTGACCAACGAAGCCCTAGGGCCGGGCTGGGTGACAGAATTTCCGTCTGGAAAGACAAAGCCATCCGAAGTGATCACCAAGGGCGTAAATACGCCGGCATTTTGCGCTGTAGACGGTGGTGGAAACCTTTGGGTGACGAACATTGGTGGGCCAAACGTCACAGAGTACGCGAAAGGATCGACCAAACCGCACACGATCATCACAAAAGGATTGGTCTATCCAGATGGCATCGCGATCGACCGCTCAGGGAACATGTACGTTTCGAACCTTCATACCGAAGGTACTAAGAGCTTCGCTCCCGGAAACGTCGTCGTCTATCCGGCCGGTGGCAAGTTGCCGAAAAGGACCATCACCGACGGCGTGGCCTCACCGGCTGGCATTGCCGTCGACTCTAGCGGGACGCTGTACGTAACCAACATCAAAGAAAACAACGTACAGGAGTATCGGTCCGGCCAAAGTGAGCCTTATCAGACGATTACGGAAGCAGTAAACGATCCGGTAGCCGTGACCGTGAATAAGGCGGGCTGGCTCTACGTAACTAACTTGGGAAACAACGTGGTCATAGAGTTTCCACCGAACTCGGTCAAGCCATCTCGCCGCCAAATCAGCAAGGGCCTCTACACCCCGTCGGGAACGGCGTACTCTCCTCCGCTGCTTCCCTAGGCCGCC
>PMTY01000182.1:7963-8823 GCA_003167155.1 Candidatus Cybelea tumulisoli
AACGTCGTGCAGAGGGGCAGAGGGTGTGGCCTGGGCTCTTACCTACTTTCCGGGGCCAACGCTTACGGTTACGCCGAGTATGTCGACATGTTTGTCTGGTGATTTTATAAGCAAGTAGTGCTTACCACCGGTAGGGTATTTCCAAAACCCGATCTTATAGCTGTATTTGCTAAGATGGCGGAACGCCCGAATGATGGTGTTCCCCTCGATCCAGGGCTGGGCGAGACTAAGGCTAGGTTCGAGACGGGTAGTGCTCACAATCTTGGCTGCGGAGCCCATGATGTTCAAGCGATAGATAGTCTGAGCGGTTTTCGTGGCGATGGTGATATACTTACCGTCCCATTGAATCTGACCGAAGCTCTTGACCGGAACGCTAATGTTCGTAAACTTTTTGCTGCCCTGGGGAAGCTCCGCAAACCTGCTGTCTCCCTGACCGTCCACGAAAAGATTGCCTTGGTCGTCGTACCCGCAGTACCAATAGGTGTCCATCGCGGAGTCGCTATAGTACGCCGGATTGCCTTGTGCTCCGGCGAAGATCGCGATCACGCCCCGACCACCCTTCACGTTTTCATTAGCCACCGCCAAATTGCCGGTTGTTGGATCGACTGAGCAGCCGTAGGCCACGTAGTCTTTCCTTTCACTCAAGGTGGCAATTTGGCCCGAGCCACCAGCGTACTCTATAACCTCATTCCCACTAGGCACAAAGACGTCGCCGCTGCTGTTGGAGCAAAGCGTGCCGGTTATGAGTTCCTTTAGCTGTAACGTGTAAGCAAATTCCCCTTCTGGATAAGAGAAGACGTAAATACTGTACCCATGGAAAGCGCCAGCGTACAAGCGGTCCTGGGAAGAACTGCCGGGCC
>PMTY01000119.1 GCA_003167155.1 Candidatus Cybelea tumulisoli
GGGTACGAACTATGTGAGTACGATGGGTACGAACTATGCGAGTACGTGCTCCCGTACGACCCGCTGCGGGAGTACGATTCGTGCTGGCGATCGCCATACGTGACCGGGACATTTCCCCGCTCGCTCGAGTACCGGCTCCACGAATTTGATGCCGGCCGCTCTTCGCGCGAGCCTTCGCTTGCGCCCGACGCGCGCTCGCTCTGCGCAGGCCGCTCGGATGCGGCGCTCTCGCGCGACGAGCCGCGAGACTCATCGAAGCGCTCCCACGTCTGGTTGGGCTCGCGCGCCTCGTTCGCGCGGGCCTCGCTTGTGCGAGCCTCGGCTGTGCGAGCCTCGGTGGCATGGGCCTCGGTGCGGCCCTGGACCGTATTGTTCTCGTGAGTTACCGGTGCGCTTTGGCGTGCGGTGTTGGCGTGAATCGCGCCGTCGACGGACCGCTGCTGATCGGCGAAGGAGTTGTGCGAGGCCAGCGCTCGATTCGACGCGAACCGCGGCGAGTCGAAGGCCTTCGAGAATGCGACCGTTCTGCTCGGCGTCCGCCCGAAGCCCGGATTCTCTCTGCTCGGAGTGACCGGCAGCGCGCCTCGGATCGTCCCTACCTTGCCGGCGTTCTGCGACGTCACGGCCACGTTATGCGAGAAGTTTCCGTGCTCGAAGTTTCCGCGCAGCGTTCCGCTGCCGCCGCCATGGCCGAAGTTTCGGTAGACGTTGCGGATATTGGTGACGTTCACGACCCTCGTTCCCCACCCACGGTAGCCGCCATAGCCACCGTAGCCGCCGCCATAGCCCCAGCCCCAGCCTCCCCAGGCCCAGCCGGGATACCACGGATAGAAAGCCTCGAAGGGAGCCAGCGGGCACCAACCAATGCCGCCATAGCCGAAGCCGCCAAAACCAACGCCGATGCCAACGCCGCCGCCCCAACCATAGAAACCAACTAGTGCGGGTGACCAGACAGGCGCATACGAGTAAGCCGGCGGATACCACGCCCAGCCGTAGCCGTTAGCCCAGAACCAACGACCGTAGTGATAGGGAGCCCATCCCCAGGGCTCGGCTCCGACCCAAGTCCAGCCGTAGCCGCCTTCCCAGGCCCAAGAGCCGTCACGATAGGGAGCCCAGTCGGCCGGCTCGTCGGGAACCCAGACTTGACCGTAGCCGGCGACGTCCTGCCAGTCGCCGTACTGATCGAGGTTGTCGTAACCGGCGATCGTCGGGCTCAAGTTGGGGCTCGCGTTGAGCGCGGTCGTCATGGTTTCGTCGCGCTTGGCGTTGAAATCGTCGAAAGAGTCGAAGCCGACCTCCGACCTCCAGCCGATGGAGGGGCTCGAGGCAGAGCCGCGAGCGACGAGCGTTCTACCCGAACTGAGATCGTAAGTGCGCTGGGGCGTGATGACCTGGGCGTTTCCGCGGCGGGCCGTGACCCACGTCGAGCCGTCCCGGTTGACCGTAACCCGATAATCGCCGGCATCCTGCGCGCGAACGCTTACCGAGGGGGTGTCGACTTGAAACGGCTGATCGCCGTGAACGATTCCGACCTCGACGGTGCCGTCAGCCAACTGAAGCGCCCGGTTGTTCGGGTCGTTGTCGGTGATGCGCGCCTGCACGTTGCCGCCGAGCCGAACGGCGGTCTCACCGTCGAACTGCAACTCGGCGCGAGAGGTCCCTCCGGTCGAGACGTAATCGCCGGGAAGAAGGGGCGCGTTGATGACGGCCGTCGTTTGGGCATTGCTGTCGCCGCGTTGGACGACCGCCGAGCCCTGGATGACGCTAACTCTGGCAACACCCGGACCATTGCCGTCCGGCGCCTGCTCGGCCACGGCCGGAAGCGTGCTGCCAAGGGTCATCCCAATTAGGGCAACCCCCGAAATAAAGCTTGTGAACCATTTGAACGTCATCGTTTGTTTCTATCCCCTCGCTCCTATTGAAACCGAATAGAGAGAACAATGCATCGATTCACGATTAGCTTCACATTAAGCTCGCGTGAGAGGGTCCAGGTTTTTCCCCAGCCAACTGATGGAGCGGAGGTAAAAAAGATGCGCGATTCCGTCAACGATCTGAGCCGGCGTAACTTCCTTTCCGGCGTCGTCGTTCTTCCGGCGCTTGCCGGCTTGGTCCTCGCCGAAACGGCCACGGCCGAAGCGAAAGGCTCGCAAGCCCAGTTCAAATATCAGAAGACGCCCAAGAACGGCCAGAAGTGCTCGCAATGCAAGTTCTTCGTCAAGGGAAGCTCGGCCACGGCAAACGGCAGCTGCACACTCGTCGCCGGTACAATCAGCCCCAACGGCTGGTGCATCGCCTACGCCAAAAAATAGCCTCGCGTCAGTGCGCCGGTAAGCGCGCCGTGACGAAGTTTGCTATTCGAGTGGCCGCGGGCGGATCCAGATTCGCCAACACGGCAACAACGTAACCGCTTGCGGGGCAAATTTCTAGCTCGCCGTTCATTCCGGGTGCGCCGCCCCCGTGGCCGAAGCAACGAACGCCGTTAAACCGCTGGTCCTCAAAACCGTAGGCATAGCGGCTGCCGTTGGGCGTATCGACCTTGCCCGTGGTCAAGATTTCCGTGTATCGCGCATCGAGCAGCTTGTTTTGCTGCAGCGCATTCGCGAAGTTGAGAAGGTCGCCGACGGTCGAGTATCCTCCGCCGGCCGAGGTTCCGCGATAGGGCAAGGTATCCGTATTCGGCACGAGCTTACCGGTCGGATCGAGCATATAGCCAGTACTGCGATCGGGAACGGCCTCGTTCTCCGGCTCGAAGCCCGTCGACGTCATGCCGGCCGGCGCGCAGACGTGCTGGCGAACGTAATCGTAATAGCTCTGCCCGCTGACCTTTTCAATCACCAGCCCGAGTAGAATGAAACCGTAGTTGCTGTAATCCCATTTGCTTCCTGGCGTAAAGGCCAGGCCGCGCGAGCCGTACAGCTTCCCGTAATCTTGCAGCGTCCGCAGCTCCAAACGGTGCGCCTCGAACTGAGCGTCGAAGATATCGCCGGTTCCTCCGGTGTGGTCGAGCAGTTCGGCGATCGTAACTTGCGTCGCCACATCCTTGTTCGGATAATCCGGCAAGTACGTGCCTAGTGGCGCATCGAGGTTGATCTTCCCCGCCTCCGCGAGCTGCAGAACCGATACCGCGGTGAACATCTTGTCCATCGAACCGACGCGAAAGCGGGTCTCCAAGGTGTTGGCGATATTCTGCTCGCGATCGGCCTGTCCGTACGCTCGAGCGAAGATCGGTCGACCATCCTTCGCTACGAGCACGGCACCCGAGAAGCGGCCGGCAGAAGTTTCCGCTTCGGCCTTTGAACCAAGCGCCGCGACGAGATCGCTCTGACTCATCGCCGGCGGAGCCAACCCGTCCGGCGTTGCGATCGCTCGCAGGGAGAGTTTTTTTATCGTGTACGGTGCAGCGCTTTGCGTCTCCACGATCATCGTCGCAAACTGTTCGTTCAAGCGGTCTTCGACCGTTGCCACTAGGCGAGTCGGTTCCGACGTGACGATCTCGCGGACGACGAAGCCCCCGGTCATCGCACGAAACTGCATATCGTCATCGAGCCGCTTGACGTTTGACGGATAAGTCGACTTCAAGAAGGCGAGGTATGTCGCACGGTTGCCGCTGTCAAAGGCCCGTAACCACCCAATGAGCGCCTGACCCACCGGCGTATCGGGAATGCTCGGCGCAACCGTCGTAGGCGGCGCCACCGTCGTAGGCGGCGCCACGCCGGTCGCGAGAGCCAAGACGAGGAAAAGGCTAAGAAATTTTCGCATCGTCGGCCTTGGAGGCTAAGGCGCGTGCGAGATTCGTGAAGTCCGACGGTATCATGAGAATGGTGGTCGAGTTATTCTCGGCCCCGACTTCGGAGATCATCTGCAGCCGGCGCAACTCCAATGAGATCGGGCGCGACTCCATCACGCTCGCAGCCTCGGCGAGTTTCTGAGAGGCCTCGAACTCGGCGTCGGCCTTGATGATTCGCGCGCGGCGCTCGCGGACTGCTTCGGCTTCGCGCGCCATGGCGCGCTGCATCGATTCGGGAATCTCGACGTCCTTCATCTCGACCATCGAGACCTTGAGTCCCCAGGCCTCGGTGACTTCTTCGACGATCTCGCAGAGTTTAGAGTTTATTGTGGTTCGCTCGCGCAGCACCTCATCGAGCATGTGCTGGCCGATGATGTTGCGCAGGCTCGTAAGCGCAACCTGATAGGCGGCGTAGCTGTAGTCCGCAACGGCTATGATCGCTTTTGCCGGGTCGACGATCATGTACCACAGAACGGCGTTGACCTTGATCGTCACGCTGTCTTTTGTGATGGTCTCCTGTTGCTCGACCGTTACCGTCACGGTGCGCAGGTCTACGGTGCGCCCGCGCTCGATCAAGGGTATCAAGTAGTAGAGTCCCGGGCCCCTCGTTCCAACGTAGCGCCCGAGCCGGAAGACCACGCCGCGCTGGTACTCCTGCGCCACCCGCACCCCGCTAATAACAATAACCGTGATGACGATTGCCATCAGCAGGACCACAGTTCCAATCACCGGACTACTCCTTCTCGAGGGTTCAGAGCACCTCGAATAATGCGGCGGCTCCCATGCCGCCGCCGATGCACATCGTTACCACGACGTACTTCTCGCCGCGGCGTTTACCTTCGATCAATGCGTGCATCGTCATCCGCGCTCCGCTCATGCCGTACGGATGGCCGATCGAGATCGCGCCGCCGTCGACATTGAAGCGATCGTTGGGAAGCCCGAGCGTGTCGCGACAATAGACGGTCTGCACGGCAAAGGCTTCGTTGAGCTCCCACAGACCGATGTCGCCGATCGAAAGCCCGTGGCGCTCGAGCAGCTTGGGGATCGCATAGACCGGACCGATTCCCATTTCACCGGGTTCGACTCCCGCGACCACGTAGCCGCGATAAATGCCCAGCGGTTGCAATCCGCGCGCCTTCGCACTCTCCACGGCCATCACCACGACGGCCGCCGCGCCATCGGAAAGCTGCGATGAGTTGCCGGCCGTGATCGTCGTATCGGCAACGCCGGGAACCGCCCCCCGCAGCGAAGCCAGTCCAGAGAGCGTCGTGTCGGGTCGATTTCCCTCGTCTTTATCGAGCTGGACAAGCTCCTCGTACACGGCGCCGGTTTCGCGCTCTTGCACGTACTTCCACGACGACATCGGCACGATCTCGGCATCGAAGCGCCCCGCCGCCTGCGCGGCAGCCGTGCGCTGCTGGCTCTGCAGCGAATATTCGTCTTGACGCTCGCGCGAAACGCCGTACTTTTTCGCGACGAAATCGGCGGTGTAGAGCATCGGCGTGTAGAGGTCCGGCTGGTGGCGCAGTAGCCACTCTTCGGCAAAAAAGTGAAGATTCAAGTCGTTCTGCACCATGCTGATCGACTCGACGCCGCCCGCCACGACGACCTCGGCATTGTCGACGATCACGCGTTTCGCCGCCGATGCAATCGCGTCGAGACCCGAAGCGCAATAGCGGCTCACCGTCTGTCCGGAGACGCTGACCGGACAGCCGGCGCGCAGTGCGGCCGTGCGCCCGATATTATTGCCCGTGGCGCCTTCGGGCAAGCCGCAACCCATGATCACTTCTTCGACTTCCTCCGGTTTTACGGAGGCTCGTTCGATTGCGAGCTTGACGACGTGTCCCGCCATCGTCGCGCCCGGCGTTTGATTGAAGGCGCCGCGAAATGCGCGGCCGATCGGCGTGCGCGCAGCCGAGACGATCACCGCTTCACGCATGCGTTACTTCCCCACTTTTGTCACCCTGAGCTTGTCGAAGGGTGCCGTCTCTTTCGGCGATGCGCGCGAGCAAGGCCGAGGGTTTCCATTGCGGGCCGAAGGTTGCCTCGAAGTCGCGGATGCGCTCGTAGACTCGCCGGACGCCGACCTCGTCGGCATACCACATCGGCCCGCCGTGATGCGGCGGAAAGCCGTAACCGTAGACGTAGACGATGTCGACGTCGCCGGGTCGCAGCGCGACGCCTTCCTCGAGCAGGTATGCGCCGCGATTGATCAGCGCATAGAGCAGGCGACCTCGAATTTCGCGGTCGGTCACGACGCGCGGCGCAACTCCAGCCTTGCGGGCCTCTTGCGCGAAGAGCTGCTCGACGACCGGATCTGCGATCGGCTCGCGTCCCTTGCCGACCGCTTTGTCATATTTGAAAAAGCCGGCCATCGCTTTCTGACCGAGCCGCTTTTGCTCGACGAGCTGTTCGAGCACGTTCGTGCGCCCCCGACCGCTTTTGCCCTGAAGTTTTTGTACGTGCAGCCCAATGTCGAGGCCGGAGAGATCGCTCATCGCAAACGGTCCCATCGGAAAACCGAAGACTTTCAAGACCGCATCGACCCGCGCCGGCGCGGTGCCCTCTTCGGCGAGCGCAAACGCCTCGCGCACATAATCGAAGACCATGCGGTTGCCGATGAATCCGAACGCGTTGCCCGCAAGCACGGCCTTCTTCTTCAGGGTCTTGCCGATTGCGAAGGCCGTCGCCAGCGTTTGTGCCGACGTCGCGCGCCCGCGCACGATCTCGAGCAGCGGCATGATGTTCGCCGGCACGAAGAAATGCATGCCAAAAACCTTTTCCGGGCGTTTGGTCGCCGCGGCCATGGCGTCAATGTCGAGCGTCGACGTGTTGCTCGCGAGCAGTCCGGCGGGCTTGACGATGCCGTCGAGCTTGGCAAAGACCTCACGCTTGACGTCGAGATCCTCGAAGACCGCCTCCACGACGAGATCCGCGTCGGCGAGTTCGCTCCAATCGTCGGTAAAGGTGATGGACTGGCCACGCTGCCACGCCTCTTCCTGCGTCAGGCGCCCTTTTTGCACCTGATACATGAACATCCCCATCACCGTCTGACGCGCTTTATCCACCGCTTCTTCGTTCGTATCTACGACCGCGACCGGAACTCCGGATTGCGCGAAGGTAATCGCGATGCCGCTGCCCATCGTACCCGCGCCCACGACGCCCGCCTTGGCAACCGCCAGGGGCAGGGCGGGCTCGAGCCCAGGAACTTTAGAAAGCTCGCGCTCCGCGAAGAAAATGTGGCGCAAGGCGAGCGACGGTTCCGAGCGAACGAGCTCGTCGAAAAGCCGCGCTTCGCGCGCGACGCCAAACGCAAACGGTAACTCGACTGCAGCCTGCACCGCGTCGATCAGTTTGTGCGCGGCAAAACCGCCGTTCTCTTCCGGCGGCACCATCTTATGCGCCTGCGCGACGACGAACGGCGCGGCTTGCATCGGAACTTCCGGCGCAATCGTCGCTTGGAGCGCCGAGATGCGCCGCTTCGGGGGTACCTCTTTGGCTAAGGAAATCGCGCGCTCGATGACGTTGCCGTCGACAATCTCGTCGAGAATGCCGAGCTCGAGCACGCGCGCCGCGGGAACGCCCGAGCCCTTCAACATGAACTCCAGCCCCGCACGAGCGCCGATCAATCGCGGCAGGCGTTGCGTTCCGCCGGCGCCCGGCAGAAGCCCGAGTTTAATTTCCGGCAGACCGAGCTTCGAACGCGGCGTGGCGATGCGGTAATCGCACGCAAGCGCGAGTTCCAACCCACCGCCTAAGGCGACGCCGTCGATCGCCGCGATATGCGGCTTGACGCTCAGCTCGAGGGCGCGGATCACGTCGCGGATCGTTATCGCCCCCGCCGGCGGCTCGTTGTTGAAATCGTTGACGTCCGCGCCGCCGCTAAAGAGGCCGTTCGCGCCGGTAAAAACGATAGCCTCGACCGAGTCATCGGCATGCGCGGCCTCGATCGCCTGGTACAGCTTAGCGCAATAGGCAAACGAGAGCGCATTAACCGGCGGATTATCAAGAGTAATTAGTCTTACTTTGTCATCCTGACCGGAGGCCAAGGACGGGTCAGCGGGTATCACACCCGTGCCGCGACTTTCCGATCCAACCCGAACTGCTCGTCGGTCAGCGTCATGACGTCGCCCGAACCCTCGACGATCTGCCGCTGATACCAGGCGCACTGCGAGAGAACGTGGGTTGCATAAAATGCCGCGGTTGCCAGCTTCGCGCGATAGAAGTCGGCCTCCGGATCGCCGGCCGCGATCTTCGCCGCCGAAATCGAGGCGGCGCGCGCCATCTGCCAGCCGCCGGCAATTGCGCCCCAGAGGCGCAGATACGGGACCGAGCATGCGAAGGCTTTGTGCAGATCGCCCATCGCATTCATCCCGATCCACTGCGAAGTCTCGTTCAAACCCGCAAGCGCCTTGCCGAGCGCCTCGCCGATCCGTTTGACCGTCTTGTCGGAGTGGGCGGAGCACTCTTTGGCGACCGACTCCATCTCCTTGCCGACGCTCCGCGCGGTTGCGCCCATATCGCGCAGCAGTTTGCGTCCGACCAAATCGAGCGACTGAATTCCGGTCGTGCCTTCGTAAATCGTGGTGATGCGCACGTCGCGGTACTGCTGCGCGATGCCGGTCTCCTCGATGTAGCCCATCCCGCCGAAGATCTGCAGCGCATTCGAGCAAAGCTCCACGGCGTTCTCGGTGCACCAGCCCTTGACGACCGGAATCATCAACTCGACGAAGGCTTTATGCTGCTTGCGCACTTTTTCGTCGGGATGGCGCGCTGCGTAATCGATTGAGGCCGCGGTGACATAGGCGAGGCCGCGCATCGCCTCGATCGTCGCCTTCTGCCACATCAGCATGCGCCGCACGTCGGGGTGCTTGAAGATCGGTTCGGGCGTGCGCGAGCCGGGCTTGAGGTCGCGACCCTGCACGCGATCCATCGCATATTCCAAGGAGCTCTGGTACGCGCGGTCGGCGAGCGCGATGCCCTGCACGCCGACCGAGAACCGCGCCGCGTTCATCATGACGAACATATACTCGAGGCCGCGATTCGCTTCGCCGACCAGGTAGCCGACGGCGCCCTTGCCCTTCTCTCCATAGTTGAGGGTGCACGTCGGGTTGCCGTTGATGCCGAGCTTATGTTCGATGCTCGCGCAGACCACGTCGTTGCGATCCCCCAAACTTCCGTCGGAGTTAACGAGGAACTTCGGTACGATGAACAACGAGATGCCCTTCGTGCCTTCCGGCGCATCGGGCAGACGCGCCAGCACCAGATGGATGATGTTCTCGGCCATATCGTGCTCGCCGAAGGTGATGAAGATCTTCGTGCCGCTTATGAGATGATGGTCGCCGTCAGGCACCGCGCGCGCGCGCACCTGTGCCAGATCGGAGCCGGCTTGCGGTTCGGTAAGACACATCGTCCCGGTCCATTTACCGGAGACGAGGTTGGGGATGAAGCGCTTCTTCTGATCCTCGGAGCCGACGAACTCGATCGCTTCGATCGCGCCCTGATTGAGCAGCGGGCCGTTGGCAAAACCGATGTTGGCGGCGTTCCACATCTCGAGCGTCGGCCCGAGCAGGATCTGCGGTAGCCCTTGCCCGCCGTACTCCGGCGGAACGGGCAGACCGATCCAGCCGGCCGCCGCGAACTGCTTGTACGCTTCCTTGAAGCCCGGAGGGGTCGCGACCTCGCCGGCGTTCCACGTGCAGCCTTCCTTATCGCCGGTCCGGTTGAGCGGGTCGAGCACGCCCGACGCAAACGCCGCGGCCTCTTCCAGTACCGAATCGAGCACGTCGAGCGTCTCTTCGAAGCCGGGCAGCGCGGCGATTCCCTCGATGCCTGCCAGCTCTCGCAGAGCGAAGTGCATGTCGCGGAGGGGGGCCCGATAGGTGCTCATGCGCGGTTCCTTCTTTCGATATTTTAAGAATAGCAGATACGGGAGACGAAATCGTACGCCCTTTCCTTTACTATACGGGGCATTAGAAATTGTGTAAAAGCGTCGCCTGCTTGCGGGCAGATGCCGCAACTATGGTTATTCTAGGGGTACAGACACAAAACACTTCTCGCAAGGAGACCTACATACCGATGTTACTTATGTCACTGCTCTTGTCCGTCGTCACCTTCAATCCCGCGATGGCCCCGTCGTCCGCGACGGGCTACATCGAAGGATACGTCACCGCGGACGCAATCTCTCCGGACAAGGTTTGCAAGCCCGGCGACATCTGCGCCTCCACTAAAATTAAACGCAACGGCTGCTTCTTCAACAACCTTTGGAACAACAGTAACGGCGGAACGCCGCTAGCAGTCAACGTTACGGAGACCGGCTCGAACGGAAGCACGGTCTGGGTCTACTGGGTCAACAACACCAACAAGAACATTTCCATCACCAACAAGGCAAGCGCGAACTACTACTGTCCCCGGATTCGATAACTACGGCTTCACGGTGAGCGTACTGCTGGCGCTGCGGCCGAACTCTTCGGGCGCGTCTTGCAGATAGGCGCGAGCGCCGGGCCATCTGAACGTACCGGGCGTGACGGAGCGCACTAAGTAGTGCACGTCGTACACGCCCGGATCGAGATGCTGTGCGTAGGCGATAACGCGATCGCGATAAATCTGCGTGGCGTCAATCTGCCAGCTGTCGCTCTGCGGGACGACCGCTTGCAGCGTCGTGCGGAACGACGTGTCCACCGCTTCAAAGCCGGCCGGTAGGGGATCCTCGATCACGATCCGGTCCACCGGATGATCCACGATCGTTCGCACGCCGATGTCGAAGACGCGCCCCGCGGCGACCTCGACGGGCGCCGTCGCGGCCAATAAATCCATCGTCGCCAGCGCGGGCGCGCTCGTCGCCGCGCTTCCGACGCTCGGCTCGTTGACCGTCCTAATAATGCGAAACGCGGCCAGCTGGCCCGGCGCGTCGAGCGGCACCGGATACGTATAGAGCAGCGTGTAGTGCGCCTTCCCTTCGATCATGACCGATTTGCCCTGCAGCGACGAGCCATCAACGGTAATTGTTTGCGACGATGCCGTTCGATCGAACTTCACGCTGACGACCGTGCGATCTCCCACCATCGCGGTCGCCGTCGACGGAGTAAAGTGCTCCGTGGCGGCATACGCCGAAAGCGCCGTCAGTGCCGAGGCCGTGTCGTCGGTCGTCGGCCAGCCGCATTTGCACTGCTGCGCCACCAGCGCGCGTACAGCACCGTCGATTTGCTCGGCCGGCGCGCGCCGCTCGATGAGAAGCTGGAGCATCTGCGACTGCGCGTCAACCAGCGAGCCCAGCCAGCTCCATCGGGCCGAGAGATTCGCGACGGAATAGCGCCCCGTGACGTAGAGCGTCTGCTGCAGACGATCGGCCATCGTCGCGCCTTGCCCTTGCCAACCCGGCGTCTTCAAAAGGAAACGCGCCAAGCGAATTTGCGTCGCGCTGTCAAACTGGTCCGCTTGGGCGACGACATCGGAGAGAAAATCGGTTCGCTGATGGCCGGCCTGCCAGAGCGTCCACAGTGCCTCAAAGCGCAGCTGAGCCTTGCAGAGCTTATCGTTGCACCACTTGAAGCGCCCGGGATTGGCGAGCGCCTGCGTCATGAATCCGATGCCCTGCGAGACCACGTTGGCATCGACGCGCACGCCCTTCGCGCGCGCGAAGAGCAGGGCGTCGAGTGCGCCCGCCGTCGTAAACGGATTGCTCGCCGAATCGCCGGTAAATCCGCCGAAGCCGCCGTCGCCTCGCTGGTACGACAGCAGGCCCTGCAGATTCGCGGCAACCGCGGCCGCTGGATCAAATTTTAGTTCGAGCCGGTAGGGCCCGCGCAGTCGCGCGAGCGCACTGGCGACGATCAAACGCGATGCCGATTCGTCGGCCAGCGGCAGCGCCTCGGCCTCCATCGCGCGCTCGGACGGTACGACGAACTGCGGCACGATCGAGTTCGCCAGCGTCACTTGAAGCGAGCCGCCGGCGCTGACGTCGATGGAAATCGACGCGTTGCCCGAGCTGACGCCGCTTTCGATCACCGATTCGGTGACGGTTCGATCGCTCGTCGCAAACGGCACCTTAAACGCATCGCGCTGCGAGCCAAGCGCGCTGGAGGCTTCGAAAGTCGTCGGCGCCGGCGTACCGGCGACGACCGGGAAGCGAAAGGCCTGGATGCCGGTCTGCGCGGTTTCGGTAGCGCGCTGCGCCAGCGGATCGCCCTGCGCAAAGGCCAGCGCTCCGGTTAGCTTCAAGACGAGATCGAGCGCACCGGCCGCTCCCGTCTGGTTCGCCAGCGAAACCCCGAGCGCAAAACGATCGCCGGGACGGGCGAACTGCGGCAAGAGCGGATTGGCAATCAGTGGTTGCGTCGAAATGAAGGTTTGATCGGCGGTGACAAAGTGCGCCGCATCGCCGTCAAGCGCCACCGCCATCACGCGCCAGGTCGTGAGGTCGTCGGGCATCGTGAACTGCGCGTGTGCGCGGCCGTCGGCGCCGGTCGGAAGAACGGCGTAATACGCCAAGGGCAGAAAATTCGTTCGCACGCGCGTGCTTCCGGCACCGGCCAGAAAGCCGCCGCCGTAGCCAAAACCCTTTTCGAGTGGCGGCGTCTGGGTTTTCAGCGTCACGTTCTCGCGGTTATCGGCGAAGATCGTCGAAATCGGCTGCGCCGCAAAGACCGTCTGGACGAGATCCGGCAAACGATAACCCGAGAGTTGTAAAATGGCATCGTTGACGACCATCGCCACGATTTCCCCACGCACCGGGGCGCCGGTGCGCCCGGTCAGGGCGAAGCCCACGCTTTGGGCGCCACCCGGCTGCACCGTAGCATTGCGCGGAGCAATTGCAAGTTTCAAATACCTGTCGGCAAGATCGACATTGAATCCCGCCATCCCCGTGAGCGAGAGGGTAGTCTTGTCATCCTGAGCCTGTCGAAGGATGACACCAGCGGCAGGACGCCGCACGACGACGGCCTCCAGCGCGGCATTCGGCATCATTTCAGAAGTGATCTTGAACGGAAAGCGCACCGTGCCGCTGACGTTACGCATCGTCGTACGGTAGAGCGTATCGTTGCGTATGACGGCAAGATAGATATCCGCGTGATCGTACGGTGAGGCAATCAAGGCATTTGCCGTCTCGCCGATTGCGTATTGCTTCTTGTCGAGCTTGATCGCGACCGCGTTGGAGTCCGTCAGCCCCCAATCGGCCTCACCCGAGCCGAAAGCGAACACCTGAATCTGGGTCGCGGTGGCACCGTTGCGCGCGCCTGCGGGCGTGGCGATCACACGATACGAGCCGGCGTCGCTGGGCGTCAACTGCGCCGTGACCGGACGATCTCCGGAGACGACGTCGCTGTTCGCAACGTTCTGATATTTAATGGCCTGCTGCGCGTTTTCGCCGCCCTCTTCTTCCTGCGTGGCCGAGGTGTAGATCATCTTCTGGAGCTCGAGGTGTACGGAGCGGCCGGCGATCGCTTTGCCGTCCGCATCGGTGACGATGACGCGAACCGGCATCGGCGTCCCCGCCTTGCCGACCGTGTCCGAGGCTAACCCGACGACGGCGTCGCTGGGCAACGCGAGAAACGTCTGGGAGTCGCTGACGGAGAGATTCGAGACGTCGGTCGTCTCCATGTCGACGGTGTAGGTCATGGGGAATGGCAGATCGGCGGGCACCGCAACGTCGAGCGAGGTCATCCCCTTAGCATCGAGCGTGAGGTCGCGCTGCAGCACGTC
This sequence comes from Candidatus Cybelea tumulisoli, assembly GCA_003167155.1. Taxonomy (GTDB): domain Bacteria; phylum Vulcanimicrobiota; class Vulcanimicrobiia; order Vulcanimicrobiales; family Vulcanimicrobiaceae; genus Cybelea; species Cybelea tumulisoli. The sequence continues at coordinate 13,487 of PMTY01000119.1, forward strand.
GGTCGTGAACGAGGGCGTCTG
>PMTY01000062.1 GCA_003167155.1 Candidatus Cybelea tumulisoli
CGGGCGCAACAAATGACAAGTCCGGTCCTTCGACCCGGCTCAGGATGACAAGGCTCCTTCTATAAAGCGAGAGTGGCGCGGTAAGGGCGCTATTCTTGGGACAAACAAAAATGATGCCGAGCTGAAAGGCATCATTTTTGTTTTAGGAGACTAGCGGCGAGAGACTAGCACGACGCTGTGCCCTTGATGTTCGTCTAAAAAGCCGTGTCCTTCCATCATCCACGTGTCGAGGCCGCCCCCCGAGTGTTTCGCGACCTCGCGAACCACGTGCAGCCTATCCTGCAGCCAGCGTAGTTCGCTACGCGTCGTCGTGGGAAAGATCGCCGTCTGGCAGTCCTCGCACCGGTACCCGTACTGCGCTATGTTTTCGCCATCGTGTCGGAGACCAAATTAAGCGTCGTTTGATAGATCGTCGTCGAAGTGCCTTTCAAGCCGCCGTCGGTATATTGAGCCGCATATTCGTCGACCGAGACTGGCAGTGAGCGATCGAAGTCGTAGCCGATCTTCGTCTCGACGTCCGTCGTCAAGTGGCCTACTCCCGACGCCTTAACAATGCGTTTCTCGCCGATCTGCATTTGGCCGTCATTGCTGCTATTGATGGCGTAGTCGGCCGAGACGGTGAGGCCTGGACCGCCCAACCCAGTCGCCGCCCAATGCTTATTCGCGTCAAGCTGATTCGGATCGACGAACTTCTCACCGAGAAACCGCAGGAGCGTGTACTCTTCGGTGTATACCGTCTTGTTCGGGTCGCAGATCACGCGGGTGTTGCCGTACACGACGCACGTCGCAGGCGGAGCTCGCCGCGTCTGCTGGCCGGCCTCGCTGATATTGACGACCAGTCCTCCATCTTTCTCCGTACCGATCACCTGCACGGTCATCGTGCCCTTGTCGTCCAGGTAGCCACCGTAGTGGCTGATTCCGTTACTAGCGTTGCCGCCCGCCAACTCTTCCAACTCAGTATCAATGGACTCTATGCTATTGCTCGAATCCCTCGCCTGAATCGCTTGTTTTGAAGAGTAAGTGAAATTATAAACCAGCGTAGTAGGCGTTGAATCGGCACGGGCAGCGGCCGCTGCCAGCAGGATTGCCACGGTCGCTCCCGCGGCTACGGTTTCCCTAAACCTGAGCATGTGATTCACCCTCCTGTAAAGCGAACTATTCTTGGAATCTAAGGTAGCGCAGCAGCTATGCGGCGCGCTATGTTTTTGCCATCGTGTCCGAGACCAGTTGAAGCGTCGTTTGATATATCGTCGTCGAGGTGCCCTTCAAGCCGCCGTCGGTATACTGAGCCGCATATTCGTCGACCGAGACGGGCAGTGAGCGATTGAAGTCGTAGCCGATCTTCGTCTCAACGTCCGTCGTCAGGTGCCCTACTCCCGACGCCTTAACAATACGCTTCTCGCCGATCTGCATTTGGCCGTTGTCGTTGCCGTTGATGGTATAGTCGGCTGAGACGGTTAGGCCCGGACCGCTTAAACCGGTCGCCGCCCAATGCTTATTTGCGTCGAGCTGACTCGGATCGACGAACTTCCCACCCAGAAACCGCAAGAGCGTATACTCTTCGCTGTATACCGTCTTGTTCGGGTCGCAGATGACGCGGGTGTTGCCGTACGCGACGCACGTCGCGGCGGGAGCTCGCCGGGTCTGCTGGCCGGCCTCGCTGATGTTGACGACCACTCCTCCATCTTGCTCCGTACCGACCACCTGCACCGTCATCGTGCCCTTGTCGTCTAAGGCGCCGTTGTAATGGCTGATTCCGTTAGTACCGCCTGCTAACCCTTGGGTTTGAGTGTTAATGGACTCGGCGCTATCGCTCGAATCCCTCGCCTGGATCGACTGGTTTGAGGAGTACGTGAAGTTATAGACCAGCGTTGGTCCCGCTGAACCCGCGTAAGCGGCACTCGGCGCAAAAGAGAGCGCGGCCAAACCTGCTGCCGCCAGGGCTTTGCTCAATGTATACATAGTGGCAAACTCACCTCATCGTTGAACTTACTTTTCACTTGCCGCACTGATTCAGGGCAGCGCCGATGGTTTTTCCCGCCGCATCCTCCCTTTTCGAGGTCTCCGTTTTCAGCCATTGCAGGCCTTCCAAAAGGCGCGTGATCGGGTTATAGCCGACCGCTAAACCGGGAATTTGGGAAACGTCGAACGCGTAGGGATTCTCCGGAAGTCCCGGGGCGTTCGGGTCCTGAAACTGATTCGGGTGCTCTTGCGCAATCTGGGCGGTACTATCGCTGGTTTGGATGGCTGCGATATAGTCCGTGCCGATGTGCTGAAGCTCTCCCAGCTGCTGGGTTTGGACGAAGCCATTGATGATGTCGAGCGCGGCGCTTTGGAATGCGACCGTTTCGAGCAACTGCTTGCGGATCAGCGCAAGCGTGGCATCGTCGGCTGAATTCCCCGTGGCCGAGGTCAGCTTCGGATCGTCGAGCAGCGTTTGCGCGCTTATCAAATTGCGTGCCATCGGCGAGACGAGGTACGACATCTGCTGCAGCGTCATGTCGGTTTCCGGCGTAGAAACGTTGATCGAGTCGCTGCCGGTATCCAGCATGGCTCTGCGATATCGCGCAAACAGCGGCGGGCTCTTCGCGATTTTCTGATCGTTTTGCAATACCATGGCGACGGCAGGCCTCACGGTTTCGTGCAGCCGCGAGCAAAGCGCCGTCGTCACGATGTGATAGATCTGCGGCGGCGGCGTGCCGGTTGGGGCCGCCGCGGTGCCATCGGAAAGGGCCGCCACCGGAAGGAACCCGGCGCACGCTAAAACGCATGCCGACAGCAGAACGTGTCTCTGCATCCCCGGCGACTTCGCTTAACCATTCGCCAGGCCTGCCGGCATGAAGAAGCGGGACCCCGGAGGGTCCCGCTTCATGCTTGCTACTCGAGCGAGGCGCTTTTCTTTAGATCTTCAGCGCGGCGTTGAAGTAGAGGTTGATGGGCGGAGCGCCTCCGCCGATCGCGGCGTTGTTGGCATTCGCCGGGATGTAGNNTCAGGCGCGTATCCGCAAGTCACGTTGCTGGGCGGATTGGCCGAAGTCCACGGTGCTGACGTACCGCCGAAGCACGAGTGGAAGAGGTCGGCGCCCAACAGCGTGAGTTTGACACGCGGGCTCAC
>PMTY01000061.1 GCA_003167155.1 Candidatus Cybelea tumulisoli
GAACGGCGAGGGCGCCTCCTCGAGGAGCTGCTGGTTGCGGCGCTGGACGGAGCAATCGCGCTCGCCGAGATGGATGACCTTGCCGTGGCGGTCGGCCAGGATCTGGAACTCGATGTGCCGCGGGCGGTGCAGGTAGCGTTCGAGCAGCACGGCGTCGTCGCCGAACGCCGCAAGCGCCTCGCGCTTCGCCGCTTCGAGCGCTTCGTCGAAACGTTCGATCGCGTCAACGACGCGCATCCCGCGGCCGCCGCCGCCGGCGCTCGCTTTGATGAGCAGCGGGAAGCCGATACGCTCCGCTTCGTCGCGCAACCGCCGCAGCGAGCGATCGTCGCCGTCGTAACCGGGAACCGTCGGCACGTACGAGGCGCGAACGCGGCGCTTCGCTTCGATCTTGCTTCCCATAGCCGCCATCGCTTCGGGCGGCGGTCCGACAAAGATGAGCCCGGCATCCTGTGCGGCGGCTGCAAACGCCGCGCGTTCGGAGAGAAATCCGTATCCTGGGTGAATCGCGTCGGCTTTCATATCGAGTGCCGCAGCGATGACGGCTTCGGCGTTGAGGTACGACTGCGCCGCCGCTGCCGGCCCGACGCAGCGCGCGTCGTCGACGAACTGTAAATGATACGCGTTGGCGTCGGCTTCGGAGTAGATGCCGAGCGGCACGATGCCCATTTCGCGCGCCGCCCGTGCCACGCGCACCGCGATTTCGCCGCGATTGGCAATGAGTAAGCGTTTGATAGTGGTCAGGATGTCGGGTCCTCGCGCTCGAGGTCTTTGACGAATGAAGCCTGGCGGCGCTCGAGGAAGGCGCGCAAGCCTTCTTGACCTTCCGCGCTGGTGCGCTGCTGCGCGATCGCTCGCGCCGTGATTGCGCGTGAGTCGTCGTAGGTGTTGTCGATCACGCGACGGATTAGGAGCTTCGCGGCACGTACGGCCGCGGGGCCCGCCGTGAAGATCTCTTCCAGGCAATGCTCGACCGCGGCGCCAAGCTCGACCGCGGGCACGACCTCGTGCACGAGACCAATGTGTTTGGCTCGCCGCGCATCGAAGCGTTCTCCGGTCAGAAAGAGCGCTCGCGCGTGCGATGCGCCGATTTTCGCGAGAACGAAGGGCGAGATTACCGCTGGAATGATGCCGAGCTTGACTTCGGTGAATCCAAAAATTGAGTCGTCGGCGGCAATTGCGATGTCGCAGACGGCGGCGAGGCCGGCGCCTCCACCGAGCGCGGCGCCGTGGATTTGGCCAATCACCGGTTTGGGGGAGTTGTCGATCGCGCGGAACATGTCGCTCATGCGTTCGGCGTCGGCAACGTTTGCGTCGAAGCTCAGCTCGAGCGATGCATGCATCCAGCTGATGTCGGCGCCGCCGCAGAAGACCTTACCTTCGCCGGCCAGCACGACCGCGCGCACGTCGTCGGCGGCGGCGATCCGCGAAAAAATGGCGTGCAGCTGCTCGATTGTCTCGGCGTTAAAGGCGTTACGAGCCTCCGGCCGTGCCAGGGTGACGTGGGCGATGCCCCCGGAGACGACGAGGCGAATGCTCTCGGCCATGGGCGCCGGGGTTCGAGGCGTCATCCGGACGGGCCTCGCACGCGTTATACTTCAAGGATGAAGGTCGCTGGGCGCCGGGCCATCTATCGCTTTCCGCTGCTGACGCGCGCCAGCCACTGGCTGTGGGTGCTCGCGTTCTTCGTGCTGATCGGAAGCGGTCTCCAAATCTTCAACGCCTCACCGAACTTAGATGCCTCCGACAAGAGCAACCCGGCACGCCGGGTGCTCGCGATCGGCTCGCCGGCCGACGGCGTGGGAACGACCACGATCTTCGGCCATTCCCTCGTTACCACGGGCTGGCTCGGCTGGACCGACGACGGGATGGGCGAGAAGAGCGCGCACGCATTTCCGGCAGCGATCATCATTCCCGGCTACCAAGACCTCGCCGCCGGCCGCCGCTGGCACTTGTTTTTCGCGTGGATCGCGGCGCTCTGCTGGCTGGCTTGGCTGATCTCCAGCGCAGTCAAAGGCAACTTGCGCGAGATGGTCTTACGGCCGAGCGACGTGCCGAAGCTTTGGCCGATGCAAGCCTACTACTTGAAGTTGCGCAAGGAGCCGCCTCCCCACGGCATCTACAATCCACTACAGAAGGCGGCCTATACATTGGTGCTCTTCGTCCTTGCGCCGCTCGTCGTGCTGACGGGACTGGCGCTCTCGCCGGGCATCGATGCGATCGCGAATCCGCTGACCGTTGCGTTCGGCGGCCGTCAGTTTGCGCGCCTGTGGCACTTCGCAGGGATGGTGTTGCTCGTAGGCTTCTTTGGAATCCACACGTTCCAAGTCGCAACGCAAGGGATCGTCAATCAGATGCGATCCATGATCACCGGCTGGTATCAACCCGAATGAGGCGACGGCTTTTTCTCGCTTCGGCTGCGGCCTCGCTCGCGGGTTGCGGGCCGATCGGTACGGCACTCAACGGCAACGACAGCGTTCGGCGCATCCTCGCCTCCGCTGAGGGCCTCAACCACCTTTTGATCGGAACGCGCGGCTTGGCTCGCGAATACCGCGACAGCGACGTCGATCGCAACTTTCGAGTCAATGGGTTTGCCACGCCGTCGGACACGCACTACAGCGATCTCGTTGCACGTAACTTTGCCCCGTATCGTTTGATCGTCGACGGCGCCGTCGAGCGTCCCCAAGCCTTCTCGCTCGCCCAACTGCAGCGCATGCCGCAGCAGACGCAAATCACGCGCCACGACTGTGTCGAAGGCTGGAGCGTGATTGGAAAGTGGAGCGGCGTGCGGCTGGGAGGGCTGCTCGATGCGGTTTGTTTGCGCCCCGACGCGCGTTACGTTGTTTTTCGCTGCATGGACAACGACGG
>PMTY01000064.1 GCA_003167155.1 Candidatus Cybelea tumulisoli
GCGGCGTTGAGGCCGCGTCGCGCGGAGCCGCCCGCGTCGTCGCGGTGGAAGGCCAGCGCGACGTCGCTAATGCGATTGAAGAAGCGGTCAAGCAGCTGGGTATCGGGGATGTGGTGACGGTCTTTCCGGCACCTGCAGAGCGCGCGCTCTACCGCCTCGACGGGCCGTTCGATATCGTCTATCTCGACCCGCCCTATGCCGACCCGGTGCCGTTGCAGCTCTTCCACTTGATGCTGGAGCGCAAATTGCTCGCTCCGGAAGCGATCGTCGTGTACGAGCACGCCGCAAAGCGAATCCTGCCGCAGATACCCGGGTATCGTTCGGTGCGCGAAGAAGTCTACGGCGATGTTGCCCTGGCCTTCTTGACGCCGGAATCGTGACGAATGGCAAGCTCGAGCGCGTGACCCGCGCCGTCTATCCGGGATCGTTCGATCCGCCTACAAAGGGTCACTTGGACGTAATCGAGCGCGCCGCCGGATGTTTCGGCGAGTTGATCGTCGCCATCGTCGTCAACCCGCAGAAGCGCGCACCGATGTTCTCCTTGGAAGAACGGGAAACGATGCTCAAGGCCAGCGTTGCGCGCGTTGGCGGCGGCGTGCGCGTGGAGCATTTTCGCGGCCTGCTTGCGGACTACGTAAAAGCGGCCAAAGCGGACGTTATCGTGAAAGGGCTTCGGGTCGTCTCCGATTTCGAGAGTGAAATGTCGGCGGCGATGATGAATCGGTCACTCTCCGACGTCGATACGCTCTTTCTAATGGCGGATCACGAGTACTCGTTCGTCAGCTCCAGCCTGGTCAAAGAGGTCTTCTTTCTCGGCGGCGACGTCGCCGCACTCGTCCCCGAACCGGTTCTTCGCGTGATGGTGGAGAAACGCAACAGCTTGCAACGGAGGTAGTCATGTCGGTTTATCGCGTACTGGACAAACTCGAGGCCTACGTTCACGAAGGAACGTGGTTGCCGGCCGGTTATCGCATCCTTTCGGAGGAGCGGCTGATCGAACTCCTCGAGAAGATCAGAGCCTCATTGCCTGAGGAAGTCGGACGGGCCAAAGCGATCGCGAGGTCTCACGACAGCATGATGCGAGCGGCGCAAGAGAAGGCGCAGGCGATCGTCGACGAAGCCGCGAGCAAGCACGAAGAGCTAGTCGACGATAATGAAATCGTCAAGCGCGCCCGCACGACCGCCGACGTTTTGCTTCGGGAGGCCGAGGAAAAGGCGCGCAAAGTTCGTGATGGAGCCGACCGCTACGCCAACGAGGTGCTCGTCGAGATGGAGACCCGTCTCTTTGGTGCGCTCGGGGCAGTCCGTAAAGGGCGGCAAGTGCTCGACGGCCAGCGCCAAAGCGCCGAGCGCCCGCTCGATGAAGCCGCTGCGAAGAGCAAGCGCGCGGCCTTCGACTTGCAAACCGCAGTCGATGAAACCGCCGCTTTGGAATCGGTGTAAGCCAACGATCGTCTGAGAGGTCCGCCTTACGGGCATAACTTAGGGCATGAAACAACTTGTAACCATGCTCGCGCTCGCCGGGATGTTAAGCGCGCCCGCCCTGAGCGCTCAACTCGGCGGCATTTCCGGCACGGTCGTCGATGCAAAGACCGGCCAGCCGATGGCACACGCGACGCTCTATTACTATCGAAGCCCGTACCTCGAGAACGGACCAAACCACATTGCCACGCTTCAGACGAACAGCCGCGGCTTCTTCAGTGACATTACACTGAACCCGGGACGCTACATCGTCATGGCAAGATTCCCCGGTAAGGTCGAAGGCTGCGCCGTCGACGATGTAATGGGCGGCGAGGTTACGCACATGCGCATCCAGATCGGTCACGACGCCATCATGTGCACCGGGCCGCGCGTCCACTCTTCGCTCGTGGATCCGAACGCTACGGCGGACGTCTACCACATCTAACTTCCCTAGACTGGCGGGGCCGCTACGTTAGCGGCAAAGGCCTCCAGTCTCGGGCGATCGATGGCGCGCACGCGCCCACGGTCGAGTTCCAGGGCACCGGCGTTCTTGAGGCGTAGCAAGGCTCGCGCCGCCATATCGCGCACGGTGCCCGCCGCGGCGGCGATCTGCGCCTGAGAGAGGTTCTCGACTCCCGGTAGGCCGGGCGCCATGCCGACCGACGCCCGCGCGTATCCCAGCAAGAACTTGGCGACGCGCTGCAACACGTGGGCGAAGGCCAGGTCGGCGATCGTGTCGATCGAACGGCGTCGAGCTTGGGACATGGCGATCAAAAAGCCCAGCGCGAGCTCCGCGTCGCTGCGGGCGGCGTGAACGACCGCTTCGCTGGGGAGCGTCACGATTGTCGCGTCCGTCAAGGCTTCGGCACGCGTCGTGGCGCCGCCGCCGTCGAAGGTTCCGCTCTCGTTGAGCGTGTCGTGGGTCAAGCGTTCGCCGATGGTGTGCGTCTTGCCGTCGGGCGAGAGTAAGGTGTAGATTGCCTTGCCGCTCTTGACGATCCCGAGATACGGCCACACCTCGCCTTCGTCGAAGATCGTCTCACCGGCTTTATAGGTGCGCTCGCTCATCTGACCGGCCAGCTCCTTGACCGTGCTCGCCTTGGCCGAGGTAAAGGCTGCGACGTAGGTCAGGAAGGCTTCGCCGTCGGCGTTTTCGTCGATGCGTTCGAGCCGAACGGTCCAGCGGTTGGCCCCGAGGTTTCGTGCGTCCCAGGAAAAGCGCGCCGGGCGCAGCTGCGCCATCTCGTTACGAAGTGCGCGGGGGTCCGTCTCTTCGGTAATTTCCAGGGCGCTTCCGATCGGAAGCTTGTCGAAGGTCTCGAGTATTAGCGCCGTCCTGGTCGCAGGAACGAGCGACCGGGCGTCGAGCGTGATCGCGGCAGTTCGGTTCATGGGCATACGCCGCCGGTCTTAGGGACGCTCCGCGACGGCGCCTGCCGGGACGCGCGCAACCGTTGCGGAATAGTCGCGGTCGATATGAGCGCTATGCAGGACAACGATATCGTGATTCTTGCCGGGGCTCGCACGCCGTTCGGCAATCTTGGCGGCGAACTGGCGAGCCTCACGGCCACCGACCTCGCCGTCGCAGCGGCGGAAGAGGCAATTGGGCGCAGCGGCGTCCGCAAGGAACAGATCGACGAAGTGGTCTTCGGCAACGTCATTCAGAGCAGCGCCGATGCGATATATCTTGCGCGCCACGTCGGGTTGCGGGCCGGGTTGCCGATCGGCGTGCCGGCCCTTAACGTCAACCGGCTGTGCGGTTCGGGGCTGCAGGCGATTCTATCGGCTGCGCAGTCGCTGGCGCTGGGCACCGCGAGCTACGCGTTGGCGGGTGGAACCGAAAACATGAGCCAGGCGCCACACGTGGTTCGGGGTGCGCGCCAAGGCTTTCGGCTGGGGCAGAACGTCGCGTTTGAAGATTCGCTGTGGACTGCGCTGATCGATTCGTACGGCAATACGCCGATGGCGATTACCGCTGAAAATCTCGCCAAGAAGTACGGCGTGTCGCGCGCGGAATGCGATGAGTTTGCGCTGGCGAGCCAGGAACGCGCGCTGGCAGCGCAAAGCAGCGGCTACTTCGCGGAGGAGATCGTTGCCGTGGAGGTTCCGGGGCCGAAAGGCTCGACCGTTCGCATTGAAAAAGACGAAGGCCCGCGCGCGGGCTTGACGATGGAGAAGCTTGGCAAACTGCCCGCGCGCTTCGTTAAGGACGGCGTCGTGACGCCCGGAAACGCCAGCGGAATTACCGACGGTGCCGCGGCGGTCGTCCTGACGACGGTAAAACGCGCCCGCGAAGACGGCCTGCAGTGGATGGGACGACTCGTCTCCGCCGGCGTCGTCGGCGTCGACCCGTCGATCATGGGAATTGGTCCCGCGTTTGCGATTCCTGTGGCGTTGGAGCGCGGCGGCGTCTCCGCCGGCGACGTGGCCGTCATGGAAATCAACGAGGCCTTTGCGCCGCAAGTCATCGCGTGTCTGCGCGAGATGGGTGCTTCGACAGGCTCAGCACAGGCTGCGAACCTCAACCCGCACGGCGGAGCGATTGCGCTGGGCCATCCGCTGGGCGCGTCGGGTGCGCGGCTCGCGCTCACGGCGCTTCACGAGTTGCGCCGGCGTGGCGGCGGCTACGCCATCGCGTCGGCATGCATCGGCGGCGGCCAAGGTATCGCAGCCCTTTTCCGCGCGGAGTAGCACGTCGACGCGCAAGCTCTTTACCGCTGGACGGTTCTGGGAGGCGCTTGCGGTGCTCGTAATCGGCTTTGCCATCTGGAAGATCTTTATTGCGCCGCGCTCGTTTGAGGCGGCCGGCACGCATCCCGCGCCCGCAGCGATCTACCAGCGGCTTGACGGCGGCGCTTTTCGCGTTGCCGATCAGCGCGGCCGCGTACTGTTCCTCGATTTTTACGCGAGCTGGTGCGAGCCGTGCAAGCTGGAGCTGCCGCTTGTCGAGAGTTGGTCGCGGAAGCATCCTGGCGCGAACGTCGTGCCGATCGACGTCGGCGAAGAGCGACCGATTGCCGCCGCTTTCGCGCGGCGATATCGCTTACAAAATGTCGCGCTTGATCCGGAAAGCAGCGCGCGAGCGCTCTTTGCAGTGGAAGGGCTTCCGACGGTTGTAGTGATCGATCGCAGCGGATTCGTCCGAGCAAAATGGGAGGGGCTCAACCCCGCCATCGCACTCGCAATGAGCAACGCCCTGTCGTCCTTCGAGCGTTAGCGACCCTTCCAGGCGGGTTTGCGCTTTTCTAAGAATGCGCTCGTACCTTCTTTGATGTCCTCGGTGTCGACGAGAGTGCCGAATTCGAGCGCCTCGAGTTCCAGCGCATCATCGATTGAAAGATGCGCGCCGTTGTTGATGACGCGTTTGCAGGCTGCGATGGCTAAGGGAGCCTTGGACGCGATGAGCGTCGCAACTCGCTTCGCCTCGGTTAACAGCTCGCCGGCGGGCACGACCCGAGTGACGAGGCCAATCCGCAGCGCTTCCTGCGCGTCGATGATTTCGCCGGTTAGACAGAGGTGCGTCGCCACGCCTTTGCCGGCAAGCCGCGTCAAACGTTGCGATCCGCCGTAACCCGGTATCAATCCGAGGTTGACCTCCGGTTGGCCGAACTTCGCGTTCTCGCTTGCGACGCGAATGTCGCCGGCCATCGCGATCTCGCAGCCGCCGCCAAGCGCGAATCCGTTGATCGCCATCACCACGGGCTTGCTAAGACGCTCTATTAGGCGCGTGAGAGCCTGTCCCGTGCGAGCTTTGCCGGCGCCGGAGCCGGCCGACGCCAACGCGTTGAGCTCGGCGATGTCGGCGCCCGCGGCGAAGGCTTTCTCTCCCGACCCGGTGACGACGATCGCGCGGACTCTATCGTCGCGCTCCAGGTCGCGCAGCGCGGTTGAAAGCTCGTCCAAAAGCTGCGAGCGCAACGCGTTGAGAACCGTCGGGCGGTTGAGAGTAATGACGGCGAGCGGCTCTTCGATTTCGACCAGGATATCTTCAAATGGCATGTTCAACCTTATGATTTGATAAAGGATGCAGGTTCCTTCGTTGGATTGCGCGGAAGTGCCCCCTAGCTATACGCGTGGTCTATTTTTATGGGAGGTGAGGGTGCCGGTGCGCACAGCGTATCATGAGGCGTTGGAGGGAACCAGACTCGACGTCGTTCGACTTGGAGCGTTGGTGAGCGATGCGATCCGTGTCTCGGTCGACGCACTCGAGAATCGTGATGCCGCCGCGGGAGCCCGCGTCGTCGCCGGTGATGACGCCATCGACGATCTTCGCCGGCGCATCGAGGCGCATTGCATCGAGCTTATCTGGCGGCAGCAGCCGGTTGCGGGCGAGCTGCGCGAGATCGCGGCCATGTTGGAAATCGCTACCGACCTCGAGCGCGTCGGCGATTATGGCGTCGACATTTCGAAGAACGCCATCAAGCTCTCCGATCAGCCGATGCGCCCCCAAAAGGTTGAAATCGATCGCATCGCCAGCGTCGCGCACGGACTCTTGCTCGATGCGATGCGCGCCTACACGGAACGAGACGCCAACCTCGCGAGCACCGTTATCGACCGGGACGACGAGGTGGATAAGCTCTACAAGCGCAGCATCAAACTGCTGCAAGCCGAGATGCGCGCCGATCCGGAGATCGTACGTCCGGGAACGCGGTATCTCTTCATTCTGGCATCGCTCGAGCGCGTGGGCGATCGTGCCGGTAATATCGCGTGGCACACAAAGGACATGATCGGCGCCGAGTGAGCACGCCGCTTAACCGCAGCGAGTTTGCAGTCACGCAGCAGTACGTCTATTTGAATCACGCCGCCGCGGGCGTGCTGCCCGCTTCTACCGTTGCGGCGATCGAGCAGTTCGTCCGAGCGCACGCGGATGCGGGCGTTCTGGGAACCTTTCCGTACGATCTCAAGATGGCCGAGTATCGCGCGAAGATCGGCGGTTTTATCGGAGCGAGCGGATCGGAGATTGCGACGCTCCTCAATACCGGCGCCGGTGCGAACACGCTGGCGCTGGGAATCGATTGGAAGCCGGGCGACGAGGTTGTGCTGTGCGACAATGAGTTCCCCGCCAATGTGATTCCATGGCTTAACTTGCGCCATCGTGGAGTCGAGGTCCGATTTCTCCCGACGCGCGAAGAGCGGTTGACGCCCGGGCGTTTAGAACGGGAAATCTCGCCGCGAACGCGCGTGGTGACCGTCTCGTGGGTTTCGTATGCCGACGGCTATCGCCACGACCTCGCGGGTTTGGCCGCCGTGGCGCACGAATCGGGCGCGCTACTCTGCGTGGACGCGATGCAAGGGTTGGGCGTTTTTCCGCTCGACGTGGGTGCCCTCGGTGTCGATGCTCTCTACGCGGGCGGCGCAAAATGGATGCTCGGTTTGCACGGCGCCGCCTTTCTCTACGTGAGTCCGCAGCTCGGCGAGCGCTTGACGGTCGCAACGCCGGGATGGCGGTCGCTGGCGGATATGTGGGACTTTCACAACTACGAGCAGCCCTTCTCGCCGGAGGCGCTGCGTTTTGAGAGCGGGACACCGAATTTGCTGGGGACGCTCTCGCTTGCCTGCGCGATCGATCTCTTCGAGCGCAGCGGACCGCAGGCCATCGCGGAGCACGTTCTGGCTTTGACCGACCGGCTCTATGAAGGACTTGCGGCTCTGGAGGCAGAGTTCTCCACGCTGCGGGGGCGGAGTTGCTCTTCGGGCATCGTTACCTTCAGCATCCCAGGCATCGACAGCATCGCGCTCGGACGAGCGCTGGAGAACCAAGGCATCGTGACGACTTATCGCACCGGCGGCATTCGAGTCTCGCCGCACGGCTATAATACGGCCGAAGAGATCGACGTTATGGTGAATGCGGTCGCGCGTCAAGCGCGCGCGAAGGTACCGGTCTAAACGTTGTTACCAGCACTCGTGTTCGCAGCGGTTGCAACGACCGTTACCTTTCCCGCGCCCGGCGCGTACAACTACACGGCTTCGATGAGCGGACAACCGATCGGGCAGTGGAACGTGACCGTCAAGCGGAACGATTCCGCGACCGAGATCGACGAAAACTCGTGGGCGACCGTCATGGGGATGACGCTTTCGGCGAAGGCAACGCTCGCGCTGGGGCCGGATCTTTCGCCGACGCAATATACGGGTAACTATCGCGCGGCCGGTCAGAACATCGGCGTTACCGTTGCGCTGACTGCGGCCTCCGCGACGATCACCGGCACGCAGGGCGAGGCTGCCCGCACGGTAGGGCTCGTGCCGGATACGCACCATTTCGCGGTGATCGAACCGGGTTTGCTTGCCGGTCTCTTCGCACTTCCGGCGCAACTGGCCGCGTGGAACGAATCGACGGTGACGTGGCTTTCGCCGGTTACCGGTTCGGCGCAGCCACTGATGAAATCGACCGCTGCCGCTACCGCGCGACCTTCCGGCGTGCCCGCGCAAGACGTCGAGCTTTCACTGACGGGTCAGACGCCCGCCACGATCTGGTCCGATCCGGGCAGCTTCATCCCGGATCGGATCGAGATCCCGTCGCAGAACGCAGTCCTCACCCGCGTGCACTAGAGGCCGGGTGAGGGCGTTACAGCGCCGTCTACTCGGTGGCCACACCAATATCGGCCGATAGGCACCCGCTCGAGGCGCACGCCTTGACTACCTGATGGTACTTGTACTTACCGAGGCTGGACTTAAGCGAGGTCGTCTCGGTGATCGTGTCCAGCGTCGGATTACCTTGAGTCGGATCGAACGCTCCGTCGAGCTTGTGAAACAGCTTCCCCACCCTGGTGTAGAAAACGCTGCTCCACGTATACGACGGCGGAGAGCCCGAGCACGACGTCACGATCTTGCCGTTCTCGACACACAGACCAACGTCTGCCCCACTTGGCGGGCTTACAGACACGCAGGCAAGATAGGACTTCGGACACTTTGAGTCCGGCTGCACGCCGAGTTTGAGCAAATATCCGGCTTGTGCCGGCGTCATCTGCGGGGTATATCCAAGCCCGCTGGTTGTCTGCCCGGAGCAGGCGGCGAGGCCTGCGGCCAGGATGAGTGCCGGCACCGAGCACCGACGAAGCGTCGTTGCATTCATGATTTTTGAAATCTCCTGAAAGGCGTTGGGTTTGTGGACGCTATCGTAGCAGCCCGGTCGTACGCAAACGTTCAGGCGGTGTCCAACGGGTGCGCGCGCCGCCACGGGCGCGTGCTTCGTGTTAGGTCGCGACGAGCTCTCTTCGTCGAACTCGCTTACGCACGTCCGAACCGATCGTGTCCTCGGCCATTTCGCGGTCGTACTGCATCTGGATGCCGAGCCAGAACTCCACCGAGGTCCCGAAGTACTCCGCCAGCGCGATCGCCGTCTCGGGAGAGATGCCGCGGCGCTCGTTAACGATCTCACCGATCCGCGTCGCCGGCAGCGCCAGGTCGGTCGCGAGAGCGTGCGCGCTCAAGCGGAACGGCTTCATGAACTCCTCGCGCAGGATCTCTCCGGGATGAGTCGGCGGAATCTTCCTAGCCACGCTCGTTCCCCTTTTCCGTTTAGTGATAATCGGTAATCTCAACCTCGTGCGCCCCGTCCTCGCGCCAGACGAAACAAATCCGATACTGCGCGTTGATTCGGATGGAATACCGGCCTTTCCGGTCGCCCTTGAGGGCCTCGAGGCGATTACCTGGAGGAGAGCGCAGATCTTTGACGTTCTCAGCGTTGTGCAGCATGACGAGCTTGCGACGGGCGATCTTCTCGAACGATCGGTACTTCGCGACCAGCTCCCGGTTCCAAATCCGCTCGGAGTCGCGGTCGCGAAGGCTCCGGATCATTCATCCAGTTTATAACGTTCCTCGTTATATGTCAAACGTTCACCGACCGTCTCGCGATCGTGGCGGGCTCGCCAGCCAGGCGGAGGAGGCGTACGTTATATCCCGGAAACCAGATAGTCGGTCGCGGCGTATGTAGGAGGTATCCATGCCATTGGATTCGACTGGCTCCGGTCGAGGAAACCATCTTGGCACCGAGCTAGCGCTCTCGCAAAGCCGGGTCGAGCGCGCTGGATTAAAGGCTGGGACTCGCGCGCCGTTATTCACCTTACCCGACCTTGAGGGTAGCACGGTATCGCTCGACGACTACCAAGGGACGGATGTGTTGCTGCTTTTCAGCGACCCAAAGTGCGGGCCGTGCCAAGCGCTCGCGCCTAACCTCGTGCAGCTCTCGGCCAAGAACCCGCAACTACAAGTATTGATGGTCAGCCGTGGCGATCTTCAGGAGAATCGCGCGAAGGCGCACGCGGGCGCGTTTCCGTTCCCCGTCGTGCTTCAGGACGGTTGGAAACTTTCAAAAGAATACGGGATGTTCGCGACGCCCATTGCGTTTCTGATCGACAAACGCGGCGTAATCGCTAAGCCGGTCGCCGTCGGCCCGGAACAGATACTGGGACTGATTCCGGAGGGTCAGCGGACCATCATACCACGGTGGAAGGCGATTGGGCAGCTTGCGGCAGCGTTCGTCGGCGGTATATTCGCTGTGCCGTTGCGTGCTTTCGCTCAGGGGAGCTGTCCGTCAGGTCAAATTCTGTGCAACGGTACGTGCGTCAATACTGCGACGGATCCGAACAACTGCGGCACTTGCGGGAAAAAGTGCGCATCGCAATCGTGTCAGGCTGGAGTTTGTGCCGGGTGTCCCTCCGGCCAAACTGTGTGCAACGGTACGTGCGTCAATACTGCGACGGATCCGAACAACTGCGGGAAGTGCGGAAGCGCGTGCGCATCGGGTGAATTGTGTCAGGCTGGAGTTTGTGCCCAAGGGTGTCCCTCCGGCCAAATCTTGTGCAACGGTACGTGCGTCAATACTAGTACGGATCCGGACAACTGCGGGAGGTGCGGAAGCGCGTGCGCCCCGGGAGAATCGTGTCAGAATGCGGTTTGCGTTTGTAGCCCTACCATTTTGTCCGATGGGGCGCCCGAGGTCGTTAATCCCGGTACCGTAGCGTTTGTGGCCTCCGTAGCGACCTGTGGGACAGGCGGCAGTATTTGCTTCTATTTCGGCATAGCCGCAAACAACCTGAGTGGATCGGTCTGCAAACCCGTGAGCAGCCAAACCAGCCCCCAGTCCGTGTGGGTGCCGGCCAGCGGTTTTAGCTCCCAGACGACCTACTACTACCAGGCTCGGCTGGCAACCACTGCGGGCGGAGCGTCAGGAACCATTCAAACCTTCACGACATCTTGAGTCGAAGTGCCGGCGGATCCCCAGCTGCCGGCGGGTTCGCGCAAAATCGAAGAGGTCATGACGGCGTCGGTCATCCCGTGGATGAGCTTCTTGTCGGCCGGCGCGATCGTCGCCAAGACTCCGCCGAGCACGACGCTCTCTTCACCGGTTACGAAGTAGTACGGGCAGAGGCGCACCCGCCCTTCGTACTCGCGAATCTCGTCGCGCTCCCGATCGAAGTAGCTCTGTCGAATCANNCCCCACGCGAGCTGCGAGAAGCCCGACGGCTTGATGACGTAGGCGCGCTCGCTCTTCGGCAGCGTACTCAACTGGCGGAAGTCCGAGACGGGTGCGCCGCCGGCCTCCAATCCGGCGACGACGCCTTGGGGCGGCATCTGACGCGGATCGATCACCCAAGTCTTTGGAAAGAGGCGCAGGAGCCGCTCGAAGACGTCCTTGCCAAGCTCGTTGAGCCACAACGTCGCGAGTGCGTGGTGATGCAGCAGCGCGAATGCCAACTTCTCCTCGAGCGAGGCCTTGGGCGCCGGCACGATCCGGACGCGATTGTGACGTGCAGCGTAGAGCATCAACTCTTGCTTTGGCACGTTGAACAAATCGAAGAGCTCGAAGTTGCGGTAGAGGGCGTCGAGCCGCGCCTCGCGCCCGTCTTCGTGGCGAATGAAGAGGCCGTCTTCGCTGAATGTAACTTCCTGCGGAGCGCGCACCCACGCATCGGCAAGACCTAAGCGGCGCAACGCGTCGGCAAGCCAGGACATCTCGTTGCGATAGTCGGCGGATTCCTCGGAGACAACGATCGCGACGGTTGGATGCTCGACCGCGGTTACGTAGCGCAACATCGCGGCAAAGCCGGCCGGAATCCCGTGATCGCCTCCCGCGCTCTCGTGGCCGAGCTGGCAATACGCTTCCGTCATGGCGCCGAGGAACCCCATGCCGCCGGGGATGCTGTCGAGTTCGGTTGCAGCAAAACCGTCGGCGGTGATGATCAGATCGGGGCGGATGACGCCTGGGACGTCTTGCTTGAACCGGTTCTGGCGTTGCAGCTTGACGACTTGCTCGGGCTTCCCTTGATCGAGATACTCCGCAATGAAGCCGGGCGCCGTACCGCGTACGCTGCGATTATAGAGATTGTTGAGCGAGCGATAGAAGCGAAGGAGATCGGTACCGAGGCCTTCGATCGTATCGAGCTGTTGCTTGGACAATGCAAACGGCTCGGGGCTGACGCGCCACGCGATACGGTCGGCTTCGTCTTGAACTCGGAAGAGGCCGGGCGGTATCGCTTCGTAGAGGTAGTGCGCTTGCTCGCGAGCCGTGAGATTCGGAATGGTTGCCGTACAAGGCATACCTGCCCTAGAGCGGCCGGAACGCCCTCGCGGTTGCAGTTGGGGGCACTGGAACGAAACCGAGGCTCACTTGATCGTGATCGCCCCAGGCGTGAGCAGCGCCCCTTCGACGTGCACCAACCCCTGGATGTAGGCCAGGGTGAGATGCAGCGTGCCCCGCAGGCCGATCTGTGAAAGGTCCAGGCTCTCCAGGACTCGGGAGACGCCTTCGCCGGCGAGAAAGTGAAGTTCGTTGGGGCGGCGCAGCGAACGGCCCGGCGCTGAATAGGTGGCGAGCACCGGGACGATCATCTCCGCAGTCCCCGTGGATCGCGGCGCTCCCGTGATGCAGTAGGAGATCGTTACCGGGGTCCCTTGCACCGTGAGCACCTCCACCGTGCACTGGGCGGCAGTGGCGCGGCCGGCGGTCAGAACCGCCAGAGCAATCAAGAGCGCCAACGCTCGGGTCATGGTAGGGTTTTGCATCGGGTTTCCCATCATTTAAACGCCGGTACGGGTCGGACGTATCGCCGTCGAAGAAAGAGTCAATGCAAATTCGTCTGCTCGCCTTTGCAAGCCTGCGCGAGATCCTCCAGGCGCCCGAACGGAGCCTCAGCCTGCCTGACGGCGCCCGAGCCGGCGATGCGCAAAGACTCCTAGAGGAGCAATTTCCCGCGCTGACGCCGCATCGCTCGTCCATGCGAATCGCCATCAACGGTCGGCTGGTCGACTCCGACGGCGCGCTGCGCGACGGCGACGAGATTGCCCTGTTCCCCCCGGTGGGCGGTGGATAGCGAACGCTTTTGCATCGTGCGGGGGCCCGTCGACCCGCGCCGCTTCGAAAATGTCGCCGGCGCCGGCGAGGGTGCGCTCGTGACCTTTTTGGGCATCGTGCGCAACACCGCGCAAGACGGACGCACCGTCGTCGGCCTCTCGTACGAAGCCTACGAGACGATGGCGTGCGGCGAGTTCGAAGCGATCGACGCGCAGGCTCGCGAGCGTTTCGGCGACGTACGGCTTTGGATCGCTCATGCGGTCGGCGATCTCGCCGTTGGAGAGGTGGCCGTCGCGGTGGCGGCTGCAGCCCAACATCGCGCCGCAGCCTTCGAGGCGTGCCGCTTTGCGATCGATCAACTCAAAGCCCGCGCGCCGATTTGGAAAAAGGAACGGTACGCCGACGGCGACGCGCAGTGGAGAGCCAACGAAAACTCGTGAGTAAAGTCGAGCTCTTACGGATTGACGCGCAACGCAATCCGCTTGCGGTCCTAAAGTACGAACCGCGCCGGCCGCGCCGCGTCTGCGTGGTCGCCGGTCATGGCTACTCTTCGAGCAAACAGAATCTCGATTTTCTCTGCTCGTTTCTCGCAAGCCATGGTATGGGGGTCTACAGCCTCGATTTTCCCGGGCATAAACTCGGCGCGAGCGGCGGCGAGCTGCGCGGCGTCGACGATTGCATCGAAGCGATGTTCCGCGTCGTCGCGTTTGTCCGCGAGCGCTCCGACGACGTCATCTACACGCTGGGGCACAGCATGGGAGGCATGACGGCGATCTTCACCGCGGCGCTCGATGCGAACATCCGGGGCGCCGTCGCGATCGCTACCGGCTATGGCCGGCCAACGTCGCTGGAGGCGTTGCGCAAGGTGGGCGTCACGGACTTTCGCTCGTCATACGTCGTTGGGGTTACTTTGCCCGAGCTGGTGGCCGGCGTGGAGGCGCGGTATGACGAACTCTTGCCGCGCCTTGCCGGCAGACCGGCTCTCTATGTCACGGCGAGTCGCGATGCGATGGTAAGCCCGCGAAGCGTACGCGAGCTCTTCGGCCGGGCTCCGGAGCCGAAGACGCTGGCAACGATCGAGAGCGATCACACCTATGCGGCGGAGCACGCGCGCGCCACCGTCCTGGAATGGTTCGACGAGCGGCATCCCGCGCTTGGACGCTCGGAGGAGCCTTCGGAGTGAATGGGGAGCTGCGGCGACGCTACAGTCGCCATTTGCTGATTCCCGAAGTAGGATTGCGCGGTCAAGAGCGGCTCAACGCGGCACGAGTGCTGGTCGTGGGCGCCGGAGGATTGGGTTCGCCCGCGTTGCAGTATTTGGCCGCCGCCGGCATTGGGCGCATCGGCGTTATCGACGACGACGCCGTTGACGAGACGAACCTGCAGCGGCAGACGATCTTTACCACGGCCGACGTCGGCTGCAACAAGGCCGTCGCGGCGGCGGCGCGGTTGCACGCGCTCAATCCGCACGTTAAAGTCGACGCGCTCCCCTTTCAGCTCGATGCGGAGAATGCTCGGGAGCTCGTGCGCGCGTACGACGTGGTGCTCGATTGCACGGATCGCTTCCCGACGCGCTATTTAATTAATGACGCGTGTTACTTGGAGAAAAAGATCGACGTTTACGCTTCGATCTTCCGATTCGATGGACAGCTCAGCGTGCTCTGCGCGCCCGGCGGTCCGTGCTACCGCTGCCTCTATCCGCAAGCGCCGCCGGCAGAGCTAACGCCGACGTGTGCCGATGGCGGTGTGCTCGGCGCGCTGGCCGGACTCGTCGGCGCATGGCAAGCTGCGGAGGCGCTCAAAGTCGTTCTTGGGATTGGAGAGCCGCTGGTCGGACGGCTGCTGCTCGTCGATAGCCTTCAGGCACGCGTGCGCGACCTGCGCTTCGACCGCGATCCCGGGTGTGAGCTGTGCGGCGCACATCCGACGCTCACGGGTATCGAAAAGCGTGCCTACGAGCCAGTCGAGGCCGAAAGCGGCGTCGCCGAGATCGATGCGGATCGGCTCGACGAAGCGTTGCGCGAGGCAACGTTGCTCGACGTTCGCGAACCGCACGAAGCGGTGCTCGGGTCGATCGCAGGCGCCCTGCAAATTCCCGCATCCCAGCTCGACGAGCGGATGTCCGAGCTCGACAGTGCCGTCCGCTATGTCGTCGCCTGCCGAGTCGGCGTAAAGTCGCTCTGGGCTGTCCGCCGTCTGCGGGAAGCCGGATTCGAGCGTTTGCTGCACCTGCGCGGAGGACTGCTCGCGTACGCGGCACGCCAAGAAGAGTTCGAGTTCTTTTAGGCTCTAATTATCGATGAAACATAAACCTTTTGGAACGACCGGCGTGGATCTTCGGGTGATCGGTCAAGGCACGTGGAATATGCCGGAGAGCGGCTCTGCGCGCCGAGAAGCGCAACGCGCGATCGAGCGTGGGATCGCGTTGGGAATGACCCACCTCGATACGGCCGAGATGTACGGCGCCGGCGCCGTCGAGCAGTTTTTGGGAGAGGCGATCCAGGGCATTCCGCGCGAGAAGCTTTTTATTGCTACGAAAGTCCTGCCGAGCAACGCGACCTATCAGGGCACGTTGGAAGCGGCGCAGCGCAGTCTGGAGCGTCTGCGCTGCGATTACTTGGACCTTTACTTGCTCCACTGGCCGGCTTCGCATCCGCTCGAAGAGACGATGCAGGCTCTTGAAGCCTTAGTGGAACGGGGAACGACACGCTTCGTCGGCGTCAGCAACTTCGAGACCGACTCCATGCTCGAGGCGGCATCCTATCTGCGCGCCATTCCACTGGCCTGCAATCAGGTGCTCTATCATCTGGGCGAACGGGGCATCGAGCACGAGCTGATTCCGGCTGCGCGTCAACGCGGAATCGCGATTGTGGCTTACACGCCCTTTGGCCGCGGCGGCTTCTTGCGCACGGCAAAGGGGCGCAGCGTCCTCGAAAGCGTCGCACGCAAGCACGGCGCGACGCCCCGGCAAGTGGCTCTTGCATTTCTTACCCGAGAGCAGAACGTCTTTGCAATTCCAAAAGCCGCGCAGGTGGCCCACGTCGAAGAGAACGCTGCAGCGGGATCGCTTACACTCGACGCCGACGACATCGTGGCGATCGACGAGGCATTCCCGCAAGGAAGACCGGGGCCGCTGGCGACGTTGTGAGCGAAGCGATAAAGCAACTGGCAGTCCGCACGGCGCTCGAACTGGGCGCCGGCGCGGTTCGCGTTACGAGCGCGCGCGCGGATGAAGAATCGCGGCGGCGAATGCAAGCGGCTTTCGCTCGTAAAGACTTTCTTTGCTGGAGCTATGACGACGAGTATGCCCGGCGCGCGACCGATCCCGGCGAGCTGTGCGACGGAGCGCGCAGCGTCGTTTGCGTCGCGCTTCCCTATGCTACTGCAGCCGCGCGTGCTGGACCGCTGCGCGGCCGGGTTTCGAACTACGCCTGGTCGGCTGACTACCATCGGCGCTTGCGCAGGCTGCTCGACGGCGTCGCGCACACGATCGATGAGGCGGTCGGTAAGCGGGTGACGACGGTCGCCTGCGACACGCGCCCTTTGGCCGAACGGGCACTGGCGGCGCGTGCCGGCCTCGGCTGGATCGGCAAGCACACAAACCTAATTTCACCCGGATTGGGGTCGTTCGTCTTTCTGGGGGAAGTCGTCACCTCGCTGGAACTGCCGCCCGACGAAGCGATTGCCAAGAGCTGCGGCAGTTGCGCGCGCTGCGTCGAGGCCTGTCCGACCCAGGCGTTGCGCGGCGACTACACGATCGACGCGAACCGCTGCATCTCGGACCTGACCCAGCGCACCGACGGGATTCCGGCGGCGATGCGGCCGCTGATCGGCGACTGGGTCTGGGGCTGCGATATCTGCCAGCTCGTCTGCCCCCCGACGCGCGAGGCGGGCCCCCTTGGCGCCGCCGAATGGGCGCCAGTCAACCCGGAAGCCGGCAGCCCGGCATTGGTCGACTTGCTGCGGCTGCGCAGCAGCGCGTTCAAGAAGCGTTTCCGGGAGACGGCAATGGGCTGGCGGGGCGCTGCCGTGCTGCGGCGCAACGCGGCCGTGGCCCTTGGGAACGCTCTCGACCGGTCGACGGTCGGGCCCTTGGCCGAGAGCCTGTGCGGCGACCCCCACCCGATGGTGCGCGGACATGCGGCCTGGGCGCTGGGCCGAATCGGGTCGCCGGCCGCGCTGGCGGCATTGCGCGGACAGTCGACCGTGGAACCAAGCGAGGAGGTCCGCGGCGAGATTTCAATGGCGCTTCAACCCTTTTTAACCTCGCCCTCGGGTATGCTCGATTAGATGAAGCGTTTCACCACTCCGATCGCGGGCCTCTTGGCCGCCCTCTTATGCGCCGCGGCGCCCGGCCCGGCCGCCTCCCCAGGCGGTTTGCTCGACCGCATGGCCTCGCTCAACCCAAACCTTCGCGCGTTCACCGCGACCCTGCGGGCTCACGTAACCATGAAATCGTTTCCGTTCCTGTCGGCGGATCTCGCCGGAACGTATTACTACAAGCAACCCGATAAGTACAAGGTCACGTTCACGAGCGGCGTTCCCCTGATCGCGCAGCAGTTCGACAAGCTGTACGCGCATATCGAGCCACCCTCGAGATGGCGCGATCTTTATACGGTTACCCTCGTCTCCGACGACGGCGCAACGACCACGTTCCGGCTGGTACCGCGCAAACGGGGAAACGTCGAGCATATCGACGCAACGGCAGACGATCGCGCGGCAACGGTTACATCGCTGCGGTGGAACTATTATAACGGTGGTAACGCGGAGATGACCAATCACTACGGCCACCAGGGCGGCAACGTCGTGGTGGCGTCGCAAACCGGGCACGTCAGCGAGCCGGGCTACGTTGCCGACATCAGCTCAACGATCGACGATTATAAGCTCAATCCGGTTCTATCGGATGATATCTTTGCAGGCAACTAGGACTTCTCCGGCGATCTCGCTGGTTGACGAATTCAGCCGGCCGATCACGTATTTACGCGTATCGGTTACGGATAAGTGCAATCTGCGCTGCGTCTACTGCATGCCGGAATCGGGGCTGGCGTGGCTTGGGCGCGACGAGATTCTCAGCTATGAGGAGATCGCCGAGATCGTGCGCGCCGCGGCGAGCGTAGGCGTACGAAGCATTCGTCTAACCGGCGGCGAGCCGCTGATCAGGCGCGAGTTGAGCCGGCTGGTGGCCGCGCTCGCGGCGATCCCCGGCATCGAGGACATCGCACTCTCTACCAACGGACTGCTCTTGGAAGAACAGATTGGTGCGCTGGCCGCGGCGGGATTGCGCCGCGTTAACCTTTCGCTCGATACGTTGCGCCCCGATCGCTTCGAAACCATCGCGCGGCGGCCCGGCTTGGATCTGGTGCTGCGCGGTCTCGACGCGGCAATCCGTGCCGGGCTGGCTCCGGTTAAGTTGAACTGCGTGATCATGCGCGGGCAGAACGACGACGAGCTGATCGAGTTCGCGATGCTAACGAAAGATCGGCCGATCTTCGTGCGCTTCATTGAAGTGATGCCGGTGCACGAGAATCTCGAGCTGCAGCGCGATGCGTACGTTTCGTCCGACGAAATCTTGGAACGCATCTCGGCTGGGGCGCAACTGGAAGCGGTGCCGGGCCCGCATGGCAACGGTCCCGCACGATATTTCGCCTTTCCCGGCGCATTGGGCGCGGTCGGCGTCATCAGCCCGCTCTCGCACGACTATTGCGGCACCTGCAACCGCGTGCGCCTGACGGCCGACGGCCGCCTGCGGCTCTGTCTCTTCGGCGACCACGCGCTCGATCTGCGAACCCCGTTGCGAGCCGGCGCGAGTATGGAAGAGCTGGCCGGTCTTTTGGGCTCGGCCATGCTCATCAAACCCGCGCGCCATCACCTGCGCCTCGGCGAGACCGCCTCGCGAATGCGGGCCTTCTCCGAAATCGGCGGATGAGGTCACAAGCGGCGGCCTCTCGCCGTTGTCCAGGGTAGGGGAGGGCCTCGCGAGCTCCGCAATGAGAAGCACTTTGGAAACCTGGGTTGCGACGGATCGAACGGCGATCGCGCAAAGGCGAACGGAAGTACTCGTGACCGAGCACCAAACCAAGCTCGCACGCTACCTTCGCCGTATGGTGGGTGACGCGGAGGTCGCGCTCGATCTGACGCAAGACGTTTTTCTTTCTGCGTATCGCACGTTACAGGCCGATCCGGCCCGGGAGCTACGGGTTGGCTGGCTCTATCGCGCCGCGACCAACGCCGCGATCTCGTTCATGCGTCGCCGAAAGATCCTGCACGTGCTTCCGCTCGATCGCGACCTCGATCGCAGCGCGTGGCGGGTCGACGAGCACGGAGCCGAGTCGGTCGATTTGCAGGCAGCGCTCGCGCGTTTGCCGGTGGAACAAACGGCTGCGCTCCTCATGACGAGCTATGCCGGGTACTCGTCGTCAGAGGCCGCGCAAATTCTCGGCATCAGCGCGGATGCCGTTCGGCAGCGTGTCTGCCGCGCAATGAAAACGTTGCGCCACGTAATGAATGAGGATTCGATCTCGTGAATACTTCAAACTGCGCCGCGGCCGAGATACTGGCCGGTGCGATCGCTCTCGGAGAGGCCGGCGACGAAGAACGTCACGCCTATAGAGAACATCTCTCCACGTGCCGCCGCTGCCTTGCGCAGATTGGCGGCGAACGCGAGATCGAGCGGGTCATCAACCTCGTCGTGCAAGCGCGCGATCGGGAGCGGTGGCAGCCCGACGTGCGCAGAGCCCTCGCACGCGTCCCGAGCCGGCGCCGCGCCTGGAGATGGGGCACGGGCCTGGCAGCCGCGGCGGCGTTCATCGTCGCGATCCTTGGCACGCAGCGGCACGCTCCCGTCGTCCTCCACAGCGTATCGGCACCGGACGTAAGAACCGTTGCGGAGCTCAGCACGCAGACGATTCCGCAACGCGAGCATCGCGCGGAATCGCTGGCGTTCGCCGGCGCGCAAGCCGCTCGTCCAACGATAACGTTCGAGGTAAGGCTTGACGCACGGGGCAAGCCCACGCGATGCACGGTCGTCAAGCACGCTGGGCGGCCATCGCTCGATGCGGCCCTCTGCAATGCGGTGATGCGAGCGCGCTAGAGCGGCTAGGAGCCCCGTCCCGGGGGAAGCTGGCGGCGCGACCGAAGTCGGCCCCATGGCGGAAAGGCCGTTCATCTATCGCTTTTCAACCGACCTGCGCCTCGAAGATCATGCCGGCTTAGCGGCCGCGGCTTCGCACGGTGTCGTTCTTCCGATAATCGTTATTGACGACGGGCTCGCGTCGCGCTTGAAAGCCTCACCGCGCCGGGCCGCCTTCTTTTGCTCCGCCGTTGGCGCACTGGCCGCGGAACTGCGAGAAATGGGAAGCCCGCTGATGGTTCGCCGCGGATCGCCGGGTAAGATCATCGCTGAAATCGCTCGGGCAACCGGCGCGGACGGGGCGGCGTGGAGTGCCTCGTATCACGCGCAGGGAATCCGGGACGATCGGCGGCTGCAGTCCGAGCTGGAAGAGGCCGGTCTTGCCGCGCTGCTCGTGCACGACGCTCCAGTGATTCCGCCCGAGGAGAGCGCCGCGGCACGCGGCGCGGAGGGCGCCGGCTATCGTGCATTCGCGCCGTACTTCGAACGCTGGTGGAAACTCGGAATCGCTTCCTATGAGAATCCGCTCTTGCTGCGTTTTATCTCGAGCGAGGCGGGAGGCCAAGCGTTGCCGCAACCCGACGAGTTTGGATCGAACGACGAGGGTGCCGCGGCGAGCCCGCAGGTGGCTCGCGTTCTCTTGGAGCGTTTCCTGGAGGATCGCGCCGCGCAGTACGGCGCCGCAGGCGCGATTCCATCGGAGAACGCGACGTCGCAACTCTCGGCGCATATATCGTTCGGAACAATTTCGGCGCGAACGATTGCGCGCCGAGTGCGCGAACGCCTCGGCGATCCGTTTTCGCTCGGCGAACAGCGCGCTTCGTTGAGACTCTTTCTGCGCGCGCTCGCGCGCCGCGATTTCTTCTTGCAGCTGTCGTGGTTCTATCCGGGCGCGGCCCACGAGGCGCTACAAGAGAAGATGCAAGGATTTGCGCTGGCGCAAGATCATCCGGCGCTCGACGCGTGGCGCGCCGGCAAGACCGGCTACCCGTTCGTCGACGCCGGCATCCGCCAACTGCATCAAACGGGGTGGATGCACCCACACGTCCGAGCGGTGGCAGCCTCTTTCCTGTGCTTCGATCTGTCGGTGGATTGGCGCGTGGGCCTGGAGGAATGGGATCGCTCGCTCGTCGAGGACGATCCGGCGCTGGCCACGGGGAACTGGCAGTGGATCGCGGGCGTCGGCGCCGACATGGCGCAGTTTCCAAGAATCTATAATCCCGAGCGGCAACGGCGGCGATACGATCCCGACGGCACCTACGCGCGGCGCTGGATTCCAGAGTTGCGCCACATCCCGCGCGAGGCCTGGCACGGCCGCGCGGACGATTCGCCTCAGCTTTCGCTATCGCTCTTCGAGCGGGATGCCTATCCGCAACCAGTCGTCGACCACGCCGTTGCCGCGCGGGCTTTTCTCACGCGCTATCGCGCGTTCGTATCGCCGTGAGGCATGCGTTCGTCCAGCCAACTCGTAACGACCGGAACCCGGACGTCGTCGCCGTTCCACGTCTTGATGCCGTAGTAGACGCTCGCGACTAAGAAGAGCGGGGCGAGCAGCGGCACGAGCACCATTGCGGAGATGCCGAGAAACGGCAGTTGCGCGACGAGCGAGAGGAGCGCCCAAAAACCAAAGAAGCCGACGTTGAATCCAAGTGCCTGAAACGCTTGGCGTCGCAGACCTCGAGTTTGCTTGCGATCCAGGAGCGAAATGAGTGCGAGCGGCCAGAGCGGGTAACCGAGCGCGACCAAGGCGCGCGACTCCGCGGGATCCGAGGGTGCGACGATGGTAGCCGTACCACGGACGCTCGCAGGCGCCGGGCGCGGTGGAACCTGTCCTGGAATTTGTTGGCGCGTTGCCGTCGCCGCCTCGACCTTCGCAGCGAGACGACAACTGGGGCAGCCGCCGCTTTGGTCGCGGCAGGTCGCGCAGATTGACTTCCCGCACTCGATGCACGGCGCAACCGACGGAACGTTGGAGTGGAAGTAACAGTCCATGTAAGTCGTGCGATCCTCCTGGGTCATGCACCCCCACGTACCGTGCCGCGCGGCGGGAGGTTTCACTGCGCGGCGGCGGCAAGCCCCTTCTGCGGATGAATTCCCGCTCGATTCTCTACCGTCTGGCCCGTGAGGCCCGCCCGTACTACTCGCGCCTCGGCGTTGCGATGGCTATGGGAGTCTTGGCCGGCGTTCTCTCGATCGTTCCTCCGCTCTCGTTTCGCATCATCATCAACGACGTGCTTATTCCCGCGCGGGGCCATGCTCCCAACTTACCGGCGCTCTATCTCGCCTTGGGCCTAACGTCGGCCGCGCTCGTGCTGGCAAACGCCGCGATCTACGGCCAGACGTATATGACGGCCTGGAGCGGCCAGAACTTGGTGGCGCGCCTGCGCGTCCGCCTTTTCGCGCGCTTGCTGAACTTGCCGCTCGGTGAGTTCGCCAAATGGCGCCCCGGAGAGCTGATCGCGCGATTCTCAACCGATCTTCAAATGATGATCGACGCCGTGAGCGTCTCAGTCCCGCAGCTCGTCGTCGCGCTGGCGACCTTCATCTCGTCGTTCGTAACGATGATCTATCTGGATTGGCTCTTGACGCTCTCGCTCGTGCTCGTCGCTCCAATCGTCTCTTTTGCCGTTTCCAAATTTCAGCGGCTGATCTCGGCGAGCACCCACGTGGCGCAGCGGCGGATCGCCGATCTCACGGCAAACCTCTCCGAGGTTCTGCAAGGCCAGCGAGTGGTTAAATCGTTTGGGAGAGAGGACTTCGAAGTCGACCGCTTTCGAACTAGAAATGAAGATTTCTTCGGCGCCTACATGAAGCTGACGCAGTTCATTCAGACGCAGCCTCTGGTCGTCTCGACGATCATGGTAGCGGCGGTCGTAGCGATCATGTGGCTCTCGGTACGCGAGGTTTTGGTCGGCCGGCTCGACACTGGGCGCGTCTTCATGTTTTGGGGACTGCTCGTCAACTTAATGAATCCGATGAATCGCGTGGCGGCATTTTTTGGGGACATCAGTAAGGCGATCGTCGGCGCCGGGCGTGTGTTTGAGGTGCTGGACCTTCCCATCGAGGTGCGCGATCATCCAGGTGCGATCGCGATGCCCAGCGTTCGCGGGCAACTCGATTACGTCGACGTGACGTTCCGCTACGGAGCGGACGAAGCGCCGGCGCTCAATAACATCAACGCATCGATTGCAGCGGGCGAGATCGTCGCGCTGGTGGGCCCCTCGGGCGCGGGCAAGACCACGATCGTAAACTTAGTTCCGCGCTTTTACCAGCCGCAAGAGGGGAGCGTCCGGCTCGACGGCGCCGATATCGCCGACGTGCGGCTCTCCGACCTGCGCCGCGCCATTGCCATCGTGCCGCAAGACGTGCAGCTCTTCCGCGGCTCGATTCTCGAAAACATTCGTTACGGACGTCTCGAGGCAAGCGATGAAGAAGTTTACGCCGCGGCACGCGATGCAAACGTCGAAGAGTTCGTACGCGCTTTTCCTGACGGTTATGCCACCGAGGTCGGCGAGCGAGGCATGCGGCTTTCCGGCGGCGAGCGCCAGCGGATTGCCATTGCGCGGGCGATGGTGCGAAATCCGCGGATCCTTATCCTCGACGAGGCTACGAGCTCCCTCGATACGCATTCCGAGGCTCTGATCGAGGAGGCCCTCGATCGCTTATTGCCCGGGCGCACGACGTTGATGATTGCCCACCGTCTCTCGACGGTCCGGCGGGCGCATAAGGTACTCTACGTCGAAGCTGGTCGCGTCGTTGAGGTCGGGACGCACGACGAGCTGCTCGCGAAGGGTGGCGCCTACGCTCGCTTGCACGCGGCGCAGTTTTCGGTTAGAGCGCCCTAGCGAAAAGGTCCGCAGCCGGCGGACCCAAAACTATGGGATGCGAAAAAAGCAACCGAGGTTACTATAGTTAACCTCCCAGAAAGGAAATCCAGTTGAACCAGGGATTCACCGTGTGGCTCACCGGTCTTTCCGGTGCCGGCAAGAGTACTATTGCGGAACGGCTTGGGCCGGAGCTGAGCGCTCGCGGCTCCAACGTCGAAGTGCTCGACGGCGACGAAGTCCGGACCCATCTCTCTAAGGGACTCGGATTTAGCCGAGAAGACCGCGATATCAATATCGGTCGAATCTCGTTCGTCGCCTCGCTGCTCGTCAAGCACGGCGCCGCCGTGATCACCGCCGCCATTTCCCCGTATGCGCTGGCAAGGGCCGAGGCGCGTCAGCGCATCGGTAGCGGCCAGTTCGTTGAAGTCTACGTGCGCTGTTCCTTGAACGAGCTCACACGCCGCGACGTGAAAGGTCTTTATGCCAAGGCGATCGCCGGCGAGATCCAACACTTCACGGGCGTCTCCGATCCGTACGAAGCTCCCGAGAATCCCGACGTGATCGTCGACAGCGAAATCGAAGCGGTAGAGGAGAGCGTGTCGAAAATCCTAGCCGAACTCGAACGGCGCGGTCTTGTGCCGGCCGGCGCGAAGGTGGCGTCATGATCGCCCCACACGGCGGCAAACTCGTCAATCGAACCGTCGATTCTCCAGAAGCCGAGCGCGCGTTGCGCGAGGAGAGCAAAGGGCTGCGCAGCCTTACGGTTACCGGTCGAGAGCTCAACGATCTTGCCCTGATCGCCAACGGCGCGCTCAGCCCGCTAGAAGGCTTCATGTCTCGGAAGGATTACGAGAGCGTCGTCGAGCGGATGCGATTGGCGAACGGATTGGCCTGGAGCATCCCGGTCGTCTTAGGAGTGACTCGCGAAGAGGCGCCCAGTGTGGGCTCGCGCGTGGCACTCTACGACGGTGATGGGACGCTTCGCGGCGTTATGGACGTCGAGGAGGTCTTCGACTACGACAAGCAGCGCGAAGCGCGCAACGTTTACTTAACCGAAGAGGAGAAGCACCCAGGCGTCGCCGCGCTCTATGAGCGCAAAGATGTGCTGGTAAGCGGGCCCGTCAGCGTGTTGGCGAGCGCAAGCGATCCAGAGAACCTCTCTCCCAGCGAATGCCGCGCCGAGTTCGAGCGTCGCGGTTGGAAGACGATTGTCGGCTTCCAGACGCGCAATCCGGTTCACCGGGCTCACGAGTACATTCAGAAATGCGCGATGGAGATCGTTGACGGACTGTTGCTCCACCCGCTGGTGGGCGAGACGAAGAGCGACGACATTCCCGCCGACGTGCGCATGCGCTGTTACCGGACGCTGATCGAGAACTATTATCCGTCCAACCGCGTCCTGCTGAGCACGCTCAAGGCGGCGATGCGTTACGCAGGGCCGCGCGAGGCGATCTTTCATGCGATCATGCGGAAGAACCACGGCTGCACGCACTTCATCGTGGGCCGCGATCACGCCGGCGTAGGAAGCTACTACGGAACGTACGACGCGCAGAAGATGTTCGACAACTTCACCCCCGAAGAGTTGGGTATCATCCCGCTCAAGTTCGAAAACAGCTTCTACTGCCTGCGCTGTGAAGGAATGGGCTCGCAGAAGACCTGCAGCCACGATCCGACTCACCACGTGGCACTCAGCGGCACGCAAGTGCGCGAGATGCTGCGTGCCGGGCAGCTTCCGCCTCAGGAGTTCTCGCGGCCGGAGGTTGCGGAGATCCTGATCGAAGCGTCGCGCGAAGCTGCTAGGGCTTAGCGTTAAGCGGCATAAAGGCGCGGGAATCGAGCCGCGCGAAGCACGGCGCCAAGCCAAGGAGGGCATCGATGCTAGTGCTCAGCCGTAAGACCAATCAATCGATTATGATCGGCGATGCGATTCGCGTAATCGTCGTGGGCTTCGACGGCGACCAAGTGAAGCTCGGCATCGAGGCGCCGCGCGACGTTCCGGTGCACCGTTTCGAGATCTTCCAGGAGATTGCGCACGCCGGTTCTTCGGAGGCCGCGCCAAGCGCCTCCGGGGGACGGGGACCGGCCCCGGAGGTCGTAGAATGATAACCCTGGTCGCTGGAAAGGCCTTACTTATGGGAGTTTTGTCGTGATCTGCTTCGTGGTTTGTCTGGAGGAGTGGAGCCGTTGAACCTTAGTTACGTCGTCGTTGGGTTCGTCGTCGGCGCCTGCACGGCGTACAGCGGCGTCGGGGCCGGTGCCATCACAACGCCGCTCCTGATCTTCCTCGGCATTTCGACCTCGAAGGCAATCGGTTCCGACCTGCTCTTCGCCTTAGGCACCAGGCTCGTTGCGATGATCGCGCACGTTCAGAAACGGACCGTGCAGGTCTCGGTACTCTGGCGTCTCTCCCTTGGCGGATTCCCGGCGGCAATCATCGGCGTGATCCTCAGCGCGCAACTGCACAAAGTGCTCGACATCCATCAGCTGGAAAGCATTCTGCGGTTGGCAGTCGCCGCCGCTCTCGTGGTCTCTGCCGCTGGAATCATCTTTAATCGGCGGCTTGGCCGCGATCAGTCCGACCAAACTGGCACGGAGCTTCCAACGTTGCGCCTTGCCGCGATTGGCTTCTTCGTCGGACTCACCGTCAGCATTACGTCGATCGGCGCCGGCTCGCTGACGCTGCCGCTCCTGCTGCTGGTTGCGCCGGTCGTGGCGTTGCGGCGTTTGGTCGGAACCGACCTCGCGTTTGCAGTCGTCGTGCTCGTGCCGTCTTTGATAGGCCACTGGAAGCTCGGCGACGTCAATCCCTCAATTGCCGGGTCGCTTCTCCTCGGATCGATTCCCGGCGTTTTCGTCGGATCGCATTTCGTCACACGTTTGCCGGAGCGCTGGTTCCGCGGCGCGCTCGCCAGCGTGCTCGTCGTCGTCGCGTTGGCCCTATCCATTCCCGTTCACCACGCCTAGGAGCGTCGTTTGCGTTCCTGCGCAACGAGCTGGTTCGCGCGGAATAGGCTTTCGAACGTGCCGGCGTCGCTCCACCAGCCTTTCATGACGTCGTAGCACAGCTTACCCTCTTGCAGATAACGGTTGTTGACGTCGGTGATCTCAAACTCGCCGCGCGCCGAGGGCGATAGCGCGCGAATGTACTCGAAGACCCGAGCGTCGTAAAAATAGACACCCGTAACCGCATAGGAACTCTTCGGCTGCGCGGGTTTTTCTTCGATCGCAGCGATGCGCTCACCGTCGAAGGCCGGTACGCCGAAGCGCGATGCGTCCTCGACCTCTTTGAGGAGGATGCGAGCGCCGCCGCCCTGCTCGCGAAACTTGGCAACGTAGGGCGCGATGTTCTCTTGAAGGATATTGTCACCGAGCACGACCACGATCGGGCCGCCTTCGGCAAAATGCTCGCACAGGCGTAGCGCGTCGGCGATGCCCCCTTCGCCTTCCTGATAGGTATAGTAAATATCGCGCAGTCCAAACTCCGCACCGTTGCCGAGGAGCCGGAGAAACTCGCCCGCCGAGTTTCCACCGGTCACGATCATGATCTCGACGATGCCGGCCGAGCAGAGCGTCTCTAGCGGGTAATAGATCATCGGCTTGTCGTAAACCGGCAGCAGATGTTTGTTGGTCACTTTCGTCAGTGGCCGTAACCGCGTGCCGAGCCCGCCTGCCAAGATAATTCCCTTGGGAGCCTTTGGCGCGTCAGGCCGGTGCATGCTCGGCCTTCAACGGGCGCCACCAGGCTTCGTTGGCGCGGTACCACGCAATCGTGGCGGCAATGCCCTCGTCAAAGCGCATCTGCGGTCTCCAGCCCAGAGAGTGCAGCCGCGAAGAATCGAGTGCGTATCGGCGATCGTGGCCGAGCCGGTCGGCGACGTGTTCGACGTGACGCTCCATCGAACGCCCGCACGCGCCGACCAGTACGCGGGTCAGCTCGATGTTGGTCAGCGACGATCCACCGCCGGCGTTGTAGACGTTGCCGGCCGCGCCGTGCTCGAGGACGTGAAGAACCGCGCGCGCGTGGTCTTGGACGAAGAGCCAGTTGCGAATTTGTAACCCGTCGCCGTAGACCGGTACGCGGCGATCGTCGATCAAGTTCGTAATGAAGAGCGGTACGATCTTTTCGGGATACTGATTTGGGCCGTAGGTATTGCTCCCGCGCGTGATCAGCACCGGGACTCCATAGGTCGCGTGATAGGCCAGCGCCAGCAAGTCGGCCGCAGCCTTGCTGGCGGCATAGGGGCTGCGCGGCCGCACCGGGTCGCTCTCGGTCGACTCGCCTTGGGCGACCTCGCCGTAAACTTCGTCGGTCGAGACCTGCACGAGGCGCGAGACCCGGCCTCGGCGGACGGCCTCGAGGAGGACCTGCATGCCCAGGGTATCGGTGCGCAGGAAGACCTCGGGATTGACGATCGAGCGGTCGACGTGGGTCTCGGCCGCGAAGTTTACAACGGCGTCGGCCTTGGCACCGATCGCCTCGTTTACGGCCGCCGGATCGCAGATATCGCCGCGCAGAAAGCGGTAACGGGGCGACTGGTCGAGGTCGGAGAGGTTCGCCGGGTTTCCGGCGTAGGTCATCGCGTCGAGATTGACGACCTCGAGGCCGGGACGTTCTTGCAGCGCAAGGCGAATGAAGTGCGAGCCGATAAAGCCCAAGCCCCCCGTAACCACCCAGCGCATGCCGCGCGGCTTTCGGTATCGCGCAGAAAAGGTCTTGTGCCTCCTAGGATGCCGAATCGGGGACGAGCGCGGCGAGTTGGCGGCGCGAGTTGAAATCGAAGCGGTCGAAGATCGCGGCGATGTGCGTTTCGACGGTGCGTTCGCTGATAAAGAGTGCCGTAGCGATTTCGCGATTGGTCATTCCATCGGCAGCCAGCGCAACCACCTCCAACTCGCGTTGCGTCAGGCGGCTGGAGCCCGCCCGGTGGCGCGCCCGGCGGCGCTTCACTTCGAGCTCCCGCTGCTGGCGAATGTAGCCGTGACGTTCGTAGATCGCGGCGGCCTCGGCGTACCGGCCGGCGACCTCCAGCGCAGCGGCGCGCTCCCAGGGCCAGCCGATTGCCTCGAAACGGGTCGCAGCCTCCAAGGCCAGCCGCTTTGCCTTCTCGGTTTTGCGTTCGCGGCGCGCGATGCGAGCGTCGAAAAGAACGAGATGAGCGCGCGCGGCGAGATAGTCCGCATCGGCGGCCGCTTCGGCCAAGAGTGCGCGCGCTCTGCGACGCTCGGCGACATCGTCGCTCGACGCGAGCTGATCGAGCAACCAAAGGGAGAGATCCACGGAGGTCAGCGTGGCCAACGCTCGCGTGCGAAGCGCGGCCGCATCGTTTTGCCGGCCGGCGGCATCGTACTGCGCCGATAGGCAGCCGGCGAGCAGCCCGATCTCTTGCGTCTCACCAGAGCTGAAGGCCGTCGCGACCGCCTCGCTGCTTCCCGGAGGATCCGGTACGAGCGGTTCGCCTCCGAGGTAGGCTAAGCGCAGCCCGGTTACGATCGCTCCAATCTGGGCGTGCGCGCTTGACGCCGAAGATTGGCGGCCGCACTCGTGCGCGAGGCGGGCTTCGACGAGATCTCCGGCGAGCATGTACGTGTAGGCTAAACCCTGGGCCGCTATCGTACCGACCTTGCCGAACTCGCTGGGGGGAGCCTTTTCGATCGCTTCACGGTAGGCGCCCAGCGCTCGCGCCGTGTGGCCTGCGGCAATCGCGCGGCTGCCGTAGTTACTTAATGCCCAGGCTACCTGTTCGGGGTCGCCGAGTTCGCGAGAGATGGCGATGGCGTGCTCGTGATCCTCGAACGCGCCAGGCAGCTGACCCGATGCCGCACGCGTGACGGCGCGAACGGTATAAAAGTTGCGGCGTTCGTTTTCTGTACGATGCCCTGCAACCAACTCGGCCGCAGCGAGCTGCTCGCCGGCTTCGCAGAACTTTCCCTGAAGCGCCGCGAAGTGAGCAAGCGTAACGCGTGAGTCGTAGGCGATCGAGCCTCGCTCTTGGCAGAGGCGCAGCGCGAGATGCGCGGCTTCGTTCGCATCGGCGGGACGCCCCGCTTCGAAGTAACGGCGCGCGAGGCGAATCGAAAGCGCTCCCGCTCGTTCCGGATCGCCTGCGGCGGCGTATCCGTCGACGGCGCGCTGGGCCATCGCGCACGCCTCGGTCAGGTTCCCGCTAATCGAGAGCGCGCGGTGGAGCTTATCGCATAACTCCGGATAGGTCGGGTCCGTCGCGGCGCGCGCGGCTGCAGCGCCGCGGTATGCCGCCTCCGCATCGGCATGCGCGTGACGCGCGAATGCGCGATCGCCGACCAGCTCGAGCGCTTGCGTCGCGCGGGAACGATCGCCCGCCGCGCTCCAATGGTGCGCCACGTCGGCGACCTCCGTTGGGAACTCGCCGCTCTCGAGCAGACCGGCCAGCTCGCGATGAATTGCGCGGGCTGCAAACGCCGGCAACTCGCGATAAAGAATCTCGCGCGTGATGGCATGGCGGAACGAGAACGCACCGGCGCCGCCGACTTCGCGCACCAGCTGCAGCTCGCGCGCCCGTACCAGCGTTGCCGTTACGCCCTCATTGGTGGTGTTCGCCAGTCGTTGGAGCAGCAGGGGATCGAAGTTTCGGCCGATGACCGACGCGCGCAGCAGCGCGGCTCGAGCCTCCTTAGGGAGCTGCTCGAATCGCGCGAGCACGCCCGCGCGAATGCTTAATGGGACCGCTTCGAATCGCGGCGCGTCGCCGGCGATAACCGCGCTGTTCACGAGCTCTTCGGCGAAGTAGGGTTTGCCTTCGGCGAGGGCACAGACTCGCTCGATCGCCCAGGGTGGGGGAGCCTCGCCGGGCCAAAGCGTCGATACGAGCAGACGCATCGCTTCATCGCCCAGAGGCGGTACGTCTAACCGTCGCGCGCCGTGCTGCTGCATCTTATCGAGGGCTTCGAGGCGCAGGTGATCGAGCTCGAGGTGCTCGGAACGAACGCCGGCGAGCACCACGACGCGCGCGCCCTCGAGCCGGCGCGCGAGAAATGCCAGAAACGCGAGCGTTGCAAAGTCGGCCCATTGTAAGTCGTCGATGGCGAGTATCATCGGCGCCGGTGACGCTGCCAGCGCCGCGGCTGCCGCGAGAAAGTCCCGATATCGTTTGGCCTGGGCTTCGTTTGGCGATACGTGGCCGGGTTCCGTCTCGAACGGCGCGGGCAGCGAGAGCTCCGCAAAGGCCTCGTGCAAAGGCGCAAATGGCGGGCAGAGGTCTTGGAAGCAAGTCGCCGACCCCACCCGCGCGCCGGCCGCGGTTGCTAGGGCGCGAAACTCGTCGAGCAAACGCGTCTTTCCGACGCCCGCCTCACCCCACAGGAGACCGATGGTGCCCGCTCCGGCGCAGGCGCGGTCGTAGAGTCCGCGCAGTTCGGCGATCGCCGCCTCTCGGCCGATGAGGGGGCTGCGGAGCCGTTGGGCGGTTCCTCCGTACAGTTCCCGATGCACGACCCGTCCTGCTTCCGTATGCTCGTACGGAAATGCTCTCTCAACGAGGAGGACCACCAATGACTACGACGACACCATCTTTGGATAGCGACAGACTCCATGCGGCCATCGGGCTTTTTCTGCGGGACGTCGGCAGCGTTATAACGGCGGCCTCGGTAATCACCGGCGACAAGCTGGGACTCTACAAGGCGCTGGCCGGTGGCGGCCCGCAGACTTCGCAAGAACTCGCCATGGCGACTGAGACGCACGAGCGGTACGTCCGCGAATGGCTCGCAAATCAGGCCGCGGCGGGCTACGTTCTCTACGACCCGGACTCGCGGCGATTCTCTTTGCCCGCCGAACACGTACCCTTGCTTGCCGACGATGCGAGCGAGGTGAACATGTGCGCTCTCTTTGGAATGGGTCAGCCGCTCTTCGCCGACGAACCGAAGGTCACGCAAGCCTTTAAGACCGGCCGCGGCGTCGGCTGGCACGAACACGATGCGCGTCTTTACGCCTCGACCGATCGTATCTTCCGCAACGGTTATGCGAGCCATCTGGTGGCGGATTGGCTTCCCGCTCTCGACGGCGTCGAAGCGAAACTCCGCACCGGAGCAAAGGTTGCCGACGTTGGTTGCGGCTACGGCAGCTCGACGATTCTGATGGCTAAGGCCTATCCGATGTCGCAGTTCGCCGGTTACGATTACCATGAGGCCTCGATCGTTGCGGCACGCGAAGCCGCACGACAGGCCGGCTTGGCCGACCGCGTCAAGTTCGAGGTCGTCTACGGCGACGCCGTGCCCGCCGGGGACTTCGACCTGGTCTGCTGCTTCGATTGCGTCCACGACATGGGCGATCCGGTCGGCGTGCTCTCGCGGCTGCACGGCGCTTTAAAACCCAACGGAACGCTGATGATCGTCGAGCCCTTCGCGGGCGACGCGCTCGAGGAGAACCTCACGCCGGTCGGACGGATATTTTACGGTGCCTCGACCATGCTCTGCACTCCGGCCTCGCTTGCCCAGGAGGGCGGTCTGGCGCTCGGTGCCCAGGCAGGCGAGGCCCGGATCCGCGAGGTGGCGCTGCAAGCCGGCTTCTCTGAGTTCCGGCGAGCGGCAGAGACGCCGTTCAACCTGGTCTACGAAGCACAGCCGTAGAGCCTGGGGGTGACGGGCCGGGTCTTGCGGTAGAAGGCTAGACGGCCGCGTGCTATAATCGCGCGGCTGTCCCTTACTTCACCTCGCAGGGAGGCGGGGTGTTCATGGCTCCATCGAGGTCCGTCAGCGCAGGATGTGCGGCGGGCGGGAGCCAGAAAGGTTAACCTATGACCGTCGTCACCATGCGCGAGCTCTTGGAGGCGGGCGTCCACTTCGGCCACCAAACCCGTCGCTGGAACCCAAAGATGAAGCCGTTCATCTTTCAAGAGCGCAACGGCATCTACATCATCGACCTCGCGCTCACCGTACAGAAACTTCGAGAGACCTACGAAGCCGTCAAGCAAATGGCTCGAGCGGGGCGTGTGATCCTTTTCGTTGGAACGAAGAAGCAGGCCGCCGACGTCGTGCGCGAAGAGGCCGAACGTGCCGGCACGTTCTTCGTCAACCAGCGCTGGCTGGGCGGCACGCTCACCAACTTTGCCACGATCCAGAAACGAATCGCGCGGCTGCGCGAGCTCGAGAACATGAAGCTTCAGGGCGACTTCGAACGGCTGCCGAAAAAAGAAGTAGCCGTACTGCAAGACGAGATGAATCGGCTGGAGCGCTTTCTCGGCGGCATCAAGGATATGCACCGGCTTCCCGACGCGCTCTTCATCGTCGATCCGAAGAAGGAACGGATCGCCGTTTTGGAAGCGCGCAAACTGAAGATTCCAATTATTGCGGTGATCGATACCAACTGCGATCCGGATGAGATCGATTATCCGATCCCGGGTAACGACGATGCCATCCGCGCCGTGAAGCTCATGGTCGGCAAGATCGCCGATGCGATCATCGAGGGAAAGACCGAGAGCGAGAGTGCGTACGATCGAGTCGACTACGAGGCGGCGCCGGAGGCGTTCGAAGACGAGGCTCCCGTAACGATGGCGGAGGCGGGGCTTTGATCTCCTATCAACCCAAAGCCGAAGAGATCAAGGCGCTGCGGGAAGCGACCAGCGCGCCGATGATGGACTGCCGCAAAGCGCTGCTCGATGCCGCCGGCGACGCAGATCGGGCCAAGACCCTGTTGCTCGAGCGCGGCGCGGCGCAGGCTGCAAAGAAGGCCGAACGCGTGGCCAACGAGGGCCTCGTCACCAGCTACGTGCATGCCGGCGGGAAGATCGGAGTCTTGGTCGAGGTCAACAGCGAGACCGATTTCGTGGCTCGGAATCCGCGGTTTTCGGAGCTTTCTCGCGACATCGCCATGCATATCGCCGCGATGTCGCCGCAGTATCTCGATCGCGAGAGCGTCCCGACCGAGGTCGTGGATCGTTTGCGTGAGGAGTTTGCAGCCGGCGTACCGGCGGGAAAGTCCGCCGAGGTCGGCGAGAAGATCGTTGCCGGCAAGCTGAACAAATGGTTTGAAGAGCATTGCCTGCTCGACCAAACCTTCGTGAAGGACGATAGCGTGACCGTCGGAGACTTGATCCATCGCTCGATCGGAGCGCTCGGCGAGCGAATTCGGGTCCGGCGATTCGCCAGATACGCCCTCGGTGAGTGAACGCGACCGGCCGCGATACTCTCGCGTGCTGTTGAAGATCTCAGGTGAAGCATTCGCCGGCAGCTCGAACAGCGTTGACGTCACCACGACGCACGCCATGGCCGCGCAGATCGCCGACGTAAGTCGCGACGGCGTCTCCGTGGCGATCGTCGTCGGCGGTGGCAACATTTGGCGCGGAAAGGTGCACGAAGAGGCGGGCATGGATCGACCGACCGCCGATTACATGGGGATGCTGGCGACCGTGATCAACGCGCTGGCGCTGCAGGACGCGCTCGAGCGCATGGGTGTGGCGTCGCGCGTCCAAACCGCGATTGCGATGCACCAGATCGCCGAGCCGTATATTCGGCGGCGCGCGATTCGTCACTTGGAGAAGGGGCGCGTCGTCATTTTCGCGGGTGGCACGGGCAACCCGTACTTCACCACGGACACGACCGCCGCGCTAAGAGCGGTGGAAGTTGATGCCGAAGCGATCCTCAAGGCGACGAAGGTAGACGGCATCTACTCGGCCGATCCGAAAAAAGATCCGCTCGCCACGCGCTTCGAGCGCCTCGACTACATGGACGTGTTACAGCTCGGACTGGAAGTGATGGATTCAACCTCCATGGCGCTCTGCATGGA
>PMTY01000160.1 GCA_003167155.1 Candidatus Cybelea tumulisoli
ACGACCGATCCGCACAACGAGCTACAGCGCATGAAGGAGCATCCAGCCATCGCGCGCATGCTCGCCGGCGCCACGTTGATTCGCTATGGGGCCAAAGCGATTCCCGAGGGCGGCCTGTTCGCGATGCCCCGCGCGTATGCCGACGGTCTTCTGATAGTCGGCGATTCGGCAGGCTTCTTGAACGGCATGCGTCTCAAAGGCATTCATCTGGGCATGAAGTCTGGCATGCTCGCGGCAGAGACGCTCTGGGAAGCGCTGCAGGCCGAAGCCTACGACAGCACCACGCTCGCGTCGTACGAGCGCCGCTTCAAAGAATCGTGGGCCTACGCCGAGCTTCGCACGGCGCGCAACTTCCACCAAGGTTTCCATAACGGTTTGTTGCCCGGTTTGATCAATGCGGGGCTCGCGACGGTCACCGGCGGCGCGGGATTCGGCTTCATCAATAAACTCCCCGGTGAGCCGGGATACGCTCGGATGAAGAAGATGGGCTGGGAACCGAAGCAAACGCCACGGGCGAAAATCGATAACGTGCTGACCTTCGACAAGCTGACCGACGTGTACAACAGCGGCACGATGCACGAAGAGAATCAGCCATCTCACCTCATCGTCGCCGATACGAACATCTGCAGAGACCGCTGTACGGTCGAATATGGCAACCCGTGCCGGAGTTTCTGCCCCGCAGCGGTCTACGAGCCGCTTTTCGAAAAGACCGACGGCAAGTTTGAGGGGCGCTTGCAGATAAACTTCACGAACTGCGTGCACTGCAAGACCTGCGACATCGCCGATCCCTATCAGATCATCACCTGGGTTCCGCCGCAAGGCGGCGAGGGTCCGGTTTATACTGGGATGTAGTTTACCTCGTCCACGGATTCACCGTTGGGACGCCCGTCGGAACAAAATGCCGCAAGTTGCGGGTTACAACCTTGAGACCAAAGAGCGATGCAGTAGCAGCGATCTGAGAATCGACGATTCCCAAAATAACTCCGCGGTCGAGCGCTGAGGCTACGGTGTTGCCCCAGTGCCGTGCGACATCGAGATCGAATGGGAGAATGCGACGGCCGAAGCGCGCGATCAGGTCATACACTAGCCATCGCTCCAGTGCGGCTCGTTTAGGCGAACCGCGCTCCAAGCGCGAGATGCCTTGCTGGATTTCGCCGACGGTCAGGACGCTGATATACATGGAGTCTTCGTCGATAGCATCGAGCCATGAGACGAAGCCGCGATTGGGTCGCGGCTTCGTCATTTCGGAGATCGACATCGTATCGAAGAGGAAGCCGCTCATAAACGAATGTCGCGCAAGCTTTCAATCGTTTCGCGAGAGCGCTCTAAATTCAAGTCGACTCCTGCCAACGGCGATCGCTGGAAAAACGAAAGGAGCGATTCGCGTGGGAGTCGCTGCCGTTCATAGTCCGAAAACGGGAGCACGATGACGGCCGGCTCGCCGCGCCGGAGAATAACCTGCGGTTCGCCTAGCAACGCCCGGTCGACGACCTCAGAGAGGCGAGCCTTTGCGTCCTGGAGATTCCAAGAGCGGTACTCGGAGTTTTTGCGGTGGGTCTTTCGTTGCATGATTGAACTAGTTCAACTATATCAAACCTAGAGCCCGCCGGCAAGGCAAGACGCCATAACCAGGCCCGCGCGAATTATCGGAGCGCTACGCGCCCTTGCCGCGAGTCGTTCGCGTAACGTAGCCGCCGAGAGCGCCCAGCACCGGACTCCCTGGGAGCCACACGAGAAACTGCCACATCGGTTGCCCCGATAGCCCCTGAACGAGGGAGTTTGCGGCCAAGGCGATGCATGTCCACGATGAAAGCGCTCCCACGATGATCTCGTTTTCCCTGGCGATCCGCGCTGCGACGTAGCCTCCAAGGATCGAGGTTAATGCCCAGGTCATTAGTGAGAGCGCGAAAAGCGCCGGATTCGCATGGAGCGCGTCCAAATAGACGGCCTTTCGTACGGCGCTCGGCAGATCGAGCACGCCCGTCGTCGTCATCACGTAAACACCGATCGGAAAGTTCAAGAGGTTGGCAGCGGCGATATTCGTCACTCCCCCACCAGCACGCCAATCAGTGACCGCTTCGACATACCAGCCAGCCTCCTGTGGTGGGTTCCACTCGATCGAACCATAGCATGCGCCTCGCTGCTGCGGGAAAGCTGGACTGCGCAGAGGCGTGTCAAACGGTTGATGTCAATGGATAGTCGTGGCGGCGACGTCGTCGTGATTGGCGCCGGGCTCATCGGACTCGCGATTGCCTTCGAGCTTGCCGAGCGCGGAGCGACGGTACGCGTGTACGATCGCGGCGAGCCGGGGCGCGCGGCCTCGTGGGCCGGCGCCGGAATGCTGGCGCCTTATACGGAGCGCGTGGCCAATGAAGCGTTGCTTGGTTTCTGCGTTTCCTCGTTGCGCGAATACCCGCGTTTCGTCGAGAGGGTGCGGGCGGCGGGCGGCATCGATCCGCGTCTGTGCCTCGACGGTGTCGTGCACACCGCTTTCAACGAGGCGGATCTGAATCGGCTGCAAAGCGACGCGCAGGAACTCGCGGCGCGCAACGTCGCGACGGAGATGCTCGACCGCTCGTCGCTGTTTTCCACCGAACCGTGGCTCGGTTCTCACGTGGCCGGCGGACTGATCGTGAGCGGTGAAGGTTGCGTGGATAATCGCCGCCTTGGGCGCGCACTGGTAAGTGCGTGCCAAACGCGCGGCGTGGCCGTCGAGCGAAGTTCCGCGCTGCGCGTGGAATGCGACGAACGCCGAGTGCTTGGCGTCCATACCGACCTCGGGTTCGTCGCGGCCGGCGCAATCGTCAACGCGTGCGGCGCCTGGGCGTCGCACGTGCCAGGCATTCCAGCCCGGTGCGTGCCGCCGATCGAGCCAATCAAGGGCGAGATGCTGGCCTTGGGGGCGCCCGATGAATTCGTGCGCCATGCGACATGGGTGCCGGGCGCCTACCTCGTGCCGCGGGACGACGGGCGGCTACTCGTTGGCGCGACCGTGGAGTCGGCGGGTTTCGACGAGCGCGTCACGGCACGAGGAGTTCACGAGCTCTTACACGCCGCGCTTTCTGCAGCACCGTCGCTCGGTTCGTTCGTGGTGACGGAGACCTGGGCCGGCCTTCGGCCCGGCACGCCCGACGGACTGCCTTTTCTCGGCCCGACGCCAATTGAGGGCCTCTTTCTCGCATGCGGGCATTATCGGAACGGCATTCTCCTCGCTCCGGTAACCGCGCGAACGACCGCCGACGCCGTTGAGGGCAAGCCCGCGCCGGAGATACTCCCTTTCTCGCTTACGCGCGCCGGCACGGATTGGCCCCTCGTGGAACGAACTACCCGGGTGTGAAGGCAACGATCAACGGGCAGCTGCGCGACCTGCCCGACGAGCTGACGGTCAGCGCGCTGCTTGACCTGCTGGGCTCGCCCCGCGCCGGCATCGCCGTGGCTCGCAACGATCGCGTCGTCCGGCGCGCCGAGTACGATAGCGATCGTCTGCGCGACGGCGACCGCGTCGAGATTATCACCGCGGTGGCGGGGGGTTAACGTGGAAAATGATGCGCTGCGCATCGGCGCGCTGGAACTTGCGTCGCGCCTGATAGTCGGAACCGGAAAGTATCCTTCGATGGAAGTCATGCAGGCGGCGCATGCGGCCAGCGGTGCGACGATGGTGACGGTGGCGATCCGGCGCATCGGTCTCGACGACCGGCAGGGGCGGACGATGCTCGATTACATCGACCGCACGCGGTTTACCATTCTACCGAATACCGCGGGTAGCTACACGGCTAAAGACGCGATCTTGAC
This sequence comes from Candidatus Cybelea tumulisoli, assembly GCA_003167155.1. Taxonomy (GTDB): domain Bacteria; phylum Vulcanimicrobiota; class Vulcanimicrobiia; order Vulcanimicrobiales; family Vulcanimicrobiaceae; genus Cybelea; species Cybelea tumulisoli. The sequence continues at coordinate 3,793 of PMTY01000160.1, forward strand.
CGCACACTTAGCGCGCGAGTTGCTGGCGACGGATCTGATCAAACTCGAGGTGATCGGCGACGCGCAGACGCTGCATCCCGATACCCGCGGGACGCTGGCTGCAGCCGAGCAACTCGTCGCCGACGGATTCACGGTTCTTCCGTACATCGGCGACGATCCGATCGCGTGTAGGCAGCTCGAAGAGATCGGCTGCGCCGCGGTCATGCCGCTGGCGGCTCCGATCGGCAGCGGCCTGGGAGTCTGCAACCCCTATTCGATCCGGATCATCAAAGAGCGCGCAACGGTTCCCGTAATCGTGGACGCCGGGGTCGGGACTGCCTCCGACGCTGCAATTGCTATGGAACTGGGCGTCGACGGGCTGCTGATGAACACCGGAATCGCCGGGGCGGCCGATCCGGTCCGGATGGCTCGCGCGATGAAGCACGCAGTGATTGCAGGCCGCCAAGCCTTTCTGGCTGGGCGCATGCCCAAGCGCCTCTACGCTAATGCCTCGAGTCCGATGCAGGACCTCATCTCCTCGCGAGCGACCTAAGGTTCAGCCGTGTATCATCCTTTGCTGCGCTGGGTCGTTCCGCTGCTGCTCCTGGTAGCGATTGCCGTCGTCTGGTACGATCATCGTCGCCGCGAGCATGTCACGCGAAAGGATCCGCATCATCCCGTCCACCACCCGCGCAATCACGTAACCGCGGCCGGAGTTCTCGCGACGATCCTTATCTTCTCGTTCATCGCTTCGTTTATGATACCGTAGCGACCGCGAACCAGTGGACCTTTTCGGCGTCGTGCTCCTCCAACGATTCGATCGTAAAATGGGGATCGAGCAGCGCTTGCAACTGGTCGCGATCGAAGAAGGCGTGGGGCACGCCGCGCTCGTCGCCTTCGGCCGACGCGAAGGTCGAGGCGTCGATGCGCTCGCCTTGGCCGAACCGCGCGTCGCGGACGGATCCGAAGGTTGCGTAGAGGATTGCGTTCTTGGCCAGGAGCCGGGCGATCTGCGATAGGTGTCCGGCGACGATCGCAGGCGTGCCGTGGAGCAGCCCGTGAGTCGAGAGCGCGGCTGCGAACCCGCCGGGGATGCCCGCGAACGGCGACGCCGAGGCGGCCGTGGGATCGTCGATCGTGACGACGTCCAAGCCAGCTTCGCGTAGCGCCTGGGTGTTACGCCCGACCCCGGAAGCGAACTCGAGGACGCGGATTTCCCGGCCGCCTCGCAGGTGCTCGACGAGGCGCACGGCCAACGGATGAGCAGTCATCCTCACAATCTTCGAGAAAGGGCGAAATCTTGCTTGGTGAAGGCGACCGGCTTCCCGCCGTCACGCTGTTGGACGATCGAGGGACGCAGCTGACGACGACCGACCTGCTCGGCGGCCCTCTGATACTCTATTTTTATCCCAAAGACGATACGCCGGGGTGCACCAGCGAAGCCTCGCAGTTTCGCGATCTCTACCCACAGTTTCAGAAAAAGAAAGCCCGGATCGTGGGCGTCAGCCGGGATTCGGTCGAGTCGCATCAGCGCTTCAAGGAGAAGTTCTCGATTCCGTTCGAGTTGCTGGCCGACACCGAATCGAAGCTCTGCGATGCGTTCGGGGTGATCGTCGAAAAGAATATGTACGGCAAGAAGAGCAAAGGCATTGCACGTTCCACATTTTTGATCGGCGGCGACGGCAAGATCGTCAAGGTTTGGCCGAAGGTCAACGTCGACGAACATGCCGACGACGTCTTGGCTTCATTGGAATAGTTGATGCGAGGGTGGAATGCCGGCGGGCTGATCCTTCTCCTCGTGACAGCGGGCGGAATCGCTGCGTGCGCGGGCGGCGGCTCGGCGAACGGCTCGTACGCGCCGATTCCGGCCAAGCGCGCCTCGAGCGGGAGCAGCCCGATCCAGCACGTCATCGTCGTGATTCAAGAGAATCGCAGTTTCGATAATCTGTTCGCAACCTTTCCCGGAGCCGATGGAACGACGACCGGAGAGGCCGAGGCCGTTCCGCCCTCCGAGCAAAGTCAGTGCCCGATCTATCAGCGAGAGAGCGTGCCGCTCGCCGAAAAGAATCTCGCCGTTGGCGACGACTTCGGCCACAGGTACGGCGACGTTCAAATCGACTACGACAACGCCAACATGGACGGCTTCGACGTCGATCCGATTCCGGCCGGCAGCGGCAAGATCTCGTGCCTGCACCCCTATCAGTACGTGAATCCGGCGCAGATCGTCCCGTATTGGGATATCGCCGAGCAGTACGTCTTGGCCGATCACATGTTCCAAACCCAAGGAAGTGGAAGCTTTACCGCTCACCAAGATTTGATCGCCGGCGGTACGGCGATTTCGTCGACAGAAAGCATCATAGACGATCCCTCGGGCTTTCCATGGGGTTGCGACTCGCCGTATGGAACGACGACCTCGCTGATTACGGTCTACGGAAAATACGAGCCGGGTGAAGGTCCGTTTCCCTGCTTCACGCAGTACGAGACCTTGCGCGATCGGCTCGACGCAGCCAATATTCCATGGAAGTACTACACCGAGAAGGTGATACCGGACAAAAACACCGCGGGAATCTGGAATGCCTTCGACGCGATCTCAGCAGTGCGGCATAGTGCGGAGTGGGGAAAGAAGGTCACGTTCAACGACAAGCTGATCTTCACCGACATTTCGAAAGGACACCTTCCTGCGGTCTCGTGGGTGACGCCGGACGCATATAACTCCGATCACCCGCAAGAAATCAAAGGGGGTAAGGACGTCGACTACGGACCGTCGTGGGTGGCATCGATCGTCAATGCGATCGGGCAGAGCAAGTACTGGAAGAGCAGCGCGATCGTGATCCTTTGGGACGATTGGGGCGGATTTTACGATCACGAGTCGCCGGCGTTCTTCGACGGTCAAGGTGGCTTGGGGTTCCGCGTCCCAATGATGATTGTCTCGCCGTACGCCCGAGAAACCTCATCGAGTCAGCCGGGTTACATATCGCATACACAATACGAAACGGCCAGCATCTTGAAGTTCATCGAACAGAACTGGGACTTGCAGCCGTTGCAGGCGCCCGATACGCGGGCTACGAGCATCGGCGACGCCTTCAATTTCTCCCAGACGCCGCGCGCGTTCAGCGTGATCCCATCGGATTATTCGCAGGCGTTCTTCCTGCAGCAAAAGCCTTCGGGCCTACCGCCGGACACGCAATAAGCGTGACGGTTAAGGCGTGAGCGCGAAAACGGTTCCACGGCCAACGTTATCTACACATCCGTGACCGCCGCCATCCACACTCGTCCTGACGCGCGCCGGGGCACGACGGCGCTAATCAAGGAGAATAAACGATGATGCTACGCGGCGCGCTTGTCGTCGGTTTCATTGCATCCGCGATACTGACCGCATGTTCGGACGCGCAAACCGCGCCGCACGGAGTGCTGCCGCTCCGCGCTAGCCGGTTAACGTCGAGTAGTTACTCGACAATCTACCGGTTCCAAGGCGGCGAGGACGGCGAGAACCCCCTTTTGTCGGATTAACTGCACTTGACGGCAACCTCTACGGAACGACTTTCTATGGAGGTAACTCGAAGTGCTATCCAAACCCCAGCTGCGGAACAGTATTCGTCAGCAGCACCACTGGTCAGGAGGAGGTCATCCATCGGTTTCGCGGACCTGATGGGCAGGCTCCAGGTGGACCGCTCGTTCTCTCAAATGGAAGACCGTTCGATCAGCACCGTATCATGCGGTTTGGGTTTCGTCGGTAGTACAGCGTGCGGCGCCCTTGGCCAAGCTCGGTCGCGGTCGTGCCGGCGTCGAGTTCCTTGAGGATCCCGACGATCTGGGGTTCGGTGAAGCGACTTTTCTTCACGTGGGTCTCCTAGGGCCAGAGACCCGGAACTCACAGTGTCAACTTGAGCCGTTTCCTGACCTCACGTCAGTCGTCGAACCGAACTCCATGCTTCATGCCCCGGAACGCATCGCGCCACGATGCGAAAACTCCGTACGCCATATAGCTTTTCGACGTTTCCGAGTTTTTGCAAACGCGAATGCAAAACGCGCACAATGAGCGAGCCGCGACGCGCGATGCGAAAAGCGCTTATCTTATAGATTTTTTAGGCAATGGCCGGGCGATCGGCGATCGAGGGGGCCCGGTTTTCGCTCGTTCCTCTATGTCCACAACGCTGCGGCACGGTGGCGTCTCTTGTATTTGCGTGGAAGCAGGTCGCCGCGGTGCTAGTTGTCGAGTTTCGGCTCGCTGCGGGGAAGCGAAAATGCGATGAGCGCTCGCACCGGCGCCAGTCCGCGGCTCACGACCGCATACGGCGTGACGATCAAGCCGAGCTCTTGCAAACGCGAGGCGGCCGAAAGCAACTCGTTTCCGCTGGTGACGACGTCTTCGAGCAGCAAGACGCGCTGGCCGGGTTGATACGGACCCTCGACGAACTCGTTGGCGAAGGCGCCGTAGCCCTTGGGTTTCTTCCGAACCGCGATCATCGGTATCCCGGACATCTGCGAGACCGCGGTCGCGATCACCACGCCGCCAAGCTCGGTGCCGCCGATCAAATCCGGACTCGACTCCTCGATGATCGGAGTGAAGAGCCGCGCGATTCGGCGCAGCACCTGCGGATCGGAGAAAAGCCGGAACTTGTCGATGTAGTAGTCGCTCGGGCTGCCGCCGGCGAGAATGTAATCGCCTCGAGTTAGCGCGCGCTCGACGATGATCTTTCGTAGCCAGGCAATTTCTTGCATCCCTATACGCTCCACTGCCAAGCGTTCCAGGACTCCACGGCCGGATTTGGCGCGAAGCCCTTAAAGTCCACGCTGATCGGCTCCATTTGGCGTAGCCACATCGTGAAGATCGCCGGATTGTCTCGCGCCAGCAGCTCTTGAATCCGATAATAGGCTGCGGTGCGCGTCCGTCGATCGTAGTGCGTCAGCGCGGCCTGTTGAGCGGCTTGCATATCGGGGCTGCAGTAGCGTGAATAGTTGTAGCCGCTGGGCGGGAAGTTTTGGCACTGCAGCTGCGTGCTGTCGTCGGGATCGATGCCCGCATACCATCCCGAGACGGTGATGTCGAATCGGCCGAGCTGCAAGATGCCGCCCATGCCGGCCGGCGCATAGAGCACGTCGCCGGGATAGAACTTGATCTCCGACTCGATCCCGGCCTGGCGTAACATCGCTTGCACTTCGACGGCCTCGCGCCGGCGCGTCGCGCTCGAGTTATTCGTAACCATGAGCAGATCCAACGGCTGGCCGTTCTTGCGCACGATCCCGTCCGGGCCGGGTGACCAGCCCGCTTCGCCGAGCAGCTTTCGCGCCATTGCCGGATCGTGCGGATAGGAACGAACGTGCGGATTGAAGGCCCACATCCAGTCGGGAATGTCTTCCGTCGCGGCAGTCTGCATATTGTACGCGAGCTTCTGCACGAGCTCTTGCTTGTCGATCGCGTAGGCGACGGCCAGCCGCACGCGCGG
>PMTY01000047.1 GCA_003167155.1 Candidatus Cybelea tumulisoli
CGGCCGCAGCTTTCACAAGAAGAAATCCAAGCCAACATGGCGACGTACACCGAACAGGCCGGCAGAGTGCTCGACCTCGACCGAATCGAGATCCGCTACAACTCCGAATGGCTGGACAAATTAAACTTCACCGATCTGGTGAAGCTGTTGGCGAAGACGACGGTGGCTCAGATGCTCGAGCGCAACGATTTTCGCGAGCGGTACGATGCGGGCGCGCCGATTTCGTTGCACGAGCTGCTCTATCCGGTCGCTCAAGCCTACGATTCGGTCGCGATCGAAGCCGACGTCGAGCTTGGAGGGACCGATCAACTCTTCAATTTGCTGCTCGGGCGCCAGTTTCAACGGGAGTTTGGGCAGCGGCCACAGATTTGCGCGACCGTTCCGTTGCTCGTCGGCCTTGACGGAGAGAAGAAGATGAGCAAGTCGCTGGGCAACTATGTCGGCGTCGACGAGCCGGCCGCCGGGCAGTTCGGCAAGCTGATGAAGATCTCCGACGAGCTGCTTCCGATCTACGCGCGTCTTGCGGCATTTCGCCCTGAGCGGGAGAGTCAGGAGTTGGCCGACGGCCTCGCAGCTGCGCGGCTCAATCCGATGGACGAGAAGAAGGGTCTCGCTTCGGAGATTGTCGCGCGCTATCACGGCCGTGATGCCGCTTCGGCGGCGCGCGAGTTCTTCGAGCGAACGGTTCAGCGCAAAGAGATTCCCACCGAGAATCTCGACGAGATCGAAATCGGCGATTGCAAACGCGTCACCGACGTCCTCGTCAAAGCCGGCTTCGCGCAGAGCCGGCGCGAGGCCGAGCGACTCATCGCGGGAAATGCCGTCAAGATCGACGGCGAACTCACGAAAGACCAAAAACAACTATGGACTGCGAGCGAACCCGCCGTCCTCTCCGTAGGCTCCCGCCGCTTCATCCGCGTGCTCCCTTCGCCCTTGTCACCGCAGTAATGTCATCCTGAGCGAAGTCGAAGGACGAAAACGCACGTCGCCCTGAGCGCAGTCGAAGGGTGACTAAGCGATCACGCCAGCGATCAAAACCTTCGTCCTTCGGCTGCGCTCAGGACGACTTTACTGCCTTCGACCTTCGACGCCGCTCAGGATGACACGGATAGCTAGTTCCTTTCCAACAGTTGCTGAAGTTCTTCTGATGTAAAAGCGTAGCGAGTTTTGCAGTACTCGCAAACCGCTTCGGTGAGCTCTCGCTCGCGCGTTAGGGCGAGCAGTTCCTCGGCGCCCAAGCCGAGTAAAACCGACTCGACCTTGGCGCGACTGCAGCGGCAGGCGAAGCGGACGTCGATGGAGCGGTACGAACGAAGCTCCTCTTCGCCCGTCAGTGCGCGCAGCAGCGCTGCAGCGTCGGCGCCCTCTGCGATGAGCTGCGTAACCGGCGGCATCGCAAGCGCGCGCCGTTCGAGCGCCAATAATGCTGCTTCGCCGGCGCCCGGGAGCACCTGAGCCAGAATGCCGCCGGCTGCGACGATGCCGTCGGGATTTGCCAGAACGCCAAGCGCGACGACGCTGGGAGTCTGTTCGGATTGTCCCAGATAGTGGGCTAGGTCTTCGGCGATCTCGCCCGATGCCAATGGCACGACCCCGACATAGGGTTGCCCGCCCTCACTCGAGCGCGTGACGTGCAGCGATCCCTCGCCGATCGCTCCGGCGACGTTGAACTTTCCGCGTGCGTCGATGGGAAGCTCGACCTGCGCGTTGCGCGCGTATCCTCGCGCTGCGATGGTCCGCTCGTCGAGCAGCCAGCTGTCGGCGGCCACCGTTCCCAGAGGACCGTTGCCCGCGATCTGCAGCGAAATCCGTTCGTTCCCTTTCAGATTCGTGGCCGCAAAGAGCACCGCACCGGTGGTAAGGCGTCCGACGGCCGCGCTCGCGGTCGGCCACAGATCGTGCCGATCGCGAATCTCCGCGACGAGCTCGGTTGTGATGGCGGCGGCCACGGCAATCGCCGCGCCGGGGGCCGTTGCCGCCAAAATCGTGTCGGGCATGAGCGCCTCTGGCCCAAAGGCTCGCGCTTTTCCTCCACGAAGCCAGGATCATGCGCGTCTTGGTGCTGCACGGCCCGAATCTCAACTTGCTCGGCGAACGAGATCCGGAGGTTTACGGACGGCAGACGCTCGAGCAGCTCAACGAAACGATCGCACGCGAAGCCTCGAAGGCTGGAGTGGAGGTCACTTGCGAGCAGTACAACGGCGAAGGCCAGATCGTTGACGCACTTCATGCGGCTCGAAAAACCTATGCCGGCGTCGTGCTTAATCCGGGCGCTTACGCCCACTACTCCTATGCGATCGCCGACGCAATCGCGGCCATCGGCATCCCGGTGATCGAAGTGCACTTGTCGAACGTCGCCGGCCGCGAAGTATTTCGCCGCACCAGTGTAACCGCAGCGGCTTGCCGAGGCGTCGTGAGCGGCCTTGGAGCCGCGAGCTATCGCCTAGCCGTTAGCGCGCTCGTCGAAATCCTGAGCGCATGAAGGCCGCTCGCAAGGTACCGGCCGTCGTTGCCGAAAAGCCGCTCAAAGCGAAAAAATCGAACGGGCTGTAGCGAAGCTTGGTTATCGCGCTAGTCTGGGGGACTAGAGATCGCTGGTTCGAATCCAGTCAGCCCGACCATTATTTATATGAGAATCGGCACCTTAGAAATGAAGATCGCCCGCGTCGAGGGCTTTCAAGTGCGCGTCCGTACGTCGGATGGACGCGACATTCGCTCGGACCGGGAAGGGATGCCGTCCTGGCCTTATGAGAAGGCGGCGCGCGACCGCTGGTCGGTGGCACGCTGGAAGCAGGATCGCTTCGTTAGCCTCTATCCTGGTTTTGGCGTTGACGTGCTCGACGGCGACGGCACGGTCGTAGAGTTCGGCCAAACGTTGCTCGAAACGGTGCGTGAGAGCTATGATTGAGGAGAGTTCATGAAGAGACGACCGTATCTGATTACGAGCCTGCTTGGCGTTGCCGTTGCCTTGAGTGCCTGCGGGGGCGCTTCCAACGCGGTTCCTTCGGGAAGCCCTTTGCAAACAGGCGCTCGCCATCGTAGCTCTCCGTATCCGATAACGCACATCGTACTAATCGTGCAAGAGAACCGCACCTTCAACGATTTGTTCGCGACTTTTCCAGGCGCGGTTGGAACGACCACCGGCTTGGAACGCATCCGTCGCGGAAAGAAGGTAAAACAGGTTTCGATCGATCTAACCGAGGCTAACCTTGCCGACCCGAAAAATCTCAACCATTACTACAACTCCTACAAGACGGCGTACGATGGCGGGAAAATGGACGCCTTCAACCACATCAAGACGATAAGCGGGAAGGATGAAGGCGCACTACCCTATACCTACGTGAATCCCGATCAAGTCCAGCCGTATTGGACGCTCGCGACCGACTACGCGCTGGCCGATCATCTCTTCCAAACGCAAGGCAGTGCAAGTTTCGTCGCGCATCAGGACCTGATCCGCGGCGGCAGCGAGATCGACTCCACCG
>PMTY01000049.1 GCA_003167155.1 Candidatus Cybelea tumulisoli
GAGGGCCTCAAGAATAAACGGATTGTTTCGCTCGACATGGGCGCCCTGATCGCCGGTGCAAAGTACCGCGGAGAGTTCGAAGAGCGGCTCAAGGCCGTGCTCAAGGACGTAGCCGCCGCGGAGGGGCAGATCATCCTCTTCGTCGACGAACTGCACACGGTTGTCGGGGCGGGGAAGGCCGAGGGCGCCATGGATGCCGGCAACTTGCTCAAACCGATGCTTGCCCGCGGCGAACTCCATATGATCGGCGCGACCACGCTGGAAGAATACCGTAAGTACATAGAAAAGGACGCGGCTTTAGAACGGCGGTTCGCACCGATCGTGATCGATCAGCCCAGCGTCGAAGACACGATCTCGATTCTGCGCGGGCTCAAAGAGAAGTACGAGGCTCACCACGGCGTACGCATCAAAGACGCGGCGCTCGTCGCGGCTGCCACGATGAGCAACCGCTACATTCCCGACCGCTTCCTACCCGACAAGGCGATCGATCTCGTCGACGAATCCGCGGCGAAACTGCGCACCGAAATCGACTCGATGCCACAAGAGCTCGACGAAGTCTCGCGCCGCGTGATGCAGCTCGAGATCGAGCGCGAAGCGCTGCGCAAGGAGAACGACGACGCCAGCCGCCGGCGGCTGGAGCAGATCGAAAAAGAGCTGGCGACGCTGCGTGAGGATCAGGCGAAGCTTCGCACGCGTTGGGATGCCGAGAAGAATGCGGCAATCAAGCTGCGGCAGCTTCGCGAGCAGATCGAACAGACGAAAGTCCAGATCGAACAGGCGGAGCGTCAATACGATCTCAACCGCGTGGCCGAGCTTCGCTACGGCACCCTTGCCCAGCTGCAAAAAGAGTTGGCGGCCGAGGAAGCCCGGCTGGCCCAGAAAGACGGAGCGCGGCTTTCCAAAGAAGAGGTGGATGAAGACGACATCGCCGGAGTGATCGCGCGCTGGACGGGCATTCCGGTCTCCAAGCTGCTCGAGGGCGAGAAACAGAAGCTGCTGCATCTCGAAGACGAGCTGCACCGGCGCGTCGTCGGTCAGAACGAGGCCGTCGACGCCGTCGCCGAGGCCGTGCTGCGCTCGCGCTCGGGTCTTGCCGATCCCAATCGGCCGATCGGCTCGTTCATCTTTCTGGGACCGACGGGCGTCGGCAAGACGGAACTGGCTCGCGCACTCGCCGAGTATCTCTTTGACGACGAGCGCGCCTTGATCCGCATCGACATGTCGGAGTACCAGGAAAAACATACCGTCGCGCGATTGCTCGGCGCGCCGCCGGGATACATAGGCTTCGAAGAGGGCGGCCAGTTGACCGAAGCCGTGCGCCGGCGTCCGTACTCGGTGATCCTCTTCGACGAAGTCGAGAAGGCGCACCCCGACGTCTTCAACGTCTTTCTGCAGATCCTCGACGACGGGCGTCTGACCGACGGTCAGGGGCACACGGTCGATTTCAAGAATACGATCGTCATCATGACCTCGAATATCGGCAGCCACCGAATCCTCGATTACCACGGATCCTTCGATGGCGCCGACTACGCAATCATGCGCGCGACGGTACTCGACGAGCTGCGCCAGCACTTCCGGCCGGAGTTCCTCAACAGGGTCGACGAGATCATCGTTTTCCACGCGCTCAGCGAAGACGAGCTGTTGACGATCGTCGATCTGCAGCTGACGCGTTTGCGTAAACGCTTGGCGGAGCGCCGAATCACGCTCGTGCTTTCCGACGACGCAAAGCGGCACATCGTGAAGGTCGGGTACGATCCGCACTACGGTGCGCGCCCGCTCAAGCGTACGATTCAGAAGGAGCTCGAAACACCGTTGGGCCGCAAGATTCTCTCGGGCGAAATCCAGGACGGAGCCACCGTCGACGTGAGCTTCGACCAGAATCGCGGCGAGCTGACGTTTAACGTCGGCGAACTCGTCGCCGCCGTGTCACCCTGAGCGGAGGCGCGCAGCGCCGGCGTCGAAGGGCACGTTACCGCAGCGCTGAGCGAAGCCGAAGCGCGCTATATTTAAACGAGGCGCCGGTTATGCGGCGCCCGGAGCCGCAGTCGGAGGACGACATGGCTGCAGGCGTAACTGAGGCAGCATGCTGATCGCCGCCTTCACACTCTCGCAAATCCTGAACTATCCGTTCCCTTCCGCGCCGGTGCGCGACGCGAAGGGAACGGCGATTGCGTATACGCTCGATACCCAGGGCGTGCGCACGCTGTGGTTCGCGCGCGCTCCCGGATTCGTTCCGAATCAGCTCTTCACGTCCGGCGCCGACGATGGTCAGGAGCTGAGTGATCTCGCCATCTCGAACGACGACGCGCACGTCGTTTACGTTCGCGGCGGGGATCACGACGCAAATTGGACGGTGCCCTTACAGCCGGGTCCCGCGTCTATGCCGGCACAGCCGGAGATGCAAGTCTGGTCGGTTGCGACCGCCGGCGGTGCGCCGAGGCTGCTGGGCGACGGCGATGCACCGGCGATAACGCCTGACGGCACGCGCGTGGCCTTCGTCGATGCCGCCGGAGCGGTGCAGATCGCGCCGGTTGATGGCAGCGCTACCGCGAAGCGGCTCTTCTTCGACCGCGGGCAGGACTCGGAGTTGCACTGGTCGCCCGATGGTTCGGCGCTCGCGTTTGTCTCGACACGAACCGATCACAGCTTCATCGGAATCTATCGCAACGACGCGACGAAGATCGAATTTCTCGCGCCTTCAACGTCCCAGGACTTCATGCCGCGCTGGTCGCCCGGCGGCCACACGATCGCATTCATCCGCACTCCCGGTGACGGCGGCCCGCCGCGCAATCCGCTGAACTGGAATCCGCTTCCGTGGGAAATATGCATCGCGGAACCGGGGACGGCGGCTGTGACGCGCGTTTGGTGGAGCGGGAACTCGTTGCGCGACTCACTGCCGCAGAGTGGCGGCGGCCCGCTGTTGGAATGGGTCTTCGGCGGCGATCTACTCATTCGAAGCGAGCAAGATAACTGGCCGCATCTCTACCTCGTCCAAACCTTCTCCTCCGCCGCTCTGGACGAATACGGCCTAGCGAGGCTCATAACGTTGTCGCACGAGGGCCTCGGCCGTCTAGCTGCGTCGGCGCACCTGCTGACGCGCGGTAACTATATGGTCGAAGACGTTTCTGTCTCGCCGGACCGCGACTCGATCGTATACTCCGCCAATACCGGCGATACACCCGGTGACGGCGACCGCCGCCATCTCTTTAGCATTGACGTTGCAAGCACGCGGATTGCGAAGCTAACGGCCGGCGAGAGCAGCGAGACGAGCCCGGTCGCCTTAGCCCATGGCGCGATCGCGTTCAATCGTGCCACCGCACAGCGGCCGCCCTTGGCAACGCTTGACGAGCCGCGGATACCAATCATGCGCGGGGGAGAAGCCGGGACGTCTCTCGTGGGAGCGTCTCCCGCTCCGGTTATATGGGTGTCCCGGGCGCTTGATATGAATCCGCTTCAGAGCGACTTCCCCTCTTCGCAACTCGTGACGCCGCAAGAAGTCTCATTTCGCGCTTCTGATGGCCTGAAGGTTTACGGTCAGCTGTTCTTGCCGAGCGGCGGCGGCAAACATCCCGGCATCATCTTCGTGCATGGCGGGCCATTTCGCCAGATGCTGCTCAACTGGCACTACATGGATTACTACTCCAACGCGTATGCCGTGAATCAGTACCTCGCGAGCCGTGGATTCGCCGTGCTCTCGGTGAACTATCGCTGCGGCATCGGGTACGGTCACGACTTCAACTTTCCGCCGCGCTGGGGCCCGACCGGTGCGGCCGAATACCAGGACGTCGTCGCCGGCGCGCGTTTTCTCCAGCGCGATCCGCGCGTCGACTCCAAACGCATCGGCATCTGGGGCGGCTCGTACGGCGGCTATCTCACCGCGCTGGCGCTCGCGCGCAACTCCGACATCTTCAAAGCCGGCGTGGACTTTCACGGCGTGCACGACTGGTCGCTCGACATCGAGAATTCGGTTTGGGGATTGACGAACCAACTCAAGCGCTACCAGCAATACGATACCCGTGCAATGATGAAGCTGGCGTGGGAATCGTCGCCCGATTCGGCGATCTCAACCTGGAAGTCGCGAGTCTTGCTCATCCAAGGCGACGACGATCGCAACGTCGAGTTCCATCAAATGGTCGATCTCGCCGAACGGTTGCGTCTTGCCCGCGTGCCATTTGAAGAGATCGTCATCCCCAACGAGATTCACGGTTTCCTGCGCTACGCGTCGTGGTTGCAAGCGGACACCGCGACCGTGGACTACTTCACCCGTCAACTGTCGGGTCAGCTTACTTACTCGGCTTACGGATGGTAGCTTCGTACCACCAAAAATTTGAGGCGAGTCACGCAAGATATGTCGCGGAAAAGAGAGAACTTCAACGCCTCAAGGCCGGACGTTAGTCCGTGCGACTTTTCAATATGACCTTATACTGCAATCGATTCCGCGTTGAGCGCTACGGCTACGCAAGCAGCTAACTCTCCGTTTCCGACGGGGACGGTTACGCTGCTGTTCACCGACATCGAGGGAAGCACGCAGCACTGGGAAGAGCGGCGTTCGGCGATGCCCGACGTGCTGCGCCGGCATGACGACGCGATCCGCGCGGCAATCGAAGGCAACAACGGCTACGTTTTTAAGACCGGCGGCGACTCGTTCTGCGCGGCATTCTGGCGCGCGTCGGATGGGGTTGCCGCCGCGATCGACGCGCAGCGCGCGCTCGCAACCGACGATGCCGTCGGCGTCCTCCGAGTACGAATGGCCCTGCACAGCGGCGCGACCGACGAGCGCGGTGGTGACTATTTCGGACCGGCCGTGAACCGCGTTGCGCGACTCTTGGCCGTCGTGCATGGCGGGCAAGTGGTCGTCTCCGGTGCGACGGCGCAGCTCTTGCGCGGGGTGTTGCCGGAAGCGGCGGAGCTGCGCGACTTGGGCGAGCACCGGCTGAAGGATCTCGTCGAGCCCGAGCACGTCTGGCAACTGCTGGCGCCGGGCCTGCCAGAAGTCTTTGCCCCGCTGACGTCGCTAGTTTCGATGCGGAACAACCTGCCGCGCCAACTTACCGCGTTGATTGGTCGCGAAGAGGTCGTGGCGGAAGTCGAAGCGCTGGTGAGCGAACACGCGATGGTCTCGCTGGTTGGGACGGGCGGCGTCGGAAAGACGCGCGTCGCCTTGCAGGCCGGCGCCGACCTGCTGGATGGGTCGGGCGATGGCGTGTGGTTCGTCGACCTTGGTCCGCTGAGCGACCCGACGCTTGTTGAGAATGCTGTCGGCGCGACCTTGGGAGTGCGCGAGCAGCCGCAGCGTCCGATGCTCGAGACATTGCTGCATTATCTTCGGCGCAAGCATCTCTTGCTGATTTTGGATAACTGCGAGCACGTAATCGAGGAAGTCGCGCGAATCGCAGATGCGATCCTGCGCAGTTGTCCCGAGGTGCGGATGCTGGCGACCAGCCGCGAACTCTTGCGAATTCACGGCGAGCGCGTCTACCGCGTGCCTTCACTTTCGTTCCCGCCGGAGAATCGCGCGGTCACCGCGGATGGAGCCGCACAGTATGGCGCGATTGCATTATTCGTCCAGCGCGCCGCAGCCTCCGACGGAAACTTTCGCTTGACCGATGACAACGCGCCGAGCGTGGCGGAAATCTGCCGCCGGCTCGATGGAATTGCCTTGGCGATCGAGTTGGCGGCGGCCCGTGTGAAGGTGCTGTCGCCGCGCCGTCTCGCCGAAAAACTGGAAGAGCGTTTTCGCATGCTGACGGGCGGGAGCCGCACCGCGCTTCCGCGCCAGCAGACGATGCGCGCGCTGATCGACTGGAGCTACGACCTGCTTTCCCAAAAAGAGCAGAGGCTCTTCCGGCGCCTTACGATCTTTGCGGGCGGCTGGACTTTGGAGACGGTGAGCGCCGTCTGCTGCGACAACGAGCGAGACTTTCGCGATGATGCGATCGAATCGTGGGAAGTCTTCGATCTGTTGTCGTCGCTCGTCGACAAGTCGCTCGTGCAGGCAGAGCAGTTTGGAAGCGAGACCCGCTACCGCTTGTTGGAGTCGACGCGCGAGTATGCGCACGGGCAGCTGGTCGAGCAGGGGGAATACGAGGTTATCGCCCGCGCTCACGCGGCCGCGTTCTTGGAGAGGGCTCTACACCTCGACCGGCTTCGCGAGGATACGCCGGATCGCGACTGGCTCGAGCTTGCGGGATCGGAGCTGGGCAACTGGCGCGTTGCCCTAAAGTGGACGCTCGGCTGGCGCGGTGACGTGCACCTCGGGCAACGCCTCGCGGGAGGCCTCGGTGCGGTATGGCGCGCTTTTTCGGTGACCGAGGGCTGGGGGTGGACGCGCATCGCCATCGACATGGTCGACGATAGGACGGCCCCCGTTGTGGTTGCCGATCTCAAACGCGTGGAGGCGTTTCTCAATACTTCGCTCCTGCGATGGGAGGCGGCGCGTGAGTGCGCCGAGCAGGCTTTGCGCAGCTACCAGCAGATCGGCAATGAAAAGGAGGTTGCGACCGCGCAGTACATGGCCGGCCGCGCGCTCGTCGCACTCGATCGAATCCCCGAAGCCGAACCGCTGCTGCAAGCGGCGCTTGCAACGTTTCGCCGCCTTGGTGCCGGCCGGCTGACCGGCGTTACGCTTGGAACGCTGGCCATGGCGTCCGAGCAAGCCGGCGGCTATGCGCCCGCGCGTTCGATGTACGCCGAGGCCCTAGCCACCTTCAATGCCGCCCACGACGAGCGGGACGCGGCGGTTGTCGCGACTCACCTGTCCTGGATCGAGTTCAACGAGGGCAAAATTGACGCGGCCGTTCGAATCTTGGGCGACGCGATTTCCACGTTTCGTCGTCTCAACGATATGCCCAACCTGGTCGATGGGCTTACGAGCATGGCCGAGTATCTGATCGCATTCGCGCGCTATGACTTGGGGCGCGAGCGCGCTCGCGAGGCAGTCGCGCTCGCCGCTCGGGAACAGCTCGAGACCCACCAAGCCGTGGCGCTGCAGCACTTAGCCGCCGTGGTCGTCTTGCGGCCCGCCGGCGAAGATGAGGGCTCGTCGGAGCGGTTCTCGAGAGCCGCGCGTTTGATCGGGTACATCGATGCCTCGGTCGTCAGACTCGACTTCCGCCGAAATCCTGGAGAGCAGCAGGTCTATGAGAGAGTCATGCGCGCGTTGACCCTTGCCATCGGGAGCCCCGAGGTCAGCAGGCTTGGGGCAGAGGGCGCGGCATGGGGTGAGGAGCGGGCGGTCGCAGAGGGCCTTGCAATTTGATTTGCTTCAGGCGCCTCATCTCGGCAAGAGATGGGTAACCGCGCGTGAAATACTCGGCCCATGAACCAAGACAGTCAGAACAAGCGCAAGCAAGAGAAGAACAGCCTCGAGGTCAGGGACGAAGCCAAGGTGCCGGATATCCGCGACGAAGAGCTCGATCGCGTTAGCGGCGGCGGCAACAACTCAGTATGGGGAACGGCGCAGCCCGGCCCCGGCAGCACCAGCCCCGGCCCCTAAACTCCAAAGCATCTAAGTAAAACTCTGATTTAGCGCGGCTAAATCAGAGTTTTACTATGGAACCTTGAAGGTAGCCCCTCGCCGGCAGAAATATTGCCACGAGCGCGGCCGCGAGCGACATACTCGCGGCAGCGAGCATCGCGTTGCGGAAACCTTCTGGGTGCGCCGGCGCCGGCAGAGCGCCACCGCCTGCGGTTGCGACGACGATTCCGAGCACCGCGATGGCAAACAAGTTTCCAACACGAGAAATTGCATTATTGACGCCCGACGCGGCGCCGACGTCGTCGGCGTCGGCGGCTCCCATCACGGTCGTAAGCAAGGGCGGCACGGTGATGGCGATCCCGATCCCGAGCACGACCGTTGCCGGCAAGACGCTGGCGCTATACGACGCGCCGAAACCGAGCTTGGCGAAAAGCGCGATCCCCAGAGCCGTTATTGCCGCTCCCGCAACCAACGGCAATCGCTCGCCAAAGCGCGCCGCAACCGTTCCTGAAATCGGGGAGCCTACTGCAATCAGCGCGATCGTCGGCAAGAGCGCGAGGCCGGTCGCCAAAGGCGTGTAAAGCATGATGTGCTGCAGCTCGAAGGGAACGAAGAACAGCTCGCCACCGATTGCCGCGTAGAAAAGAAACGCGTAGAGGTTCGCGATCCGGAATCTGCGCGAGCCGAACAGGCGCAACGGAACGACCGGTGCGGAGCTGCGATGCTCGACGATAACGAACGCGGCGAAGAATGCCAATCCCGCGATTGCGAGCGGAAACGAGAGCGCGTTCGCGAGCCGGTGCTGCATCTGCATGAGCGCCCCAACAATAAGCGCGAGAGCCACGGTAATCAGCGCACTGCCCAGGAGATCGGGTTTGCCGGCAACGTCTTCGGCGCGGCTCTCGGGGACTCGCGCATACGCCAGGTACAAAACGACGACGGCCAGCGGAATGTTTATCCAGAAGACCAGGCGCCAGGTATACGCTTGCGTGAGCCATCCGCCCAGCACCGGGCCCGCCGTCATCGTGATCGCGGATGCTGCCGCCCAGATGCCGATGGCACGTCCGCGCTCGCGCGCGCCGTAAGTCGCCGTAATGAGCGCCAGGCTCTCGGGAATCATCAGCGCGGCGCCGACGCCTTGCACGCATCGTGCGAGTATAAGAAAAGCGGGCTGCATCGCCATCGCACAGGCGATCGACGATAAGGCGAAGATCCAGATTCCCAAAATAAAGAGGCGGCGCCGGCCGTAGCGATCTCCGAGGGCGCCGCCGATCAGAATCAGCGCCGAAAGGAAGAGGAGGTATCCCTCGACGATCCACTGCGCTTGTGAATCGCTCGCCGGGAGTTTCGCCTTGACGATCGGGAGAGCAACGGTGAGGGCGGTGATGTCGATGTAGCTCATGCTCGAGGCGACGATGGCAGCTACAAGCACTACGAACGGCGAGCGAGCTCGGGCGCTGGCCGACGCGATCATCGAGCCGCCTTCACCCGAAGCCTCCGCTCGCCCTGTCCGTCGAGCGGGCAGGTGGGTCCGGCGCATTACGCGACAGGGTCAAGCTTTGCCCAGCGTTGAATGCAAAGCATATGCCCGTGTATTGCAGGCGGCGCATCGCCCTGTTGTAAAAGAGGTATGTGTGACCGGCATCAATGGGAGCCTCCCGGACCCCGGAAAGAGCCTATCGCGGCGAAGCGCCCATCCGTAGCAGCGCGCATTGCGACCGGGTGCGTCGTGATCTGCTCGAGCCTGCTATCTACGGCGAGCGCGGCTTGGGCCGGTACCTTGACGTTGCAGCAGACCGTTGCCTATGCATTGGCGCATAATCCGGCGATTTCCGCGAAGCAGGCCGTCCTTGCGCAAGCCGAATCGGACTACACCAGGCAACACGCTGCCGAGTTTCCGCCGGTCGTAGCCAGCGTGTCGAACCAACTCGAGAAACAAAGCAACTACGCCGGTAGTCTGGCTCAGTACGGGATCGCTCCGATTCCTAATTTTTCGCAGAACACCGCTCAAGTAGGCACGCAATGGACCCTCTATAACGGATCGCTCAATCAGATTCTGAGCAAAGAATACTATCGCAAAGTGCAAGAAGCGCGAGCCGAGCTGCGCGAAACGCAAACGCAGACCACCGCCAAGCTGGTCGATATGTTCTTTGCGATCGCGAACTACCAGCATCTCTCGGATTTGGCCGATGCGAACCTCGCCTATCAGCAAGCCTTGCTGGAGGTCGCGCAGGCGAAGGAACGAGCCGGCATGGTAGCCGAGGTTGACGTGCTGCGCGCCGAGGTCGGCGTCGAGCAAACGCACGTCGCGCTGTTGAATACCCAATCGGATCGCGAAACCGCCCGCGAATCGCTCGCCCAAACGATCGGCGCCGGCCTCGATACGAACTTTGCCGTTCCGGCCGCACTGCCGGAGCCGCCGCTTCCTCACCTGCCCGCGCCAGCCTTGATCGAGATCGCCGAGCGGAATCGCCCCGAGATTGCCGCGGCCTCGGCCGAAGTAGCGATCGCCCAGCTATCGCGTGCGACGCTCGACACGGACCTTCTACCGCAGATCAACGTCTTTGCCGCTTTCGGTAACCAAACCTCGCCAACGGGCTTCGTCGATCAACAGAATCAGATCACGCAGACCAATCAGGAATGCGCGCGTTATCCCAACGAGATCGCGTGCATCGGCTCTCCATTTGCAAACGTCGTTCGCGGCACCCCGGGGTTCTGGAATATCGGCGCGACCTCGACGCTCTCGCTCCCAATCGTCGACTACGGAACGCGTGCCGCAGCCCATCGGTCGGCGAACAAAGCCGTCGATTCGGCGCAGCTCGCGCTCGACTCGGCGAAGACGGCGGCGCAGGCCGACGTGACCGACTCGCTCCGTCGCGCGCAGACCGCGCGCGAGGCGTTGGTTTATGAACGCCGAGCCCTCGACCTGGGAGTGGAAGCGGCGCGAATCGCCCAGCTGCAATATCGCAACGGACTGATCTCGCTTACCGATACCAAGGCGGCGCAGGCGACCTCCCTGCAGGCGCAGGCCGAACTATTCAGTGCGCAAATTCTCTATATCAATGCCGTAGTGAAGCTGCGATCGGCGCTCGGCACGTTCGATCCGGTCGCGATCGTCGCGGACCTCTGATCGATGGACGCAGGTCGTAGAAAGTTCGTCATCATCGCGGGGAGCGTTCTGCTCCTCGTGCTCGTCGTCATCGTCGTCGCGCGACAGATGCGCAGCCAGCCTCGGATCGTGCGCGAGCAAACCGTCGGCAACGCGTCCTTCACGATTTCGCTGCCCGAGAGCGGCGTCATTCAGTATCCGCAGATCCAAACGATGTCGACCCAGATCTCCGGCAATATCGGGCGCATTTTCGTCAAGACTGGCGATCGCGTGATCGCGGGCCAGCTGCTGGCTACGATCGAGAATCCTCAAATCGTTTCGGACGCGCAAAGCAGCGCAGCGGCCTATCGCGCGGCGACCGCGCGGGCCGAGAGCGCTCAGGTTACCGATACGACCAACGTTGCGCAAGCCCAAGCCAACTTGGAGACCGCGCGAGCGCGGTTGGCGCAGGCGCGGCAAGACTTGATCAGCGGTTCCGGTCATGGTTTGGGCGAGTCGAGCGGCGACGCGCTGAGAGCGCAGGCGAACGTCAACTACGTGAGCGCCGCGACAACGCTGCGCGAGGCCCAGCGGACGTACGCCGCCTATCGGGATCTCTACGCAAACAAGGCGATCTCGCGCGATCAGCTCGACCAAGCCGAGGCCAAGTACGAACAAGCACAGGCCGCCTACAATCAACTGATTCGGTCGCGAACGGTGCTGCAAGACGACGTGCGCTCCGCGCAGGAAGGCTACGTGCAGGCGCAAACCGCGCTGGCCGCGGCAGAGGTCGAGTCGGGCAGCGGTGACGTCGCGGCCGCTTCGGCGGAGGCCGCGCGCGCCGGTTCGGAGTACGCTTTCGCGCAAGAACAGGCGGATGCCACGCAAATTCACGCGCCGTACGATGCAATCGTTTTGAGCGTTGCGACGGAGAAGAGCGACTCGGTGCGACCGCTTCAGCCGGGCGATGCGGTTGCCCAGGGACAGCCGCTGATCGCCCTCGCGCAGCGGCAGGCCTTTGTCGTCCGGACGAAAGTGGACGAGCAAGACGTGATCAACGTTCACTTGGGGGAGCGGGTGCAAATCACCGGCGAAGATTTTCCCGGACGCGTTCTAAACGGTCACGTGGTTGAGGTTTCGCCGATCGCGCAGCGCTCCGAAGACTCAACCTCGGCCTCGCGTACGGTCCCGACGACGATTGCCGTCGATGGGCCGCCGGCCTTTCTGCGCGATGGAATGAGCGTCAACGTCAGTATTCTCACGACCGACCTGCAGCATGCGATCGTCGTGCCCAATGAGGCGATCGCGCGTGACGGTGGAGCGACGTACGTCTTTGTCGTTCGGAACGACGATGCATATCGCCAGCGGGTGAGCGTCGGTCTCTCGAACGAGGCGAACTCGGTGATCGTCTCCGGACTTCGCACCGGCGACGTCATCGTCGCTCAAAGCGCCGTTGGATTGACCGACGGCACCCCGGTATCGGCGCCGGCTGCGACGGGGCACTCGTGAGTACTCCAAATCAGCCCGACCACGGCGGCCTCTTCAGAGAAGAGGCCATCTCGGCGATCGATTCGGTCGAGAAGTTCGACGAAGCGATCGCGGTGGTCTCATCCCACAGCGTTCTGGCACTGGCAATCATCGGAAGCCTGCTCTTCTTGCTGATAGGATGGTCGATCTTCGGGCGAATTCCGGTGGGTCTCCAAGGCCGTGGCGTGATCGTCGCGGGAAGCGGCATCGCGCCGGTCGTCGCGGCGGCAGAAGGGACGATCATCGAGTTGCCCGCGCATGTCGGCGACACCGTTGCGCAGGGAGCCGCGGTTGCGCGCATGCGCACGACCGCCGGCGACATCATCGCGCTGAGGGCACCGGTCTCCGGCATGCTGGCGCAGCGTTCGCCCCAGGTGGGCAGCTTCGTCCGCCAAGGCGATGCGGTCGCCACCATCGAGCCGGCCGGCGCAAACCCAACCGCCGTCGTCTTCGTGCCGGTCGAAACCGACCGTCGGGTGGTCGTCGGATTGCCGGTACGCCTTTCGCCGGCGGATGCGCGCCCCGACGTCTTTGGCTTCCTTCGCGGTCACGTCGTCTATGCGGCGCCGTTTCCCGCAAGCGCCGACCGCATCAAAGCGGCGCTTCAGAACGATGCGGTCGCCGCCGGCTTTTTGCCTGACGTCCCGATGCGCGAGATTCACATCGCGCTCGACGTTGACGCCAACGGTAATCTGATCTGGTCCGGCCTGCAAAACGCCGGACGGACCTTATCGCCGGGCATGCCCTGTTACGCGACGATCGTTGTGGAGGAACGGCCACCGATCTCGTTTGTGCTTCCCCAGACGCACGGATGAAACTCTTCGAGTCCAAAGCGCACCAGAACGGTTCCACAAAGAAAATCGTCCGTACGCCGACGGTTCTTCAGATGGAAGCGGTCGAATGCGGTGCGGCGTCGCTTGGAATGGTCCTCGGTTACTACGGTCGCCACGTTCCGCTCGAGGAGCTGCGCGTCGCCTGCGGCGTCACGCGCGACGGAAGCTCTGCCGGAAATCTATTGCGCGCGGCGCGCGGCTACGGCCTGGAGGCTCACGGCTACAAGTACGAGCTCGAAGACCTGCGCAAGATCACGATGCCCTGCATCATCTTTTGGCAGTTCTATCATTTCGTCGTCGTCGAGCGCTTCACGAAAGACGGTGTGGTTCTCAACGATCCGGCCGGCGGGCGCAGGGTCTGCGACTTTGAGGAGTTCGGCCGTGCCTATACGGGCGTCTGCCTTACATTTGAGCCCGGTCCGAACTTCAAGCCGAGCAACGAGATCCCGGCGACGACCAGCATCCTGCGGGCGCAGCTCGCGGGTTCGTGGGGATCGGTCCTCTTTGTAATCTTCGCAGGCTTGGCCTTGGTGATCCCGAGCATCGCCTTGCCGACGTTGACGAAGACGTTCATCGACGAGGTTTTGGTCGGCAAGAGCTATTCGTGGGTCTTCTGGATCGTCACCGGAATCGCGGCAAGCATCGTACTGCAGATGGCACTGTTGGAGCTCGAACAGCACGCGATCGTCCGGCTGCAGGCAAAACTGGCGCTCGCCAACGCGAGCCGGATGCTCTGGCACGTTTTGCATCTGCCGATGACGTTCTTCGCGCAGCGCTCCCCCGCCGAAGTTTCGAACCGCGTCGCGATCTGCGACCGGGTGGCGGAGCTGCTGTCGAGCCGGCTTGCGGCCAGCGCAATTGGGGTCGTCGCGGCGCTCTTCTACCTCGCGCTGATGGCGCACTACGATCGCTTTCTTGCCGTAGTCTCACTCGCGATTGCCGGGCTAAACATCCTCGCGCTTCGGATCGTGGCTCGCTTCCGCTCGGATGCCAATGCAGCACTCTTGCAAGAGGAAGCGATGCTGCTGGGAAGCTCGGTCTCGGGGCTCGAGCGGATCGAGACTCTTAAATCCGGTGGTGCCGAGAGCACGTTCTTCATGAAATGGCTCGGGCGCCAGGCGCGGGTGATCAATGCGCGCCAACGTTTCGCCGTGCCGTCGCAAGTCCTCAACGCCGTGCCGCGCCTCCTCATCACCATCAACATGACGGCGATCTTGGCGCTCGGCGGACTGCGCGTCATCGAAGGAGCGATCTCCATTGGAACGCTTTTTGCGTACACGATGCTGATGCAACTCTTCATTTCACCGTTTACGACGTTCGTCGAGTTGGGCGCGGACGTGCAAGAGATGGATGGCGACCTGCGGCGCATTCAGGACGTCATGCGCTATCCGATGGACCAGCGGCGCGTCATCCAGCGGGTCGACCGAACCCGCCTTGCCGGCGAGCTCGAGCTGCGTGGCGTCTCGTTCGGATATAGCAAACACGGCGCGCCCGCCATTCGCGATATCTCGTTTGTCATTGCGCCGGGCCGGCGGATCGCGCTCGTCGGACCCTCCGGCAGCGGAAAATCAACGATCGCCAAGCTGGTATCCGGTCTTTTCGAGCCGTGGTCGGGCAACGTCTTGTTCGACGGCATCGAGCGCGAGGCGATCGATCCGGCTCTCCTCGGAACCGACGTTTCGTTCGTCGACCAAGAGATCTCGCTCTATCCAGGCACGATTCGCAGCAATCTCACGCTCTGGGATCCTGCGGTCACCGATGCTTCGGTCGAGCGTGCGGCTCGCGATGCCTGCATTCACGCCGACATCGTCGGCAGGCCGGAAGGCTACGAAGCCGTGATGGCGGAGGGCGGTATCAACTTTAGCGGCGGCCAGCGTCAACGCTTGGAGATCGCCCGCGCGCTGGTGCGTGACCCGGCGCTCGTCATCCTCGACGAGGCGACGAGCGCGCTCGATCCGCTGACCGAGTATCTGATCGACGAGAGTCTGCGGCGCCGCGGCTGCGCGTGTCTGATCGTCGCGCACCGGCTCAGCACGATCCGCGACGCCGACGAGATCCTCGTTCTCGATGGCGGCGTCATCGCGGAGCGTGGCACGCACGACGAGCTCGTCGCTCAGAACGGCCGTTACCTCTCGCTCGTGAGGTCGCAATGATCGCCGATCGCGAGATCCGGATCTCCGGTGACGAAGTTCTCGTGCTCAGCGAGCGGGCACACGCCTATCGCGTACGCTCGGGAGAGGCGGCACTCTTCGTCGTCGAGCTGGACGCGGCCGGACATCCGATCGGCCGCCGATCGTTTCTCGGTGCGGCCGGTCCGGGAGATATCGTGCTTGGCACGTCGTGCGAATCGGACGGCGCGACGCTTGCGCTCATTGCCGTTGGCGTCGTTCCAACGCTCTTGGAGCCCTGGGACCTGGCGCGCAGCGAGCCGGCGGTGCGCGACGAAGCGCTCTCGCGCTACATCGCGACGCTCGTCGGCAAAGACTCGATCGCGCTCGACGTGCAGATGGCGCGCCCGGTGGCGTCGCGCGAGACGGTGGCACTAGCGCCCGGCGAGCACGCGCACTCCTCGCGCAAACTCACGTACGTGCGGATCAAGAGCGGCAAAGGCTGGCTCCTGAACTCGTTTCTCTGCGACTCGGCGACCGGCATCGTCCCAATCGGCGGTGAGTTTACCCTGCGCGCGCACGACGACGTGCGGATCGAACCCGTCGGCGGCGCGACCCTGCACCCGACGGAGGTCGCCGCCGGCGTCGGCGTGGTGCACGACGCCTTCTGGAGCCGTTGGCAAGCCCGCTCCGCAGAAGAAGATCAACGCCGCGAAACGATGCGCCGTTCAACCCAGGCCTTCGACGAGCGCGCGCTTCGAAGCGGCCTCGAAGAAGCGACGCACCTTTTCGAGCGCGATCGAATTGCGACCGAGCCCGGCGACGATCCGGTTGTCGCGGCGGCACGGATCGTCGCGCAGGCCGACGGAATCACGATCGTTGCTCCGCGCGAATCGCATAGCGAGCCGCAAGCAGCGGTGCAAGCAATTGCGATCGAGTCGCGGCTCTCGATCCGTCGCGTTCGGTTGCGCGGCGGCTGGCAGCGGCGCGAGCACGGACCAATGCTCGCCTTTCGCGGTCCGAACAACGAACCGGTTGCGCTGCTGCCGCATCGGCGGGGTCGCACTAAATACTTCCTCGTCGACCCAACCCCTCCGATCGAGCCGGTGCGGGTCGACAACGCAGTCGCCGCGCAGCTCGATACGCTGGCGTATGTCTTCCTTCGTCCGTTCCCCGAGCGCCCGATCGGCGTTTGGGACTTAATGCGCTTTGGACTGCGCCACAGCGGCGTCGACGCAGCCCAGATCCTTGGGCTAGGCCTGCTCGGCGGCATTCTCGCCGGCATGATTCCGCTCGCGACGGCGATCCTCTACGGCACGATTATCCCGGGGGCAATGCGTCCGCAGTTGCTGACGATGGGCCTCGGCTTGCTCGCCATCGGGCTGACCGCTGCGGTCTCCGAATGCGTGCGCGGTTTAGCTATCGTGCGCCTTCAGGCGCAGGTCGGCTCGACGTTGCAATCGGCGGTCATGGAACGGCTGCTGGCCTTGCCGGCGTCGTTTTTCCGGCGGTACGAAATCGGCGACCTCGCCAATCGTTTGATGGGCGTCGACGCGATCGAGCAGTACGTCAGCGACATCACGATCTCCGCGGCCCTCAGCGGCGTCTTCTCGCTGGTAAGCTTCGCGCTGCTCTTCATCTACGATGTTGGGCTCGCGTGGCTGTGCTTCGGACTCGCGATGATCGCCATCGCCGTTGCATGCATCGAAGCCTTCGTCACGCTTCCTCTTCGACGCCAGATATTCGACCGTTCGGGGAGCATCGCGGGCTTCGTGCTGCAAATTTTCAACGGCATCGGAAAACTGCGGATTGCGCGAGCCGAAACGCGAGCCTTCGTCGGATGGCTGCACCGTTTCGTCACGATGCGCCGCATCTCGAACCGCGCGAGCACGATCGTCTACCGGTTCGGCATCTTCGACTCTATTTGGCCTGCGGCAACCTCGCTTGCGATCATCGGCTACGTCTTCATCATTCGCCAAGGCGTCTTTCCGGCGAGCATTTATATCGCCGCGAGCGCCGCGTTCGGTCAGTTGCTCGCCGGACTGCTCGGTTTAGGCGATGCCTTCGTCCAGGTGATTCGGGTCATTCCGCTGTACGAGCGCGCCCGGCCGCTGCTGCACGCGATGCCCGAGATTTTGGAGGCGCACGGCGATCCCGGCGTGCTGACCGGCGCGCTCGAGTTACGCAATCTGAGTTTCCGCTATGAGAGCGCGTCGGCTGCAACGCTCGACCGCATCGACCTGAAGATCGAACCGGGCTCGTTCGTCGCCCTGGTCGGTCCTTCGGGATCCGGCAAATCCACGCTGTTTCGGTTGCTGCTGGGCTTTGAGAAGCCAAGCCACGGCTCGGTGCTGTATGACGGGCACGACCTTGCGTCGCTCGACCTCGCCGCGGTGCGCCGGCAGATTGGTTCGGTGCTTCAGTCCACGGGCGCGCTGCAAGCGTCGATTTTTGAGAACATCGCGGGCGCGCGCTTCATTACGCACGACCAGGCGTGGGATGCGGCGCGGCGGGTCGGCATCGCCGGCGACATCGAGCGCCTGCCGATGCAGCTCGAAACGTATCTAGGGTCGGATGGTGGTGGGCTTTCGACCGGTCAGCGCCAGCGCATTGCCATCGCGCGCGCCATCGTTACCTCGCCGCGCATTCTGCTCTTCGACGAAGCGACGAGCGCGCTGGACAACGAAACGCAGGCAATCGTTATGAAGACGCTGGAGCAATTAGATGCGACGCGCGTTGTAATAGCGCATCGACTTTCTACGATCCAGAACGCGGATCGAATCGTGGTGTTGGAGAGGGGCCGGATCCTGCAGGACGGGAACTATGCCGATCTAATCGCAACGCCCGGCCCCTTCGCTGATCTCGCGCAACGCCAGTCAATATAGACTAGGCGCTGCTTTGATCGGTTTAGCCGCCGACCGGGTTGCTCTTCGGATGGCCGATGGGATCTTTTGGATCGATCGGATGGGTCGGAGGGCCACCTGGACGGATCGGGTCGATCGGAATCGGATGGGTTCCGACGCCGCCGCTTACCTTATCAAGTTCTTCGTCCTGGATCGGTTTGTTTTGGTCGCTCATAGTTTCCCTTTCTGTTACGCGGCAAAAGAACCGCGCATCTAAAAGTAGTTCTCGGCGGTTCGAGCGACTCCTAGGGGTTAACCCAGGTTACCTGTCCGAATTTCTTTCGGTTTGAGGAAGGGTGGGCCTGCAATGGCGACAGGAAAGGGGCCGAAGCACCGCCCGGCCCCTTGCTGATTTAACCGCCGACGGGATTGCTGGGGCGTCTGATCGGAGCCTCGGCACCGCCGGGATGGGTCGGGGGTGCGCCCGGACGAATCGGATCGAATGGCATCGGATGCGTGCCTACGCCGCCGCTGATTTGATCCAGCTCGTCATCGCGCATCTGCTTGTCGTCGCTCATGTAAGTTGCCTTTCTCGCGCGGCAAAAAGAACCGCTGCTATCATTCCGTTCTGATTCGGCCGGATGCTTCCTGGGGCTACGAGACCGTTTCCCGCTTCCGAAGCCGCAAGCGAGCGGTTTCATTGAGGAGCCGCTTCCGCAACCGAATGGATTGCGGCGTGACCTCGACCAGCTCGTCGTCCTCGATGAACTCGATCGCTCGTTCCAGCGAAAGCTCTTCGGGCGGCGCAAGCTTGAAGCTCTCGTCTGAGCCCGCCGCGCGCATATTGGTAAGCTTCTTTTCGCGGGCGACGTTGAGCGCGATGTCTTTGTCGTCGTTAGCCCGTCCGACGATCATCCCCTCATAAACGTCGATGCCGGGCCCAATGAAGAAGCGGCCCCGCTGATCGACGCCCGCCAGCGCGTAAGCCGTCGTTCGGCCCGTTTCGCTAGCTACCAAAGCGCCGACGTTACGCTCGGGAAGCTCTCCCATCCACGGCTGATGATCGTAATAGGTGTGCGAAAGTACGGCGGTGCCGCGCGTTAGCGTGAGCAGTTCGCCGCGCAGCCCGAAGATCGCGCGCGTGGGCATCGTGTACTCGAGCCGCTGAGCGTCGCCGACCGGCAGCATGTTGGACATCATCGCCTTGCGCCGCCCGAGCGCTTCGATCACGGCGCCGGCATAGGGCTCCGGGACGTCGACGACGACGTACTCGACCGGTTCCCAGCGCTTGCCGTCGCGTTCCGTTACGATGACTTGCGGCTTTGAAACCGCCAGCTCGTAGCCTTCCCGCCGCATCGTTTCGATCAGGATTGCCAGATGCAGTTCGCCACGGCCGCGGACCTCAAACGTGTCGGCGGAAGCGGTCTCGGTAACCCGCAGCGCCACGTTCGATTCGAGTTCGCGCATCAACCGGTCGCGTATCTGGCGCGACGTCAAATACCGTCCCTCTCGGCCGGCGAACGGCGAGTTGTTGACGCTGAAGAACATCGAGACGGTCGGCTCGTCGACCGCGACGGCGTGAATGCTCTCGGGCATCGCGGCATCGGCGAGCGTGTCGCCGATGTTCAAGTCGTCGATCCCCGAGATGCAGACGATGTCGCCCGCACTGGCTTCCTCGACGTCGATGCGTTCGAGACCGGCGAAAGTTAGCAGCGTCGTCAGCCGAAGGCCGCCGGTCACGACGCCGTCGCGCGCGATCTTGACGATCGGATCGTTTCGCCGAGAGCTTCCGCGAAAGATGCGCCCGATTCCGACGCGCCCGACGTATGGGTTGTGATCGATCGCCGAGATCAGCAGTTGAAACGGACCCTCTTCCGAAGGCGCTTCGGGAACTTTCGCCACGATCGTTTCGAAGAGCGGCTCGAGGTTCTCGCTATGGTCCTCTAACGATCGCTTGGCGATTCCGGCCCTNNATCGATCTTGTTCACGACGACGATCGCGCGCAGGTCGAGCTCGAGCGCTTTGCGCAGAACGAAGCGCGTTTGGGGCATGACGCCCTCGGCAGCGTCGACGAGCAGCAACACGCCTTGAACCATTTGCAGCACGCGCTCGACCTCGCCGCCGAAATCGGAGTGGCCGGGCGTGTCGACGATATTGAACTTGACGTCGCCGTGGCGGACGGCGGTGTTCTTTGCCAGGATCGTGATGCCGCGCTCCCGTTCCAAGGGGTTGGAATCGAGCACGCGCGTCGCCACATGCTGGCCCTCTCGGAAGACTCCGCTCTGCTTGAGCATAGCGTCGACCAACGTCGTCTTGCCGTGGTCGACGTGGGCGATGATGGCAACGTTGCGGATATCCGCGCGAGTTCTCACGGTCGAAACTTTACCACAAAGGGCGGCCAGGCATCTCGCGAGCCCCTAACGGGCAGGGCAAGCGGGCGGGTCCCTCTCGGCGGAATATTAATGTTTCCTTATAGATAGGCAGGATTCGGGCGGCCGCAAGCCTCACTTAGCAAGTCGGCTTAAGTTACTCGTTTAAACGGCGGCGGGCGTTTTTACCGGGCTTGCCTACCTTGCCAAACGTGCAACCGGCTAAATCTTCTCGGCGAAAGGACCACCTGATGAAGACTTTGTTTTCGTATGCATTGGCCGTTTGCGGGGCCGTTGCCATACTCGCCGGCTGCAGCGGCGGTGGGAGCGGGTCGCCGTCATCGGCGCTCGGCTCCACGGGGCTAAATGCAACCCAGCCAGGCGCGCTTGCACTCGGCCACCACCACGACGGCTTTATGGGTCTCGTGGAAGGCGCCCGTCATCCCGACCACCAGAAGTCGTGGCGTTCGCCGGAACTGAAAAAGGACGTCAATGGCCGGCAGCTCTGGATCTCAGATCCCGGCACGAACGACGTGTACATTTACAACATGCCGTCGCTCACGCTGGTGGCAACGCTGACGGGCTTCGACCAGCCGCAAGGTGAGTGCTCCGACAGTTCAGGCGACGTTTGGGTGACGAATACAGGCTATAAAAGCGGCAACCATGTGATCTACGAG
This sequence comes from Candidatus Cybelea tumulisoli, assembly GCA_003167155.1. Classification (GTDB taxonomy): domain Bacteria; phylum Vulcanimicrobiota; class Vulcanimicrobiia; order Vulcanimicrobiales; family Vulcanimicrobiaceae; genus Cybelea; species Cybelea tumulisoli. The sequence continues at coordinate 20,923 of PMTY01000049.1, forward strand.
TACTCACACGACGCCGTGCTAATGAAAACATTGACTGACTCGACCGGATTACCCGTTGGGTGCGCTTGGGACAAGACGACCGGCAACCTCGCGGTCACGAACATCTTCGATGACGGCCCCAGTCAACCGCCGGGCGAGGTCGTGGTCTATCCTCTTGTTGGATCCGGCGCGCCGACGACATACCAGGACCCCGATTCTAGTGTGTACGCTTACTTTTCCGCCGGCTACGATGGGCGAGGCAACCTGTACTTCGATGTTGCCCCTTACGCCTACACCCCCGCCTACGTCGATAAGCTAGCGAAGGGCGCAACCTCGGTGCACAGGATTACGATCAGCAGCACGATTCACGGGCCCGGTTCGGTTCAGTGGATCCCTACCCGTGGCGGGGGGAACCTCGCGGTTGAAGATGACGATTGCAGCGGTTCGTTCAGCCCCATAACCTCCTGCATCGACTACGTCACGATTTCGCATTCAGCCGGGACGATTAACAGCACAACTAACCTTAATAACTCGCTGGGCGTCGCAGCGTGCTCCGTCTCGCAGGTCGTCCGAAGCGGCAAGAAGCTGTACGCAGGGGATTACGAATTCAGCTATTCGACCGGCTTCGGCTGCACCTCTGGATCCGCGGCCACTACTATTGACATTTGGTCCTACCCGACGGGCGGCGATCCGCTGCACACGAGCGCGGGATTGTCGTCGTCCAACGAGCCGGACGGCACCGCAATCAGCGTCCCGTAGGTGCCGGCGGCAACTCGCTCCGACGATAGGAGACATAGGTTCCCTTGCGCGAGGCCGGGCCCCGACGGGGGGCGCCGGCCGGACGCTTCTTCAGGCACGCAAGGACGGAGGAGACTCGGCGACTCGGGGATAAACCCGGCGAGCGGCGTCTACCCCGTAGTTCTTGCCCCAATTCTAGTGGCGAAAGGATTCGTCGCCGTCGAGTACAGGTTGGCGCTCGCCGGACGAATGTGCCTCAGGTTTAAAAGTCTGACCAGTTCTAATTGTTGCTCTCTCGTGAAGAGAGAATGGAGAGTTAGCGAATGAAGAATTTTAATTTGGCGCTCGGCATAGCGGCGCTCGGTGCGATCTTGGCCGGCTGCGGCGGCAGCAACGGCGGATCGCAGCTCCCGTCGCCGGGTGCGATGCAGCTTACTGCGTACCACCGCTCCGACTCGGCGCAGCCGAATACGTACTCACCGGGGAGCGCCAAGTGGCTGATGTACTACTACTGTACTGCTAGCAGCGGCATTTGCCCGAGCAAAACGTCGAATTATTACGGCCTGGTCACCTTCTACCTCAAACCGGGACGTTATTCGGCGCTATTGATCACCGCAAACAAGAATTTTATTGGCGACCTCACCAACGCTACGCTTAGCGATACGGTGAATGTTACCGCCGGAAGGAAGGCGGATATTGGCACGTTCGTCTATCAAGGCGAGCCCAGTTGCGGTGGTGGTGGTGCTGCCCCGAACGCGCGCTTCTTCTTTACCACCGGCGGCCTTTTCCAGTACACGCATTACTGGTGGTCCAACCCGGTGAGTTGGACGTTGGCACAAGGAAGCGCTTCGACGATATCGCAGGCGATGAATGCCCCGGCCGATTGGTCTGATTGGAATGGCAAACCCGGAAGTGATAATCCGACGAAGTTTGCTAACGCTATCTCACGTGTCCGCACGGTCGGACTCTCGTTCGGCGGCGGCTGTTTCTTCGAGAACGGCGTAACGGTCACGGGACCGAAACGCGGCATCTTCAACAGCACGTTCACGGAATAGGCTCGCAATCGTCATTCGCTAACTCTCGGCGTTTTGTGCCGCCGCAGCCGTACAACCGGCTGCGACGGCCATCGCCGTCCGAACTCTCTCCAAGATCGTAAGCGCTCGCGGTAAGTTGCCGCGGCCGTTTCAATACAAGCTGAGGCGAACGGCACGCCGCGACCGGCGATGAAGCAGTGAGAACAGGAACACTAGAGAGGTTTGAGCATAACGTGGCTTTAGTTTTGTCTCTTGCAGCCCCAGCTGAGCCTTCGATCCGTCATTGCCGCCTGTGGGGCCGACGACCGTGAAGTCCAATGGCACGCAGCGGCTTGCTGCCCTCGAATCCATATCTCCGCAACAATCGAACAGGCGTAGACGAGTTGCGGTTGTAGGGGCAGGTTACGTCGGCCTGGTTACCGGCGCGTGTTTAGCCGAGCTCGGCAATGCGGTCGTTTGCCTCGATAACGATGCCCGCAAAATAGCGGCGCTTCTTCGTGGGGAGTTGCCCTTCCACGAGCCCCACCTGCTCGAGATGATCGCTAGCAATCATCACGCCGGCCGGCTCGCCTTCTCCGAAGATGTCGAAGGGGGCGTGCGCGAGTCGGGGATAGTCTTCATTGCGGTTGGAACGCCGAAGGACCACGACGACAACGCCGACCTTTCGGCGATATGGAATACTGCCGCGACCATCGCGCGCGGCCTGCACGGGCCGAAAATCATCGTGCTGAAATCGACGGTACCGGTCGAGACCAGCGAGATGTTTTCGGCAATCATCGCCGAGAACGCCGTTAATCCGCACCAAGTCGACGTTGTGAGCAATCCGGAGTTTCTGCGCGAAGGCTCGGCTATCGCCGACTTCATGCACCCGGACCGCATCGTAATCGGTACGAGCAGCCCGCAAGCCGAGGCGACCATGCGAGACTTGTACGCGCCTCTCGATGCGCCATTCGTTATCACCGACGTGCGGACGAGCGAAATGATCAAGTACGCGGCCAATGCGTTCTTAGCGACGAAGATTTCCTTTATGAACGAGATCGCAAATATATGCGAACTCGTCGGCGTCGACGTCAAGGCCGTGGCTCGAGGCATCGGCCTCGATCGCCGCATCGGGACTCACAATATGAGCCCCGGAATTGGGTACGGTGGTTCTTGCTTCCCGAAGGATCTGCGAGCACTCGAGAAAACGGCCCTCGGCCGGACCTACGACGCGACGCTGTTGCGTGCGGTCGACGCGGTGAATCGGGCTCAGGTTCCGCGCGCTATGGCAAGGATTGAGGAAGCGCTGGGCGGGTCGATCGAGGGCAAGACCGTCTGCGTTCTCGGATTGGCGTTCAAGCCGAATACCTCCGACGTCCGAGACGCTCCCGCGCTCCATCTCATCGACGCGTTAATTCGTTCCGGCGCCACAGTCACCGCGCACGATCCGATCGCCATCGAGGGCGCTCGCGCAAAGACAGGTGCCGATGTCAGGTACTGTTCGCAGATGTACGAAGCGATCAATGGATGCGACGCCCTTGTATTAGCGACCGAATGGGAGGAGTACGCAAGCATTAATTTCCGGATGGTCCGGAAGTTGATGCGCGGGAACGTCATATTCGACGGCCGCAATATCTTCGACGCCGACGACGTCGCCAGGGAAGGGCTGCGGTACGTCGGTGTCGGACGCGCGAAAGAACCGGCGACTCCATCTCGCACACCCCAAAGCGCGCGCCAAACGATTTCCTTGAACGTTTAGTTCGTCATGGGCGAAGACGCAGCCGCTAAGATTGCGGAACTGTTACGCGAAGTCGGTGAAATCCACCACGTTGTATTCTCGGACACCGACGGCAACGACGACGACTGGGCAACCTTTTACTCCGACTGGCTTCTCGTTCACTCCGAACTTCCGCGGCTGCTCGCGCGACGCCCGATACGCAGCCATCTCACGCGCGACTTGGTGGAGCTCGACGAAGAGTACGCGAGTTCGTCGCCGTCGCAACCTTGGCCGGCGTGGTACGCCGAACGGTTAATAACAAAATACGGTTAACCGGCGCAGGCGGGGGATGCGAAACAATCGCCGCCGAGGTTGCGTAGGTCATGCGCTTGGGCTCACAAACGAATCAATCATGGAAATGGCCGGTCGCCGGCGTGCTCGTGGCCATCGCCATTACATCAGCGATGGACGCCACCGGCACGTCCGCGTTCAGTTCATTACCCCTATTTCCGCTGCTCGTGCTTTTTTGGTACCTGCAGCGGTTCTCGAGGCAGGAGGTCGGCTTTACATGGGGCGGCCTGCGCGCGTGGCGATGGTACGGCCTCGCCGTGCTTTATCCGTTGGTCGTGATGGGTGCGATTGCGGGCGTCGCGGCGCTGACGGGGGTATTAAATCCCGCTGCCGCGCCCCATCATGCGCACTCTTTGTGGCGCAATCTGTTGCTCGTCGGCGGAACGACGATCCCCGTCGCCCTGCTCACCGAAGAAGGCTTTTTCCGCGGTTGGTTGTGGGCCTCGCTGCGGCGCGCCAACCGAGGAAAGATCGCGGTTCTGATGTTGACGAGCATCGCGTTCGCTCTCTGGCATTGGTCCTCGGTCGTGCTGCCCACCGGATTCAACCCGCCGATCGCGCAAGTCCCGGTCTTTATGCTCAACGCGGCAGTGCTCGGCGCTATCTGGGGAATGTTGCGTCTTCTGTCAGGCTCGCTGGTCGTTGCCAGCTTGAGCCACGGGGTTTGGAATGGCCTGGCCTATGTGCTCTTTGGTTTCGGCTCTCACATCGGCGCGCTCGGGATCTCGAATACCGCCATCTACGGTCCGGAGGTCGGATTCCTTGGATTGCTATTGAACGTTGGGTTCGCCGCCGCACTGTATTGCTGGTGCGCGCGTGAAAGACTACAAAGACGGTGGTAGGCATCGAGTCCCAGCGGTTTGACACGTAGCGGCCCCGACGGGGTTGGTGCCGGCTGCAAACGGTGACCCTGAAACCGGCTGGAGCGCGCCGCTGCTCCCGATGCTATAGGCGGAAACATTGCTCGAGCCGTTGTTGGTCACATAAACAAACTTGTCCTCAGGATCGATTCCCGGCGGGCCTTGCGGCTTGGTGCCTGTCCCAAACGGCGATCCGGTCACCGGCGTCAGCGCGCCCGTGCTTCCGGCGATCGAGTAGACGGAAAGATCGCGAGAGCCCATGTTGGGGACGAACGCGAATCGGTCGGCGGGATCGACCGCGGCGCCGGTCGGGTTTGTGCCTGCCCCAAACGGCGAGCCGGAGACCGGTGTTAGCGCACCGGTACCCGTGTTGATCTTGTACGCGGAAATTTCGGCTGCGCCATCGTCTGCGACATAGACGAACGTTCCCGAAGGATCAACAACCGCCAGGACTGGATTGGCCTTCGCCCTAAACGGCGATCCGGTCACCAGCGTCAGCGCGCCGGTGCTCTTGATCTTATAGGCATATATGCTGGCGCCGCCGCGGCAGGCCACGTAAGCGAATGCTGCTTTTGGATCGACCCCTACCCCAAGGGGGTTATTGCCGGTCTTGAACGGGGATGTCGCCAGCGTCGTTAGAACGCCGGTGCTCGCGTTAATCGAAAAACCGGTTAGGATGGCGGAAGAATAGTTCGCCACGTATGCGAACTTGCCGCTGGCCGTGATTCCCATTCCGGAGGGATCATCACCCGCCGCAAACGGTGAACCCGCCACTGGCGTCAGTGCGCCGGTGCTCGCGTCAATGGAGTAGCCGGAAACGTTGTTGGAGCCAGAGTTGGCCACGTAGAGAAACTTGCCGTTGGGATCGATGATCGGGCGATTGGGCTTGCTGCCGGTAGCAAACGGGGATCCCGTAACCGTCGTGAGCGCGCCGTTGCTCCCGATCTTAAAAGCGGAAATATCATTGGAGCCGAAGTTCGCCACATAGACGTACTCGACGACGGCATCAGGGCCTGCGCCGCCCGGCGTTATGTTTGCCGAAGATCCGGAGCTCGAGCACGCGGTAAAGAGAGCAATCCCTAGCGCCGACAACGCTTGCGTAACGAGGTGTTTCTGCTGCATGAGAAACCTGTCGCATTTGAGCCCGCGGAAAAACTCCGATAAAGCGAGCCTAACGATGGCGAATCGAGCATGCCGCAGACCCAGAAACGTGCTCGATTCCGCGCAATCGGGACCTCTGCGATTGGCGATCAACCGGGGCGCCCCTTCCATGCGCGTCAGCAGTGATGGGTGCTTATATGCATACCAGCCAAGGGAGCCGAAATGCGAGCGAACGGTTTGGCGCGGTCACGAGCCGAAGATGGACTGGCCACCGCTATGATAACGCTGTTTTCCCGAGCACCGCTTGGAGCGATCCTAGCACTCGCCGTCACCGGATGTAATGGCAGTACGGCGACGCCGGCAATCTCAACCACGCCTTCGACCTGCTCGAACTTGGGACAATACGTCTCCGTCGGCGGCACGGCCGGCTTCAATACGCTGGCTCGGCGCGACTTCACGACCGCGCTTCTTGCAACCGGCCACGTAAGGTTGTACGAGCACGGAACCGCGATTGCCGCAGCGATTGCGGGGAGCCCGTCTTCAAACCCCTACGCGATCCTCAACGCGATCGAAAGCGTGTTTGCTGGAACCGGCCCCGGCGAGGCCGAGCTGGGTTTGCTCGGCTCGAACTATTTTACGCTTCCCGCCAACCGCTACTCTGGGTACTATCAATATCAGTACGTCAACAGCGGGCTCAATCCCAACGCCGCCAACGTGAACGTTCCATATAAACCGACTTCGAAGATACGATTCGACCGGCGCAACGTGCGCGCGTGGAAGGCGTGGGTGCGGGCCGCAAGATCCGTTGGCATCGCCTCGATGGCTCCGATCGTCGCGCCAAATCTTGCGTGGAGGGCGCATAGCCCGATTTTCCCGCACACGCGGGCGGAATACTACGACATCAACAGTTCGTTCTATCAACTGTCTCGGTTTGAAGCCTTGTACGGCGGGGCGATCGCGTTCGACTCTCCACCGAACTTCTTTCTGACCGGCGGAAGCGGGCCTGGCTACGAGAAGTTTATCGAGCAAGCCATCCGCTGGGGCGATGCCCACGGTCTGCGAACCACGATGCTGGTCTCGCCCTACCCCACCCGCTCAAACTTCACCGAGGACACCAAGAAGTTCGTTGGCGTACTGCTGGCGCACGACGCAGTTCCCACCGAATGGGCCGTTGACGATTACGAAAATACCAACCCGAACGATGCAGACGCGATGGGGCCCGATACCCGCGCAAATACGACCACGCAAGTCGGCCTTTGGCTCGCAGCGCAGGCGCCCGTCTACGTCGAGGCGCACGAAAACGGCGAGGTCGCGCGCGGTATCGTATGCCGTCCGAAGTGAGGAGGAACCATCGAGGGCTGGTTTTTAGGCGCCCGCGATTTCGCGTGCCGCGCGCTGGCCAGAGATGACTGCGCCGTTGATGTATCCCATATCGTTGTACGACGTCTGCTCGCCGGCAAAGAAGACGTTTCCCTCCGGCACGGGTTCGATGCCGGCAAAGCGGGTGTATTGCCCGACGCGATAGTATGAATACGCGCCGTGGTGCCATGGGTCGCGCTCCCAGTCATCGAGGTACGCGACGCCCGTGTAGAGGTCTGCCAGGCCGGGATAGAGGCGGTCGAGTTCTCGAACGTACGCGTCCGCGATATACTTCGGTGCCGGGCCGTGCGCCGGGCCAGGCAGCACGCCGTGCCGGCCCCCGGGGAATCCGACGAGAATGCCGTATTCGCCGGGCTGTGCCGCCGAGACGTCCCACGACTCCTGATAAGCAAACTGTACGTATGAAGAACCGTCGTAGTGTTCCCTGTTCCAAAGGCGGCGCTTGAACTGCATGTGAAGTTTGGCGTTCGTCCCGAGATCGAGGTTGTCGATGGCGATTCGCTTGAGCGCCGAGAATCCGGCGTGGCGCAGATCCACGTTGCGCAACGTGGTGAACGGGATCGCAAGGCAGAGGCGCTCGGCGACGACGTCGTAGACTCGGCTGCCTGAAGCGAACGTGCACGTCACCGATCCGTCAGAACGCGCGCGCAACCCGACCAGCGCCGTATCGAGCTCGATCGTCCCGTCCGGGAGCGCCGCCGCCATTCTTGTGGCGAGCTGATCGTTGCCGCCGACGATGTGGAGCGCCTCGTCAGAACCGTCGACGTTCAGCCGGTGCGGTCCCTCGGAGCCCAGAAGATAGATAAGGTTCAGCGCGCTCTGTACGTCGGGGTCTCCTCCGTACTCGCCGACGCAGGCGTTCGCGAGCAGCGCGCCGATCTTCGACCGCCGGCCATCGGGCACGTTCGTTTCGATCCACTCGGCAACGCTCGTACGGTCGAGCGCGCGGCCCGCTGGAGTCCAGTGGTCGTATTTCGTCGGGTAACCGGCAGCTTGAAGCGCAGCGTAAAGCGGCTTGCGCACGTGCGCGAAGTAGTCATCGTGCGCCTCCGCGACCGTGTAACGTTTGCCGTCGAAAAAGTAGATGTCGTGCCCGGGCTCGTGATGGTTGAGATTGACGAGCTGCAATCCGAGCTCGCGAGCAAGGCGCTGCACTTCCACCTGGCCGATGGAGATGAACTCGCCGCCGTGTTCGGCGATCTGGCCCTGCGCGAAGTAGTTGCGCAGCGTCCACGTGCGCCCGCCGATGCGATCGTTTGCCTCAAAGATGCGGCTGGCGATGCCCGCTTGCCGCAAGCGATAAGCGCAGGTCAGACCCGCGACGCCGGCTCCGACGATGACGACGCGCCCATCGCGAACCTGTGGAATAGCCGAAGCGGATATTCCGCCGAACGGCGAAATCCGTGCGCATCCTGCGAGCGCGCTGGCGGCACCGGCAACGAATGCAGCTCGCGTTTGGCCCATCGAGTACGTCTAAGTCCGCGTTCGCGTCCTGGCTGTCCTTCGGAATCTCTTTATAATGTTGCCGGAAGATAATGCGGCTTTCAGCGTAGCCGTTTCACGGTGATAACGAAAAGACCGTTCCCGCGTCTTTCGTGCCCCCTTCAAAAGTCGTGCCGTAGAGCGTGCCCTTGACGTAGGTGAGGCCCGCGACCGGGTCTTCGCCGTCAAACGAGCCGGTGGGGAAACTGTGG
>PMTY01000157.1 GCA_003167155.1 Candidatus Cybelea tumulisoli
GTCGTCTTGCCCTCAGAGAGCGTAAAATGGCCGCCGACCTCTTGGAGCGTTCGCCGAACCTGTATCGTTCTGGCCTTAAGGTCAACATCTGTCCACTTTAGCGCGAGAATCTCGCCACGGCGGAGACCGAGGGCAACCGCGAGGACGATTGCCGCCTCGAAGCGATCGCCTCGCGCCGATTTCAATAGTTTCTGCACCTGAGGGACAGTGAGCGCCTGTCGTTCCTTCGCTGAATGTCGAGGCGGGTCCACTAGGCCGGCCGGGTTCTCTCCGATGAACACGCGACGTTGACGAGCGACCTCTAAGCCTCGATGCAAGATCACATGCAGCTTCGCGATCGCGGCGCCCCCAACTTCGCGCTCTGTGAGCCGCGAGTAGAGCCATGCAACGTCGGTAGCTCCGAAGCGCGAGAGCCTGCGTTTACCGATCAGCGGGTTCCCGTGCTTGTCCCATATGGCTTTGTACGTCGCGGCGGTTGTCGGCTGCCTTGACGCTTTCACCTCACCAAGCCAGGTCTCGAACCATTCCCCTACCGTTCCAGCCTTCGGTGCTGCCGTAATGCACCCGCCAGCACGAGCCGTCTCGTCAGTTACCTTTGCGAGCGCCTCGCGTTTGGTACGAGCGTAAAAGTCGCGGCGGATGCGCTTGCCATCGGCGGCGGTGCCGAGCGATACGGACGCAACCCAAAAGCCATCTTTGCGCTGGTAAAGTGCGTTCTGCCCTCGATCCCGCCGCTGTGACTTAGGTTTGCTCTTCATCATTGGCGCGACTACGGGGTTTGCCAGCGTACCCACAGAGTTCCTGGCGTCCGCTATAATACAGCCATGACAAGACGGGTGGTCCCGCTGACGGAGACACGCAGGGAACGGGACGCACGGATCGGGCGCCTCGCCGACGACGGCACCGCCACCGATGTCGTCCCGGGCGACGGATCCGAAGCGTACATTGCGGCCATTATGACGGACACGCCACCGACCTCGGGCAAGGGCGGCACCTCACGTAAAGCCACTCTAGCAAAGAAACGCGGCACGTGGGTCTGTCCCTCGTGCAACCTGGAGGACTGTGAACACCGCCGAAAACGCGGCCGCCCGAAGGCTAGTAATCCGAGGACTGCGCGTCTTCGCGTCTACCTCCCTAGTGAGCTGGAGCGTTTTTTGCAACGATCAAGCGAAGAGTCAGGACTTCGGCTCACGGACATCTTGGAAGCCGTGTTGGATAGCGATGCTATGCAGTGTTGGCGTCTCCATATTGGCGACACGCGCAGTCAGCATCATTTATCATACGTCGACGAGGAAGGCAACGATATTGAAGTAACGGCCTATGACGAGGCGATCCGTGATCGCGAACGCAGGCGAAGCTTCTCCTTCTCTCAGGATGATGACTGGCACTTGATGTTCTTAAAGCAGTTGCGACCAAATGTTGGGCCGCGTTATGAAGAGCGGGTCACGCCGAATCTCCTTGCCCGTGTCCAGCGTGTCGGGAAGGGAGCGAAGCAACCACAATACGGCACTGTGCGCTATTCCAATTCGGTTTTTTGCGCGTACTGCGTGGGGTATTATCGCGACTCCCTAGCCCTCATTCGAGGTGAAGGCAGTCCCGCTTACGGCGAAACAGCTTCCTCCAGCAAGGAGGAGGCGCGGACACTAAAGCGAGTGGCAACGACGTGCCCGAAGTGTTCACGGCACCCGACGCAAGGCTGACTTCCAGACTCCGCATTTCTTACGACTTAAATGGCAATTTACCCCAAAGCCTTTGATGGTTCGCTCTGAGCCAAGAGAAAGCGCGGAAGGCCCACGGAGTTGACGTGAAACCGTGCAGTTGGTATGATGTTCGAAGACGTTCTGAGTCCGCCCCAGTATTTTCGTGGGCGGTCTTATTTTTTGTCCCCCTGTAGAACGTAACGGGGGGACAATAAATCGAAAGGCTGCACGGCAAACCGTGCGGCCTTTTCCTTTTCAGGAGGATTTTATAGTGGTCAATAATTCTGACGCACCCGCACGTCTCCTTTCGATCGTTGCGGCGGCTAACTCTCTGGGAGTCTCTCGCAACACCGTTTTCGCGCTCCTGTCTAGCGGAAAGCTGGGTTACGTTCGCATCGGGCGCCGTCGCCTTGTACCCGCCGATGCGATCGAAAACTTCATTGCGGCAAACCTCGTCGCAAAGCAAGGCCACAAGGGAGCCCGAGTGGCGTGACAAGTCCCTCGCATCCGAGTGAGCGATGCGACAAATGCATCGCCACCGTACATTTTTAAAAGATGAGCCAAGCCCCGCTCCAGGAAGCGGGCCTCGACGTTGACGTCGTTCGCCTTCGGCCTAGCGACAACGGCGCAGCACATCACGATGCGGCGCTTTTCCAAGATCCCCGCGTTAACAGTGGCGGCCTCGCTTCTGGAACGATAATTCACCCGGAACCCCATAGGGGTGTCTATCGTTCTGATGCGGGTATTAACGTTCCAGAAGCCGTCGAGCTTTGGAAGCTCCTTCACCTCGACCATGCTAAGATGGTCGTGCAGTCGAATGGACAGTACAAGGGCCAGCGCGTTGCGGTTACGCACGAGGCCCTTGAGCGGCACTTGGCCGGCGAAGTTACCCTCGCGTTTACGGTGCTGCACTACAAGCTAGCACTATATGCCGTAATCGACGTGGATGCGCGTTTCCCAGAACTGCTACCCATCGTCCGGGCCGGGGCCCTGAAGGTCGGAGGCGACGACTTACTCGCGGCCATCTTTTGTACGAATGGCTCAGACCTCGGGCGAGCGAAAGTCATCGTGAACTTCACGCAGCCCGTTGCAGCGCATGATGCCCGCAAACTCGTGCAACACCTCTGCCGCCGCGTTCGCGCCTCCGAGCCGGCTCAGGACCTCCAACGCAGCGAGCTTAGCGTATATCCGCATGAAAGGTCTGGCGGCCTCGTGCGGATCCTTGGGCGTAACGTCGGGCGCAGCGGCTCAATCGAGACGGCCTTCTCTCTCGACGGAGAGCCTGGGTTGTCCCACGTCCGTCCCCTCATTCGCGCCAAGCTCGCGGAGATCGTCGCCAGTCTCAGCGACAACCTCGCACCGTGGGCAAAGCGTCGAATCGAAACGCCCTGGCTCCGAACGGAAGGGACGGCAAGGCACTTTGGGCACATGGTCGCACTCGCTCGCGAAGCGATTCGCATTTACGGTCGCAGGCGCGGATTTCATTATTACGACCAATGGTTGGAGAAGGTCAGAGCAGCGTCCCCGGAGCTATCGCTACGGTCCTACAAAACAAATGACTCGCGGAATGTGATTGACCATTCACGCAATGGCGCGTGGGACTACGCTTGCAAAAGGCCGACTTCCTGGGACCCTCTGGAGCTTCAGGTTCGAAAAGGTATACCTCGCGGCGCAGTTCGTGCTTACAATTTGCTCGTAGCGTTCGTTCGTCGGAACGGCCTACGACCCAACTGTTTCGGAATTGATTACGAACGAAGCGGCGTGTTGTTTGATACAAGCAAGTCGACGGCACACCGATGGGTCCAGTGCGCCGCGAAAGCGGGCGTCGTGGTCATTCACGATCGTGGGCGTAGACATACGAAGGGCGTCCCGGGAAAATGCGTTCGACTTGGTTTGGTTTGTCGCGGACAAACGCCGGATCAAGTACGGGCAATCCGCACCAATCCCAGCGGTCCCCAAGAAGCCCTGATCGCGTAGCGTCTCCTACGAAGCGACTAAAGAAATCTTTTTATTGTAGCAGGCCTTTCGGAACGTGATTATCGTCTAGGAGCTTTGCAATTTCCTCGGCAGTGTTTGGGGCCGGTAAGATGCGGCCTATATCTGTCATGTCCTTGCTGAATCCTGAAAAGGATCGCTGTGCCGTTGCTCCTTCATTTCCAAAAATGTCCTTGTATCGTGTAACGCAGGTGTACGGCACAAAGTCTAGCTGCTGAGCGGTCGAGCTAAGGCGGAACTTTAGATCAATAGGGCGTTCAGTCTTTGAGCCGATATCGCCGAGGTGGATGGCATGTTGCGGCATATAGGAAACCGTCGCTATGTGTAGGTAAACCGCTGTCGCTGGTCCTAGCCCGG
>PMTY01000006.1 GCA_003167155.1 Candidatus Cybelea tumulisoli
GACCAGATGCGGGATATGATAACCGAGGCGTTTGGCCAGATGACCGCTCAGATGCAGAACCAACCTGAACTTAGAAAGCTCATGGCGCTGATGGGAGCGACCGGAAGTCCGACGGCATCCGAAGGCGCCGCACATTCAGAGCCGTACTAACTGCCTTTCAGGAGTTTCCTTAAGCGCGCATCCCTGGAATCGGGTTGCGCTCGTTCAATGGGCACACTGGTTCGCCGGGAAATCAATTTTCGCAGCTCGATTCCTCGGCGGCGCAACTCATTTAATATTTGATCTGCGGTCACTTGGCTACCTCTCGGCTTCTCTACTGTAGCCATTTGCGGGTCCCTTCATGCTAAATCTGGCGGCTTGGTAGGGTGAAACCCGATTTTACCGCAAAAACCTCAAAGCCTCCCAAGACGCTCTCGTAATACCCTCGCTTTGTTAGCCGTCAGCACGAAGTGAGCTCGACACCCGGCGGTTAGGGCTACCGAGGGATAGAGCGTGACTCGGCCGGCAGAATCGAGTCGCAGCCGCCAGGCGCGGCCCATCTCCGGCATCAGGTTAATCCGCAAGATCTCCCCGCAGCCCGAGGGACAACGAAATACGGCCATTTTTGGATCATCATCCGCCATGACCAGTCCGATGCCATCCCTTTGAGCCTCGCGGAGTGCTTCAGCTTGCGTCGACACCTGCAGCGCCGACCGGTACGAAACCAGCCGCTTATGCTTCGGCCGTGGACTTTTTTTCGGTCGCTTCAGCCGGCTTTTCGCCAAATCGCATCCATGGCATCGCCTTGACCCAGAATCGCCGACGCGCGGGAGCAAACGGGGCAATCTTCTCGCGCACTGGCTTCGGCAAGGCGGACCTGCCCTTTAAGCAAGTCAACGATTTGCATGCGTGCCTGGATGGGGACGTCCGTGGTGAGCCCAATCAACATGGAGGTTGCCAGCGACGCGACTATCCCATTGAATGTCACGACGGCGGGTTGAGGGACGATCCCACCTACGACGTATTCGTCTCCTGCTCGCTCTTCCTCGGTCATGAAATCTTCGCGAACACGATTCACGTCGAGCGTTTCACAGCAGTAAAGACACGGCATACCTGGACCAACGAGCTGTACTCGCCCGGCGATGGCGCCGACTGCATCGTTTTCATCGACCCGTATCTCAATCCCCATATCGATCACGGGAACGAGATACTGGTACGCCAACCAATTGAGCACCGCGCGACTGCCATGATTGTCGGTGCAGCAAAGTGCCACGTCGCAGTCGATAACCGACCGGGCAGTCTTTTCGTCGAGTACCGAGGCCGCGATAGGCTGTAGGGCCGCCGCAGAGAGGACGGCTCTATAGCGGTCGGAGGCCACGTCGACCTTGCTGCGTCCAATGTCTGACGGCACCGCGCCCACAATACGGTTGAGGTTGCTTGCTTCGATAACGTCCGGGTCAATCAATACGACGTGCTCAACGCCGAGGTATGACAACTGCTGTGCAACGTGAGCGCCGATACCGCCGAGTCCTACAATACAAACGCGGGTGCTCTGCAATGCAACCTGACCTTCCTTCCCTAACGCAAGGTATGACCTTGAGAATCGCTCTTCGTCAGGCGCTGCTCGTGCATCGAGGTGCTGCACGTTCTTGCCGATAGCAACGATGCGTGCCGAGGATACATTCAGGCCGGAGTCATAGATTCGCGCAGCGGAAGATTGTCGGCCGAGAACTAACGATCCGTGATGCCGATTGGGGACCCTTCGATGCAACACCGGCAGCATTTCGCTCTCACCATTGAGATCTGTCGGAGAGAAATTTGCGTTATTGCTCAAGGGGTGCGTGTGGACTTGTACGATCGAGAGATCCAATCGCTTCGCGCGTTGAATACAATTGTTGACCGCTACGGGGTCGATCACCAGTTTGTCGACGCCACGTTCCAAATAATCGCCGTCGGCGTATGGCAGGAACTCATTGGCCAGTAGCTTCGTCTGCGTCGGTCCCCGAGCTTCTCGACAGAATAGAACGCCGGCGCTTTCGCAAGGCGAGTCGTCAAAAAGCCCATCGAGGGGCGGTATAAGCGTCGACGGAATGACAATGCTGGTCATCGGGGTTCCAGTAGGCGGCCTTGGATGAGGTGCCAGTACGTTTCGACCGTGTCTCGAACGTTCCATACCTTGGGATGATACGAGAACCAAAGCATTCCAGGATAGAGCGGGTGTAGGGTGCCAAATCCCGAGATCGTCGGCATCTGGCCATTGCGAAGTCGAAGGTCCCCGTCCGCCCAGAAGCAATCCGGCCGTAGCGCTGGGAAGCCCCCCGGAATCACGAACGCGATAGCGCAGAGCGGTTTCGACCACGCCGACGCATCGAGCGAAGCGTCTGGCACCCGGACGCTCAAGCCTCCATGCGGAAGGCGCTGCACTTCTGCCGTTAGATGCCTGGCGACGAATTGAGCGATGCTGCGCTCCACCGGACTGGCGGTAATCGTTTTATCCAAAGTTCGCCGGCGGCACTGTGTGGAAGTGCTCTCCGTCGCGGATTCGCACGACTTCTTCGTCGCGGATCAATAGGTCGGGTTGACCCGGACGCTCCAGAAAGAGCTTGTAGTCTTCGGGCTTTTCGGCTAGTTTCTTGATTTGCTCCCCGGTCATCTCTTCGAATTCCACGATGAATTCCGCCCCATCGATGAAGATTTTGTAGGCCTTGCGAACCGGCGTGGTACGGAACTGTTCGCCGCCTTGAATTTGGACGACGTCGTCATCGGAAATGGGAATGTCCGGGGATGCGCCCTGATCCATGTAAAGGTGCGCATCGGGCTTCTCGGCTAGTGCCCTCAGCGCGCGGCCGGTGAGCTGCTGATCGGTGATGACGTGCTCGACGTCGTCAATCCAGATTTTGGGGGCCGTTCGGCCACCCCCGCCACTATTGCCCCGTGCCTCGCCTGCTTGCATTGATTTCAATCCCTCTCTACGCTAAACGTTGACTAGTATCCGCTCTGAGGATAACAAATGGGCGGTAAAGTGTCAACGGTATCTGGACACCAGGATACGCTTAGCGTAGAATAAGGGCGATGCCGATCGGCGATGAACTGGCCCGCCGCCTCAAGACCGAGCGCGAGGGGCGGCGCCTTTCCCAACAGGATCTAGCGAGCAAGCTAGGTGTTGCCCCCAATACTGTCTCGCGTTGGGAGACGGGTACTTACAAGCCGCGCCTGGATGATCTGGACCGAATTGCGGCCGCCCTCGGCATGGATGTCTTACAGCTCATGCCGCAAAATAGCGGTCCGACGCGGACGTCATTGGACCGGCTCATCGATGCGGCGCGTCTACTCGACGCTCGCGAGATCGAGGAGGTCCGGCGATTCGCCGAATTTCGTCGAGCTCAATCCCTGAATCAATCCAAGACACACTCTAGCTAAGCGCAGACCCAGGAGTTATCTTGCCAGTCCATCATCCAGAACGAACGAATGTCGACATCGCACTGCTACGGCGTGTTGCGTCCAGTTTTAACGTTGACGAAGGCCTGCTCGAAAAGGCAGTGCAGCAGCAGACAGTGAGCGAGTCGGGAGATGCGTTCATTCGCCGGGCGGATCGACTTCGCCGCGGACTAGAGAAAGAGCTTGGGGGAAACGATGCCGTTCGTGTATGGCTCAAGGCGGAGAACCGTGGACTGAAGGGCAAGCGTCCCGTGGAGTTTCTCGAGGAAGGGCAAATCGACGTCCTGGAACGCGTCCAACAAGCGCTCCATGGACTTCAGTTCAGTTAGTACTTGGTTGCAGATACTCGCCTAAAATCCGTCCTGGCCACGGTTAGGCTTGAGACATGCAGCGAAGCATGGGTCAATGTATCACTGTACCAGTGGCGTACTACCCTCTTAACTGCTGCTGGATCAAAGGTGTCCGCTGGTCGCTTTCACCGTAAAGGTAAAGCGCCTGCTCTTTATTTCGCCAAATCGCCGGTCGTATCACTCTTGGAAGTGGGGGCATTAGCAAAAGCACAGGACGGCGCCCTGGTGACGGTCTCGCGGCCGCCGCAAATGCTTGTTAGTGCCAACATCACGATTCCAGCAGGAATCCTCGACCTAATGGACCCAGCGCGGCGCCGGGAGTTGAAGACAAACCTACAGGAGCTGACTGGCCTGTGGATCCTGGAACCCTATCCTTCGACGCAGCGCTTGGGGCAATCAGCATACGACTCCGATCGAATCGTTGCGATTAGGTACCCAAGCAGCTTAAGACAACAGTTGGAACCCAACCTAGTCGTTTTCGTCGACAAGCTCGTCGCGCATCCGGGCGCACGCCTAGAAGCTAATGATCCCAACGGAGATCTGCCAAAAACCGTAAGACCGCTTGTTGGACCATAAAAAGCTCCATCATAATTAGCGTGAACGCTGACCCCGGGCCCCTCATTGTTCCAATCCTATACTTTGGCCTGTGCCCTCATCGAGCTGGCGCGCTGACGCAGCGCGCTCGCGCGGCCGTCTGATCGAGAACCTTCGCCTTGTCCCAGAACTACCAGCGGAGTGGCGATCCCCGGATAGAACCGTTGCCTGCTCCTCTTTTTAGGTAGCTAGAGGGACCGTCATCGCCTTGACACCGCGATTCGGGAGCGCGATAATTGTGGTGCAACGCTGCATCTGACTTTTGCCCGCATTTTAATGCGGGTGAAAGTCGAACCATTACTCGAGGCCTAACGGTGGCTTTTCTTTTTGCTGCAGGCGTTGCGGCCATGCCAAGGCGAGCCAATGCTCGCAATCACCGTGCAACCCAAGAGGCCAAGTTACCCAATGGTACATTCCGCTATTCAGCCTCCGAGTTTCGCAGAGCTGCCGGAGATCCTTACGCCGAAGCACCTCATCGAATACCTACCACTCGGCCGCGATGCAATCTACGACGCACTTAAGTCACAAATCATCCGTAACGTTCGAATCGGACAGAGTTCATTATTACGAAGGGCGCCTTGCGGGAGTTCCTCGGGGGCGACGTAGAATGAGTGGAGCGCCAGGACCCATCTCTGAGGAGTATCAGTCATGGGTTACCTAAAGCGAGTCAATGATAGAACGTATCGGATTCAGTACGATGTTCTTCCGGTAAACGGCACGCGTCGCCTGAAGCGAGAAACTCTTAGAGACGTAACAAAACGGGAGGCCGCAGCGATTCTGGCGCAACGTGAAGCAGAAATCCTCACAAAGCGCAAGACTCTCGAACGCGGCGACGAGTTCAAAGACGACATGCTTGACGAACTGTTCGAAGGTTTTATGAAGGCGAAACGGGCGAACAAAGAGTCCACGACGCTGGAGCGATACGAAAGCCTCATATCGCTCTATCTGAAACCTCACCTCGGCTCACTGAGAGCCGGGGCGCTCAAGCCATTCCACCTGACCAACGCCTACAACGACTGGACGGAAAACGGCCGCGACGGACGGCGAGTCTCGGGACGGACAGTACGGCACGTGCATGAACTCCTTCGCAATATCCTACGGTGGGGAGTACGAAAGGAGCTTCTGACTCGAAACGTGGCGGCATTCATCGAGGACGACGACCTGCCAAAGACTGTCAGGCCCAAGCCCGTTGCACTCACCGAGGTGGAGCTTCGAAAGCTCCTAGACGAGACCAAGAACCCCAGCAGCCGGTCGAAGAAGCGCGGCTACCTCTCGTCGCAGCCGTGGTTCTATCCAGCCGTCGCGTTCGCCGCTTATACCGGCGCGAGACGCGGCGAGGTTCTGGCCTTACGATGGAGCGACGTGACCTTCGAACTGCGGTCAGTCACTATAGCTCGGTCAATTACCGAACGAATGGAGTTTAAGTCCACGAAGAACGACAAGAGCCGAACCATCTCCATGCCGGAGGCGCTTTGCTCGATTCTCAAGACGCACGGCGCAGCACAGGCGGAGGAGAAGCTCTTTCTCGGTGGCGCCTATCAAGACGAAGACTTGGTCTTCGCTCGGGCAGACGGCTCACCGGTCGACCCGTGGAACTTCGGCCGAGCGGTACTCGACTGCATTAAGCGGGCCAAAGTCACGCCTATCACGTTGCGTGGACTTCGCGACACTCACGCGAGTCTGTGCGCGCAAGCGGGCGTCCCCATCGAGGTCGTCAGTCAGCGTCTCGGCCATGCGTCAATCGGTGTCACAGTCGAGCGTTACCTGCACGTCTACCGAAGCCGAGACGCCGAGGCGGCCGATGCCTTTGGTCGCCTGGTCGGCTAAGGTCTAAAGGAAAAGGAGGCTCTGCGTTTGATGCACTTTTGATGCACAGAGCCTCGGGTGTCGCGAAAACTCTTGTAAAATAAGGACGAAGTAAATAGCCCCAGCGGGAGTCCAACTCGCAACCAGTGGTCCCGGCCGATCCCTGGCAATCGCGAAAAGGCTTATGGCGTATGGTTTTCGGCGCATCGCCGTCCCGGCTGCTCCCGCGGGATCCCGGACGTTTTCGCCCGCTCCGTGACAAAATTATGACAAATGCCGGCCGGCTACGGCAGATCCTACGTGCTAGGGCAGCGATTGAATGAGCGGTCTTGGAAATCACTGAGGTCGTCCCGACAAGTCACCGCTAGCATTGATTGAGCACGCACATGGGACCCCGGGTCCTTGTCAGAATCTACAATATAATCGGCCGCCGCCGGACCGAGGAGCCAACCCCAAGTACCCGAAGCGTTTAAAGGAGGTCTAAGTTACGGTTTTACGTCTGCCGGCGATTCTTCTGAAGATGACGTTACTCGTCTTGGGATATAATCGAGCGGAGCGCCTGGGGGTATTAGTGGCTCCCGCTGGATGCTGCTCCGAAACGCAAAAACGATTTCGGCCGCATGCGTGATCACCCAAGTATGGAGGTGGGGGAAGTTGTACGCCTTCCGCTCGCCGAGGTCAACGAGAAGGTTAGCTAGTGCAGTGTCCTCGCGTATAGATTTACAACGCAAAATGTTGTACCATTTGTGCATGTGGAGTCCAAGCCCTTGTCGATCACGCGATCGCGCAGGCTCGAACCATGGACCCCGGCGTTGACGCACGATCCGAGTGATCTAATCTCGCTTGTCGATGTGGATGCAAAGAAGGTGATAGGGTGATCGCTCCTTCGGCGCTTGTCCTAGCATTGACGGCCGGTCAGCCATGCTCGCGGTTTCCCTTTACTGATCTTGCCGGTTCGGTCGTCATCGACGCGCGAATAGACGGCCAGGGGCCATTCCAATTCGTGCTCGACACAGGCGCAGGTACAACCGTGATTACGCCGGGACTTGCATCCATCCTACATATCGGCGGGACTAAGACTGCTGGGGCGCTCGGCACGGGCCCTCAGGTGGTGCGGGTTCAAACAACGACGCTGGACACGGTCGAGGTAGGCGACCGGGCCATTACCGGTGTCGCCGCAGCAATCATTCCACTTCCGCCGGATATCACATATCAAGGGCGGTTTGGAACGATCGACGGTCTGATCGGGTATTCGTTCCTAAAAAACTTTGTGACGACGATCGACTATGCAACGCATACTGTGATCCTCGCCGACGCATCGCAATCTGACCTGCCGACTGGTGTCGCGCGTCTACCGCTTGAAGTCAGTCGGCAAGGGATCCCGGTTGTTCCTGCAAGCGTAGATGGACACGAAGGACGCTTCGAGATAGACACTGGAAACAATGGCGATTCATTCTTGAGCGCGGCCTTCGTCTTGAAAAATGCTCTTGACACCCAGTATCCCAGCGGCATCGAGTCCGAATTCTCAGGTGTCGGCGGTCACGCAAGTTCGCGGACGGTGCGACTTGCTACGATCGAGCTAGGATCGGTGATGCTTCACTCGGTGCCCGTCAGATTGTTACTGACCCTCCCCGAGGTTGGTGCAGGCGATGAACCGTCGGGCAATCTCGGCTATGGGTTGCTCAAGCGCTTTCGGATAACGCTCGACTACCGGGACGGCGTTGCCTACTTCGAGCCCAATCCCGACGCTAGCAAGCGAGAGCCGATCGTCGTTGTGGGGGTAATGCTGGAACGAAACGTCGATGGTGGTCTCACGGTTCGCGCGGTTACGCCAAGAACTCCGGCTGCTACTGCCGACCTGCATGCTGGAGACGTCATCGTCGCGGTTAACGGAGTTCCGACGTCGCAGATAAGCGATGCCGACTACGCGGCCGCAATTGGAGAATCGCCCGGCCGGCGCGTCGTGTTCACAATTCGATCTGCAGGACGGCTTCGCGAGGTAACCGTCACGACACAGCTTGCTCCTTTCTGAACACGTACTCAGCCCGCTAATAATCTTACGGCGCATAATGCGCCGGGCTCGCACGAAAGGTTGCGAGGCCGCGCCGCGCTCCTTAGCGCCCTACGCTTGTCACGCGCCAAACGCGCACGATCGAACGCTTCTCGTGCGCCAGACACTTCTGTCGCGAAAAAGGAAGCTCGTTGGGCCCACCCCCAGAGGAGGCTTGACAGTTCCATTAGGAAGGCGGTGGCGCTCTGAAAACTCCGAGAAACAAACAAACTCTCAAGTCCCTACGCGCGTTAGGGCTCTGAAAACTCGACTGCAGCGCGCGCTATCTCCATCGCCGGAAGTGTAGTTGTCGCCGCGCTTTTGCCCGAGAAGCAGCTTCCCGTTCGGCAACACGCTCGAGGGTGAATCTCCGATATTGTTCCAGCCGTGCGGATGACCGAGCGGTGTAAATTTATTAGTTAGAGGATCGTAAACGGCCCCCAAATTGGTGAGCTGCAAAGCGTATCCGTTGCCTGGCGTATTGTACTCGCCGCCGCTAATGACGAACTTGCCGTCAGCAAGTAAGTCGGAAGCGGCCGCATCCGGGCCGTAGCCGCTCTGAAGTAAAATAGCCGAACTCCAGGTGCCGTCCGAATAGCCGCCATCGGCGTCTGGAGTGTAGCGATAGAAGGTGTTCCAGTTCGAGCCGCTCTGCGCCAGAATGGAATCATCGGTAAGCAACCACGCAAGTTGCATGCCCGACGGAGGTTGGCTCGTGAGCCGCGTAACCTGACCTGGGTGACTCGAGCGCCACGTATCGAGCGTTTGAGGCGCGATTCCGGGGAGTGTCGACCTCCCGGCGGAACATCCGGCCCCAGCGATGGCGACCGCAGCAGCGAATGCAACGAGTCCCGATTTGAAATGGAAACGCGACAAGCAAACCTCCAAGATGACGAGCAGCGAGAGGTACAGGGCGTTGCCGTCTAAGCGAGCGAATCGGAAGTCGCCAAAGCAGTAGATCGTCAACGATCTTTCATCGGCATGCTTAGGCAGGCTAGCATTTTCGACATCTTACGACGCTCCCTTGTCGTAATAGAAAATTGGATCCACATTCACGCGTTTTAGGTCAGTATTATCAACTAATGTCAAGACTTTACCGCTATTGCGCTGTTTGCATATCTGGGTTTCCGCAGCCCCTACGCGCGCGCACACACGGGAGGCTACCTAAAACGTCATATTCTGCTTGCACAACTCTTATAGAAAACGTGGCCGCGGATAATCGCGGCAGAAGAAGAACCTCTGGAGCACATAGACAGCCGCCGTGCGCGTGTTACTTCTAGCGATATTGATTTTGTTCATTGCAGGGGTGCTCTTCCACATCTCCACGCAGTATGAGTACGTGGATAGCAGCGGAGCAGTAGCGGTGATGAACTATCTCCAGCAGATCGCCTGCCGCGTTGCTCCGAGACTAGCTGCATGCCCAGCATCATCAAACGGTAGCACGTCGGCGAGCACGTCGACGTCGACCTCGGTTTCGCAATAGCCGGAGAAGAGCGAAGGACAGCCGCCTAAACGAGCGCCCTTGCCTACGTCCCCGGTGAATACGTTTAGGAATTCTTGCCCAGGGTCATCCAAGCGGCCCAGATGCCGTTTACGAGATCCTGCGGCGGCGGGGGCGGCGTGGCTCCAAACAGTAGTGCGGTCAGGGTGATCGCTGTGATCGCGCCGGTGCGTATGCGAGAAGCGTTTGCCATTACACAATCGTTCGCTTGATATTGCAGGCCGCCTATTGCGTGATTTCTCACATCTTAAGTCAGAGTCTGATTTGAGAAAACTTGATTGTTGCGGAAGCGATAACACTTGTCACGCGCCAAACGGCCCCATCGCGTTGAACTCTACAGACGCCCGCTTCGATTGCTCTCCTCGATCTTTCCGCGCTCCAAAAGAATACTTAGCTGCCGTCGAGTGACTCCGCTCGTTCACAAGAAGCGCAGACGATCCATGCTTGATTCGCATTAACTTGCATTATTTGTTCCGGCCGTGATAGTCATGGCGTTGCGAGTCGCGTTGCCTTAGCCGCATTGTCTACTCGTTCGGATAAATTGCACATCGCTAGCTCCGCCAAACCCAGAAGCAGACATTGACACGACGCGGCCTGACGAATCTCTCGAAAACGACGCCGTGTGAAACCACCAGAATGAGCCGGCAAAACGATCGTGAGCNNAAGCGCCTGGATCCAGGCGCACGCCAGGACCAAAGACGTGCCCAGTGCGACTAAGCCGCCGGCAGTGCAACACACCCAATACGTTGTATCAAGGCCGGCACTTCGGTACTCGCCCTCGCCGACAAAGCGTCAGCGGATAGCGGGAAGGCCTGGGGAGGCGTCGGGGTTGCCCAGTCGGCTAGCTATCGAGCGATCTTTTCCAACTCGCTTGCGAAGCCGCTCGGCTCTTCCAAAAACGGGAAGTGGGCCGAGTGATCGAACCAGATCAGCGCTTTCCTGGGAGCGTGGATCAGCTCAAAGTAGCGCACGGTACATTGGTACGGGTCGGTTTCGTCGTATCGGCCTGTGAAAAAGTACACAGGAATGCCAACAGACTTTACGGAGTCCATTAGCGCTCCTCGAATAACATCGTACTTCATGTGCTTGTGCGTAAAGGTCACGCCCTTCCGAACGTTCATTGCGTCTGTGAAGGTGTACTCAGGCGCTCCCAGGCCGATCAGTATCAACGGAATGAAGCTGGTCGCCCCATGCAACTCGCCGCCAAACTGAAACAACCATTGCTCGCGATCGTACGGCCTTTCACTGTTTACTTCGTTGAGGGCTTCAGCGTTGTTAGAGGCAATAGCCTGTTGGCGTATCCAACGATCCTGAATAGCGCGGCTTTGACTATTAGAGCACGCCATCTGCCCGATCCCGACGTATGCCTTGAAGAGCCTCGGGTACCGTTTGATGACAAGCATCCCCAAGTACGAGCCATACGAGTGGCCGACCAAGTAGATTCTCTGCTGATGGAAGCGTTTGCGGAGTAGGTTAACGAGGTCTCGCGTATCGGAGATTTCCTGACTAACCCTGATATCGGCTGGAAGACTCGGATCATACGATTTTCCGGCACCTCGCCGATCCCATTGCACAACAGTAAATGCCTCCTCAAGTGGACGCTGAAACTTGTGGGCGAGATACATCATCGGCATGCCCGGACCGCCGTGCAAGAAAAGTACTACTGGATTTGACACGCTCCGACCTCGGATGAGGATGTACTGGTCAACGCCGCCGAGTTTGATCTTTTCGAGCGAGGCAACACTAACGTGACCTGGCGCGCTGCTGATCGGCGGAGTGTACGCCGGACGCAAGACGACGATCGCTGTAACCAACAGGATTGTTGCGAGAAGCCCAACCGCTATGTAGGTAAAGATTCTGACCAATCGCTTCATTGCGGCTTCCCTACAATGTCCCCTGAATGCATACCTCTCTTCCGATGCGGCCTGACAGCACGCGCATCAAGCATTCGGCCGATCTCGTGGTATTGAGGCGCCGTGCGATCGGTCCCAACCGCTTCGTCCAGCGCAGCCTGTTCCTGAACGTCGAGAACGAGGGTCGTCGCCCACCCGTTGACCCGAACCGGACGTTGTCGCGGCATCTGTATTATCCTTCGGCAAAGCCCATCGTATCCATCAGCTCGAACCCGGGGTGTCCGGTAGTTCAAACCGACCGTGAAGCAGCATCGTCGGCAGCACCACGATGCGCTCACTCAAGAACAGACGTTTAAGGGAGCCTCGCGCGTGCGCGCGCAACGGCTGGGGAAGCCGCCCTGAATACCGCGGCCGAGGTAAAACGGTCGCAAGCAAAAATCGCCGGGCGGGAACTCCAGGCCGAAATAAGAGCCTGAAGTGTTCAGAAACCGTGGGGGCACTTCAGGACCTTATAGCTGATCCAGCGAACCTCGTAGAGCTTGGGAATCGAGGATGTGGGACACTTCCAATGGTCAGGACTTCCTGCGCATATTTTGCCGCAGTTATTTGCCGGACACAGTTGCGTACGGCAACCGGCATCGTTTACAGTTGCAGAGATCCTGCGCGGCGAACTGCTGAGGCGCCAACGGAAGGAACGTGCGGTTTTCCATGTGTGCGTTCGCAATGTTGTTGAAAATCGACAGTGGCTCGCTTTCGCAGATTATGTCGGAACGACGGCATCCGTCGGGACGCATCAGGAACGCTTTATTACTATCTTTGGGCTTCACCGATGCGGAGCGAGAGAGAGTATCCGTGACCTTGGAACTGATGGCGCGCGAGCGTCGCCTCCTTTGGCAGGTCGCACAGGCGAGGGTTCGCCCGAGTAGTAGGTACTTCGCGCGGAGATTGCGCCTATCGGTCGACGACGTAAACGCTGCGCTTACGCAGCTCCTTTGCAGAGGACTCATTCGAATGGTACCTGGGGGAAGGTGGATCGTCAATGTTACCCCCCAATAAGCCATATCGCGTCAGACAATGGCAGGTGCTTGTACGCGATGCAAAATGCGCGGCAGACTTTTATAAGGCCTGTTTCGGTTGGACTACCAATGACCGTAATTCCCAGGGTGTGTCATCAATTTTTATCAAAGATGTTTTTAGAATACTTTGATTTGTGGCGCGGGAGGCGCATCGCTGACATTGCCTAACTAAGCGAAGCATGTGGAGTTTGCCGCGTTTGGCAATAGTCGTCGCCGGGGCCCTTCTTGCGAGCTGCTCGCCGCTAAGCGTTTCGCCGAGGCTTGGCGAACCGGCTGCCCTTCAAGGTCCAAGCCTAACAGGTCCGACGGTCTACGCCTTTTCGCCGGAAAAGGCGCTCGTGGCTTCATATACGAGCGATGCGCCGGCCGCGAAGCCCGCGTCCGTGCTCGAGGGCAGCAAGACGCAACTCTCCGTCGGTAACGGCATGGCCGTTGGTGCGGACGGCACGCTCTATGTGGTAGTTCAGGCGACGGGCTCGAGCGGCACCGCGATGAAGCTGCTCGTTTTTAGGCCGGGCGCACGTGGAAACGTCGCACCCGAGCGCACTGCCTGGTTGAAGGGGCCGATTCTGCCAGGCTACGCGGTGGGATTGGAGCTGGACGGCCACGGAAACTTTTGGCTCTCAGCGATTGCAAAGCTCTTACGTTATCCAACGTCGGCGCACGGCAGCGCGAGGCCGAACGCCTCGATCGTCGCGCAGCTTGCGACGCCGGACGGCCTGATGGCTGCCAACTGCAATAACGTCGCCTTGGATTCGACGGGAAATATTTACGGTGCGTGCGGCGTCACGTACCGTGGAGCCCACGCCAGCGGCGTTTCCGAGTATGCCCTTGTGGCACGCAAGAAGGCGAAGCTGGTACGCACTTTCTACGACTTAGAGCTGCCGGAGGTCGCGCCGTCGTCGATTGCCATCGATGATGCCGGGACGATCTATCTTGCCTCGAATCTTCCAAATAGTGGGGTGTTCGCGTACCGTCCCTCGATGAAGTCGGGGGATGTGCGCTACACACGCAGATTTACCGGGCCCTCCCGAACGATAATATCATCGATTGTGACGGATTCATCGGGAAACGTCTACGTCGCCGTCGGCTCCCGCATCATGGTTTTTGGGCCCAAAGCGAACGGGCAGGCCCGGCCGATTCGCTCGATCCGCGATCCCAAGCATCTCGACTACACGACCAACGACTACGGAACCTTATTGAACGCTTCCCTGCAATAGAAATTTTCGAATGTCGCCCAGCGTCTGCCTGACCCGCTTATCCTTCATTCGACGATGAAGCAGCGGAGAGTTCAGCATACCCGGAAACCCTAAGTCGTTGTTCGCTATGGCCATCTGAGTCAAACCAATAGCTTCATCGTAACGGCCCAACGCGATGTATGTCTGGGCGAAGCAGTGAGGCTCCACGTATTCCTTAGACGATCGTCCTTGTAACTCGACAAGAAGCCGGGTCGCCTTCGCATCGTCACCGAGAAAAGCGTAGGCACAGGCGAGCCGGCTAACGTTCGGGCACGTCCGCGGCAGTTGCTCCAGATCGCGCAGTGCAAGATCGAGTTGATCGTTAGCGATATAGGCCTCACAGCGTCCCTGGCGCGGGATTCTGCAAGACGCGTCGAGTTCAAGAATCTCCGAGTACGATGCGATCGCGTTTTCATAATCGCCCGAGCAAGCGAGAGCGTTTGCGAACGTACCGTGAAGCGCTACGTCACTGGGTCCGATGGCGAGGGCCCGTTTGGCGTCGGCGACTGCCAACTCGGATTCGCCGCGCCAGGCATGGACAAAGGAACTCAGCTGGTAGACGGCGGGGGATTGAGGATCCACGCTGCCCGCTCTGTCGAGCGAGCGCTCCGATTCCGAGATGTTCCACTGCGCCAACTGAATCTGAGCCCGCACGCAATGCGCGAGTGCCGAGTTCCGATCGAGCTCGATGGCTCTAGTAATGGCGGCGGTTGCGGGGGCGAGCACGCGCTCCCACGTGTCAAAGGCATAAAACGCGATATTGGAATAAACCCCCGCAATTCCGAGCCAAGCCGGCGCAAACGTACTATCTAACGTCAGCGCTGCATTAAAGTGTTGCAGCGCCAGCTTGAGGCCGCTATAATCGCGCTTGCCCGCATAATGGATTGCGAGAAGGAATTCGCGCCACACCGCAGGTTCCGCGCTTTGCGAAACTTCACCGGCCGCACTCGAAGCCGGTTCGATGCCTTCGTCCGGAGCGTGGGAGGCGTGCGGAATGAACCGATACCCCTTTTTCGACACAGTGAGGATATACTTATGGCTTTTTGCGTGCTCTCCGAGGAGCTTGCGTACCATCCAAACGTGTTGGACGATCGTCGCGTCGGACGCATCCTCATGCTGCCAGACTTCCGCGATCAGCTCGTCCTTCGTCACGGTCCTGCCGGACGCTCTCACAAGGCATTGCAAAACTCCAAAGGTCTTCGCAGAGAGCGGAATGGTTCGCTCCCCAGCGATGAGGAGCCGGCGATCGAGGTCGAGGCAATACTCTTCGAATCGATACGTGCTCACTTTTTGCGGCGTCTCAAATCAAGGATATCAATTCCAGGATGCCATTCTAATATCCCGCCTCTGGGCCGCGCAGAGGAGCTCAATTGAGAAGAATTGAGCGGCGAAACCTCCGCTGTCTACACCGTACAGCCGTTACGCCTTTTCCGTGGGGCTTACATAGGCATTATGGTGATTCGATCCTGGATGTGGCCGGTGGG
>PMTY01000044.1 GCA_003167155.1 Candidatus Cybelea tumulisoli
GCCGAGAATAAATAAATCGCCATGACCATCGTAACAAATCGGCCCGTAGTACGCCATCTCTGTGTCAGTGTAGAGACTCGGAGGGTCGTTCAAATTCTTGAAAAGGTCAATTCCGAGTCCTTGCCGCGAACCCGTACCCCCATTGAGGCTAAACGCGATATTATCGGTCGTCGGGTCGAAAGAAGCTCCCTCTATATATTCGCCGGAAGCCAAATTGAGCTGCGCAAACGGCTTAGTTGCACCATGTGCGAATTCACCGTAGGTAAACATAACGTTGCCATTGTTAGGGTCGGATGCCGCGACACCGCCAGCCTCGCCTCGGACCTCGGCAACCTTAGTCAAGCCGGGGTACGTGAGGATCGCCAACCGCCCGTACATCGCTACATAAAGCAAAGCGCCTCGCGAACTCGACCCGTGATGCGCCCGATTCGACAACATGGCGCCCGTTGAAACCGTCCCGCCTGTTAGCGAGACCTGGCCGCCGCACCCAGCGAACGCGAAAACGACCGTGGTCGTGAATACCAAGCGTCTGCTGTGTTTCATGGCTTGCCCCTCCTGCGCCAAGGGTTCCACAGGCATCCAGCTCGACCCCGTCACGCTACGCTGGCAAGCTCAGGATTTTCGCGAAGCAACAACGCCCGACTCTGCGCCAGGCTATCCCAATGAACAAGGGCAGCTTGGGAGGCGCCCCTTGGCGGATATGTGTCGGTCTATTCCGATCCGCATGGCGATCTAGTGGGTACCTTGACGGAGTTTAGTAATCCCGACGGCGCGTGTGTTGACAATGTGGGCAACATCTATATCACCGATGAGATTGCGCACGAAATCACCGAATATACGCATGGCGGATCGCAATCCCGAACGGCCACCAAAGTCATCACGCAAGGGGTTAGTAGTCCTGCCGCCGCAGCCATCAGCTTGGAGTAAAGCCCCGCTCACCGGAGATTCGAGGTTAGCTCACGAGCAAGGTACAACTCGTGAACAACGAGTGGACCGTCGAAGCTAAGGCAAGCTTGAAGCAGCTCCTCTGCGCGAGCGCCGGAGCCAGCTTTAAACTCCGCAACGGCGCCGTAAAACAAAATCTGTACAAGTTTCCGGCTATCCGTGTTAGAGAGCCGAGCACGTTCGAACTTCTCCTCCATGCTTCGCCCCTCCACGACAAGGAACAGGTCGTCGAAAGTCGCCTCTCCTAGGATATATTGTCCAATAGGTGCTGGCCAGTTCAGCCGTTCACGTCGGCGCAGTATGCGTTCGAGCCTCGCTACCCGCTTATTAATGTATCCCAACGCGTACTTCTCGTCTTCTGAAGCACCTAGCTCTCCGCTCATGTAGTGCAGCAGGAGGCCTTGCGTCACTCCTCCGGCGGTGTCGGTTAGGTGGCTCGTGCGGTTCAAAACGTCGGCGCAGGCTCGGTACATCATTTCAGTCGCTTCGGATTTGTTGCCAAGCAGCCAATGAAGTACCGAAATATCGATTAGGCGGCTACGGGCACCGGGCCGTCTGGCCACGTCGTCGGCATAGAGCCGCTCAAAGCATGACAGAGCATCCAGGTAATTACCGGTAGAGCGAAAGGCTTTTCCTAAGACACTCGTTGCAGCGAGGTCATCGGGGTCGACTGCAAGCAGCGCTTGGCTCTGGGCAATGGCTTCCTCGAAACGTCGAGCCTGCAGCAGGCCGTGCAGCGAGCTCCGTTCAGACACACCTAGCCGTAACAGTAAGTTTTTTTACCCGCTTTGGTACCCTAAAATACTGCTCACTTCCATAGTAGTATGTGAAGGTTTGCGAGCGTTTCGTTCGATGCATTTCCGTGGGCGAATTGATGTTGCTCGGTGCGTCGATCAGTCGCGATCCGTCGCACCCGGCTAGCATTGCCGCAGCCGCGCAAGCGGTTAGCGCATAGCGGCAGAAATCCAAGCTCTTCATCTTGCCTTGCTCCATTGAACGGATTGGCTTTGCCTCAATAAGCGCCTTTGTCCCAAAAAGCCGGTTGCCTCAAAAAGAAGGCCCCGCAGATCGCGAGGCCGCGGAGGGGTTAGCGAGATTCCTTTGGCTTACCAGTCGAAGACGACCAGGCCGTTTCCCGTCGCTTTTCTCCAGCCCTGCCATCCATCGAAACGCTTAGCGTAGGGCTCGATATAAGAGGAGCCGCCGCCTCCGCCTCCTCCTGCGCCGCCCTCGCTGCCGAGAGAAAATGTGACGCCCGCACCGCCGCCGCCTCCGCCGTAGTAGCCGCCGCCTCCGCCACCTCCGGCGGGACCATAGCCACCAAATTCAGTACTTGATTCGCCGCTGCCGCCAGCTCCGCCATCGAGGAGGTTTCCACTCGAGCCTGGGCTGGAGGCATACTCGCAGTGGCCGCCAGCGCCACCGGCTCCACCGGAACCCTGCCTGCCGCCAGCGCCGCCACGCCCGTTGCAGTCGTAACTACCACCACTACCACCAAAACCACCACCAGCACCACCAGTCGCGCCTATGCTCCCGCCGCCCTTTCCTCCATTACCGCCGGTACCATAGCCATCGCTGCCAGCTTGCCCGCCGCCGCCCCCGGCCACCAGGATACGATCGGATACAGCGTCTCCGCCTTCGCGCACATCTGAGGCGCCGCCGCCCCCGTAGCCCTGGCCCTCGGAGCCGTAATATCCCCTGCCGCCGTTCGCGCCACCATTAAAGCCGCCGGTAATACCAGACGGGGCACCACCGACGAAAACCGCCAGAGTCTCACCCGACGTGACAGGTATCAACGCAGAAACGCGGCCGCCACGGCCACCCTCGGCTCCGCCGCTGGCCCCGAGGGCAATCATCCTGATTTGCCTGACGCTAGCTGGTACTTGGAAGTCTTGTTCCGCGCCCGTGTACTTAAATGTGTGGTGGCCCCGAACAGAAGGCGCCCCGCTGACTGGCACGACGGCGTTACCGGCGTTACCAGCATTGCCGCCGCACCCTACAAGCATCATAGCAACGCAGAAACCTAACGCATAACGGCCTGCACGGAAGTCAATCATCGGCCTACTCCTTTCGACGGCGATAACGGTTCGACGGTCGCTAGGGGTTCCCCGGAGACTTTAGTCTTCTTTGACCTCAAGGTCGCTCTTGGCCGCTTCGACGGCGCCACGTCGCGCATGATCTTTAAGCTCTCTTCATCGTGGGCGTCTTATCGATGGATGCGCGAGCGGGATGGGTCGACGGCATTTGACGCGCGCCATGGTGCGCGATCCGTGCAGCGCTGATGTGCTGATTCGATGGCGCTTTCCATCCTTTGAGTACTGGTCGATCCAGTGCATCGCTTCCCACTTGCACGTTCCGGTCTCGTACGGCGCAATCAGGTTGAAAGTGATCGCAAAGAGCGTCGCGGTATTTTCACTGGCTCGCTACGCTGTAAGTATCCTCGATATGCGAACTACCTGATGCTCATGATGGCAACGGGGCTCACGTTCGGAACGATTTCGAGCCTCTATGGGCTGAC
>PMTY01000164.1 GCA_003167155.1 Candidatus Cybelea tumulisoli
TGGCCGTCATCTACTTCATGGGCTCGGTTGGGGGCGCGCACTTAAATCCGGCGGTTACCTTGGCGTTTGCCGTGAGGCGCAACTTTCCGTGGCAGCGCGTTCCCGGATATATCGTGGCGCAAATCGCCGGCGGTATCGCCGCGGCGTCTTTTCTTCGCATAATGCTCGGTAACATCGGCTTGCTCGGAGCGACGGTACCCGGTCCCGGCATCAGCGATCTCAAAGCGCTGATTATGGAAGTGCTGTTAACTGCCGGTTTGGTCAACGTGATTCTGGGCACCGCGTCGGGCGCGCGAAACGTCGGCACCAACGGAGCGATCGCGGTCGGCGGCTATATTGCGCTCGCCGGGCTGTGGGCCGCGCCGATCACCGGGGCTTCGATGAATCCCGTGCGCTCGTTCGCGCCCGATTTGCTTCGCGGCAATCTTCAAACGGACTGGATCTATATCGTAGGCCCAATCGCGGGCGCCATGATCGCCGTCGGCTTCGAATGGATCCTCAAAGGCGGCCCAACCGAGGCTGGGAGCTTGGCGGCACAGGGCGACAGGCCCACCAGACCACCAAAATAAGGATAAGTTGAAGCGGAAGCCGGATGTAAAACGCCGGCGCGCTGCCGATATCTCGATAAAGCTCGGGATGTTGCGCCATCTGAACGTTAGCCGGAAAGACTGCGATCAAGAGGATGATGACCCCAATGCCTGCCAGTTCGCGGGTCTTGGGAATCAGCAGGCCGATCCCGCCTAGACACTCGCAGACGCCGCTGATCGCGACGAGTAACGCGTGATCCGGCAGATACCCCGGCACGATCCGAAGATAAAAAACCGGGTGGACGAAGTGATTGGCACCGGCCGCGATAAAGAATACGCCGAGCAGAACCCGCGCGAGCGGCCTCGCCATCATCGGTGCAACGATCGCCGCATATCTTGCGCGCACTGCGCTGCGAGTTGGTCCGACGATTCCGAAAGCCTTGCGATTACGCGCATCCGGTCGGCGGCGGTGCGGTTCTGACTGAGCTTCGCTTTGGCGTAGATTCGCTGCGCGCACATCTCAAAAGCAACGATCCCGCGCAGCTGATTTTCCCGAAAGCCCGGTTCGAGGCGTTGCGGATCCCATGCGTCGGCTCGCCCCTGCTCGAACTTCGCGGTAAGGCGCACGAGCACGTCCCAGGCGTCGGTCTCTCGTAAGGTTCCGCAGAGATGTGCGGCCGAATAGTTCCACGTCGGTACCGTTACGTACGGCTCCTCGTACCAGCTCGCGGAGACGTAGGCGTGCGCCCCCGTAAAGACGATCGTGGCCGGGCATTGGTTCGCAATCGATAGGGCGTGCGCATTCGCGCGGGCAACGTGCCCCAGAACCCAGATCTCTTCGTTGCGGAACTCCGCGATCATCGGAAGATGCGACACCCGCACGCCGTCACTCCGACCGCTGTCATCCTGAGCCTGTCGAAGGACGGTGACCAGCAATCCGAATGGGAACCGATCGATGAGCTCCATAACCCATCCGCGATCGGCGACCTCGAAATCCGGGGGTATATACAGTTTCTAGGTCACGTAGGATTGCGAGCTGCGCGAACCGCTGCGCGCGATCTCGCGGAGGCGCTGCTGCATTGCCTTCGTCGGTACTTTGACCCGGTCGGCTAGCCGGAGAAATGCTAGAACGCGAACGTGCCACCAGGTGAGGTCGAGTTCGAACCAGCGCAGCCCGTGGCGTGCCGAGAACGGAAAGGCGTGATGGTTATTATGCCAGCCCTCGCCCCAACTAATGAGCGCTACCCACCAGCAGTTGGTGGATTGGTCCGGCGTCTGATAGGTGCGGTACCCGAGCATATGGGCCGCGCTGTTGACCAGCCAAGTCGTATGATAGCTAATCGCAAGCCGGACGAAGATGCCCCAAATCACCCACGACCATCCGCCAAGGGCGAAGAGCCCGAGCGCGAGCGCGATCTGAAGCGGGATGTTGAGGTACTGCAACGCGCGATAGAAAGGCTCGGCGTAGAGGTCCGGGGCGAAATGCCGCATCTCCTCAACCGACGGCAGCGCGATGTTATGCCGGTAAATCCAGTCCATGTGCGCCCACTTGAAGCCTTCCGCAATGCTGTGCGGGTCGCCCTCATGATCGGCATGGGCGTGGTGTTTGCGGTGCACCGATACCCAGCGAATAGGATCGGCTTGCAGCGCGAGCGTTCCAAAGATCGCAAAGAGATACTCGATCGGCTTGAGGAGCCGAAGGCTGCGATGCGTCAGGATGCGGTGAAAGCAGAGCGAGATTCCCAGCGCCACGGTGGCGTACGATACGACGGCGGCTGCCGCCAGCGCCGACCAGCTGAAGAAACCGGGCCAGAAGGCGGCGAGCGCTCCGATGTGGATGCCGATGAGTCCAAAACCTTTGATGCGGCTGTACGTTTGATCCATAATCTCTTTGGTTGAGCGCTCCTACTGCAGACAATCGTTTAAATTGGAAGGGAAAGCCGCCCGATGATCGGGCCGGACCGTCGAAAGCTCCCATAGACCCGTGAGTCGTGATGGGAGCGAACCCTCTCAGTGTACTGCAAAGCGGGGAGACTGCCTACTCCCCAAGTCCGACAGGCCGGCGCAGGGTGAGCAAGATCCGGATGGACGCGAGCGCCGCCGCGGCGGTAGGCTAGGCACATGACCGAAGATCTCGAACCGATTCGCATCGTCTGCCGCTACGTCGAGCAGCACAGCGACCAGGCGCACAAACTCGATGCACTCGCCGCAATGGCCGGCCTAAGCAAGCATCACTTCGCGCGTCGCTTCAAAGCCGTCGTCGGCGTAACCCCAAAGGAGTACGCAGCGGCCGCACGGCTGCGCCGGCTCAAAGCGGGGCTCAAAGACGATCGCTCGATCGACGCGGCCGTCTATGAGGCGGGCTACGGCTCGCCCAGCCGCGTCTACGAGAGCGCTGCGCGCAATCTGGGAATGACGCCGGCGCAGTACCGGGCCGCGGGCCAGGGCGTTGCGATCTCGTATGCGATGGTCGAAACGCCCCTGGGAACGATGCTGATCGGCGCGACCGATCGCGGCATCTGCTTCGCGCAGTTCGGCGATACGCAAGAAGATCTGCGCGAGAAGCTGCAGGCGGAATACGCCAACGCCGAGATTGCGCCGATGCAAGCGCCATACCATCCCGATTTTGCGAAGTGGACCGAGGCTATTGCGCGCCATCTCGCAGGCGAACGGCCGGATCTCAACCTTCCACTCGACATCCGCGCCACGGCCTTTCAGATGCGCGTTTGGAAGTATCTGCAATCGATCCCCGCCGGCGACGTGCAGTCCTACCGCGAGGTTGCCGCCGGAATCGGGCGGCCGACGGCTGCCCGAGCCGTGGCGACCGCCGTTGCGCGCAACCCGGTCGCGCTGATCATCCCGTGCCACCGCGTCATCCGCGATTCGGGCGCGTTGGGAGGCTATCGTTGGGGGCTCGAGCGCAAGAGAACCCTGTTGGATATCGAACGCGCAGCCCGATGAAGCCGCTCTTTATCGTCGTCTGCGCTGGCGCGCTCGCCTTAACGTGCCTTCGGTGGGCGAGCGCCGACGCGCCGAGGTTCTGCGAGGGCTGCAACTACGCCGGAGCGGCGTTGGGTAACTCGGACTTTACCAACGGCGTCCTGATCGGCACGAACTTCCAGGGCGCGACGCTTAGCGGCTCGTCGTTTCGCGGCGCACGCCTGATCGCCGTGAACTTTGAGAAGGCCGATCTGCGGAATACTCACTTTGACTCCGCGGACTGCGTCGCGTGCAACTTCGGCGGCGCGCTTTTGGACGGCACGACCTTCGCGAACGTGACAATGGTGGCCGCAAACTTTAAGGGTTTCAGTTCTTCCGTCGAAGATGCACAGTTGCGGAACCTCCTGAGCGGCTGCATCTCGTGCAACTTCAGTGGAGGCCGTCTGAACGCGCGCGACCTCTCGGGGGTGCTGCTGATCTCCGTCGATCTTTCGCAAGCCGACCTACGCGGGACGAACTTCGCCGGTGCCGTCCTCTGTTGGTATCAAGTCGCCAGTGCGCAGCGCGTAGCGGTATGCAGTCCCATGCACGAGGCTCTCACCACCGGCGCAAACTTTCACAACGCGCAGCTCTGCGATAACCCTCTGGGCCGAACTGGGTGTGTGGCAGCGCCGGCGGACGTGCTGCAGCGCTCGCTTGGACCCAAGCCGAGCGCATCGCCTGAGTCTCCCTAGCGAGAGCATCGTCTAGCTAATGGAGGCGGATGTCGTCGTCGTCGGCGCCGGCGCGGCGGGTCTGGCGGCTGCCCGAAGCCTCGGCCGGCAAAAGCTGCGGGTGCTGCTGCTCGAAGCACGCGCCCGCAGCGGTGGTCGCGTGCTCGCGCAGCCAATAGCGCGGATTGCAACCCCGGCCGAGCTCGGCGCGGAGTTCATTCACGGGCGGGCCGAACGGACCAAGGCGTTGCTCCGCGAAGCCGGGAGCGCCGCGATCGACATGGGCGGGGATTCGTGGATTCGCGAAAACGGCGAGCTCCAATGCAACGCCGAAGGCTTCTCGTCGTCGGCGCGCATATTCGAAGGCTCTCGCTCACTTCCGCGCGACGAGAGCGTGGAGCAGTTTCTGCGGCGCTTCGAAAACGATGGCGCGCTGCGCGAAACTGCGCAGGCGGCGCGAGCCTTCGTCGAGGGATTCGAGGCTGCCGATCCTGCAATTGCCAGCGTTAAAGCGATTGCCGACGAGTTGGAATCGGGCACGGATTCCACGTCGGCGCGACCGCTAGGCGGATACGGCCCGCTGTTCGACCATCTTCGCACCGATTGCGAGCGCGCCGGCGTTCGGTTCGCCTTCTCGACGCGCGTGCGTCGTATTTCGTGGAGCGGCGCCGATGTCGCCGTCGACGTCGCAGGCTCGCGTGGCAAGCCGCAAACGCTGCAAGCGCGCGCGGCGATCGTCACGCTTCCGGTAGGCGTCTTGCGCCATCGCGGTGACGAAACCGAGATCGGCTTTGAGCCCGAGCTGCCCCCGGCCAAGCGCGAGGCGCTCGCGCATATCGAGATGGGACACGTCGTGAAGGTCGCGCTCTGGTTTCGAACGGCGTTTTGGGAGCAGATCGCGGGCGGCCGCTACTATGACGCGGCCTTCTTCCACGACGACCGCCAACCGATCCCCACCTATTGGACGCAGTTGCCGATTCGCAGCCAGCTGATCGTCGCGTGGGTCGGCGGCCCAGGCGCGACGGCTTTGAGTGGCGTCTCCGCGCCGGATCTCGTCGAGAAGGCGCTCCATGGCTTCGGGGAGCTGTTGGGAGAGACGGAGCTCGCGCGCCGGGAGTTCGAGGGTGGCCTCACACACGATTGGAGTGCCGACGAGTTTGCGCGTGGCGCGTACAGCTATATCGCCGTCGGCGGCGGGAATGCCCGTGCCGTGCTCGCCGCGCCCGTGGGCGACGCGCTTTTCTTTGCCGGCGAAGCGACCTCGAGCGATGGTCAAGGCGGCACCGTCAACGGTGCAATTGAGACCGGCGAACGCGCCGCCGCCCAAGCAGTCGCGGCGCTGGGGGTAAAAGACATTGCTTGAAACCGTCCCGGCCGCTCTTGCCGCGTGGTCGAACTTTTACGTGATTGCCGGCTCGTCGGCTGCCGCGCTCACCGGATTGATGTTCGTGGTGATCACCCTGGTGCGCGGAGAGGAGTATGCTACGCGAAGCCGTCATGACGGCATCGATACGTTCAGCACCCCTACGGTGATGCATTTCTGCGCGGCGTTGCTCGTTTCGGCCGTCCTCTGCGCGCCGTGGCCTTCGCTGGTCTACGTTAGCGTCATCGTCGTATTGGTCGGGTGCTACGGGGTTGTCTATATTGTTCGCGTGGCTTTTCGAGCGAGAGGTCTAAAGGAATACACTGCGGATATCGAGGACTGGATCTGGTACTCGATCCTGCCATTCGTCGCCTACGGCACCCTCGCCGTAGGCGCAAGCGCACTGCAGCGTGCTTCCAAAGGCGCGCTTTTTGCAGTTGCCGGCGGCGTACTGCTGCTGATCTTCATCGGCATTCGCAACGCGTGGGATGTGGTGACGTTTCTTGCCGCCGGCGGCGGCAAGAAATCCGAACCCTAGAAACCTGTAGGTCAGGCTTCGAGGATTCAGACTTTTTTTATGAGCGTATGGCTTACTGTTGGCAACAGGAGGGACCGGCATGACCGTTCGAGTGCTGATCGTTACCGTCACATCGCTTTTCTGCCTGTGGGGATGCTCGCAGGGTACCTCGGCCGTTCCCAGCGGCCCCGCCCAACTGGGAGCGGCGCATCTCGCCGGAACTCATTTGGTGCTGCCGGCGCTCAAGTATTTCGACACCCCGTCATCCGGTGCGTGGCCCGAGAACATCGTCCCCGGGCCGCAGCGCGCGTTGTGGTTTACCGAAGAGTTTACCGACAAAATCGGGCGCATCGCGAGCGATGGAACGATGACCGAGTTTTCCGTCTCAAACGGCCAGGAGCCTGAGGGCATAACGGAAGGCGCCGACGGCAACCTGTGGTTTACCGAACCGGGCGCGAACGCGATCGGCCGCATGACTCCAACGGGCACGTGTACGATTTTCCAAATCGACGGTCAAGATCCCGATCCGCGCGGGATCACCTTAGGCCCCGATGGCAACGTGTGGTACACCGAGTACACCGACGGTTACATTGGTCGCGTGACGCCGCAAGGCCAGATTACGCGCTTTGCGGTCTCCGGCTATTTGCCGGCTCCATGGGACATCACGGCCGGTCCGGACGGCGATCTCTGGTTCACGGAGTCGTTTGCCAATGAGATCGGACGATTCGATCCGCGCTCGCTGCGCTTCAAAGCGTCGCTCAGCGTCCCAACGGGTGAAAGCACCCCTTGGGGCATCCTCTTTGCGCCCGACAAGCACATCTGGTTCACGGAGCGCACCGGCGACAAGATCGCGGAGGTTGACGGAAAGACGATTCGCGAGCACACGATTGCGCAACCCGGGAGCTATCCCGAGAAGCTCGCAGCGGGATCGGACGGCGATCTTTGGTTCCCTGAAAGTCAAGCCGGCGACATTGGCCACATCGACCCCGCGACCGGCAAGTTCGGTCACGTTATCGTGCTGCCGTCCGGAGACATTCCCCAGGGCATCGCGAGCGGCTTCAACCGGAACGTTTTCTTCACGATCGCAAGCTATCACAATCCGAGTCAGATCGGCGAAGTAATGCTGCGCTAGGCTCCGAGGCCTTTCTTTCCCAGAGTACGCGCATGTAAAGCTTGACGAATCCACAACGCAGAAAGTTCCGCTCGGAAGCACT
Source organism: Candidatus Cybelea tumulisoli (assembly GCA_003167155.1). Lineage (GTDB taxonomy): Bacteria > Vulcanimicrobiota > Vulcanimicrobiia > Vulcanimicrobiales > Vulcanimicrobiaceae > Cybelea > Cybelea tumulisoli. Next base: position 7,275 of record PMTY01000164.1, read on the forward strand.
CCCCGGGCCGGCCGTCGCGCGCACGAGCCTTGCGCCGGCCTCGCGAGCGCGAGCGACCCGATCGCGAATCAAAGCCGCGTGCCAGCCCTGTCGCCGAAACGCCGTGTGCGTCGATCCGGCGAAGAGCGTAGCGTGCTCGCCGCTCACCGATACCGCCCCGGTCGAGATAATTCTGTGGCCGTCGCGCACTTCGAGCGCGACCGTTCCTTGCGTCGTCGCGAGAATCAGCGCGATGACATCTTCACCCGGCTCGAGTTGCTCGCGTTCGAGAAAACCCGACGCCGAGGCCTTCGCCCAAGCCGCAATATCGTGCGCAACGCCGATCCGGGCGTCGCGCTGCGCGTGGCTTACGAGATCGTCGGAAGCCAGAAGGCTTTGCTCGCGGTCGCCCGCGACGTAGCCGGCCGCAGTAAGCTCGCGCTGCAGTGACGGATCGGCCGCTGGTGTGACAAAAACCATCGGTATCGCGCCGCGGGACTCGTAGAACTCGGTAATCTTCGCGATGTCGGAGGCGCTAACCGGCTGGGGAGCGCCCACGCCCAATGCTTGCGAGAGCGGTGAATCGACCCCAGCGAACGCGACGAGTCCGCCCGCAACTTCGATGCTCGTTGCCCCGGCGTCGGGGTCGAGGCGGCGGGCCGCTTCGATCGAGCGGCGGGCGCCCTCGATCTCGTCGCGCCGAATAGCTTCCTCGATCAAAGCTTAGCCAAAACGTCGTCGACGGTCATCGAATGGGAGACAAGGGCTTCCTACCTTCAAGCGGGGCAGCGCTCGTCCTGCTTTACGGAGCTAGCCGGTATGCCGGCGGAAAGCACGGTAGAATGATGGCATGGAACAACGCAAACTTGGCACCCAGGGCCTGACCGTCTCCGCAATCGGGCTGGGCTGCATGGGGCTGACCGGGGCATACGGCAACGCTCCCGACGAGGGTCAGGCGGTTGCGACGATACACCGGGCGCTCGACCTAGGCATCAACTTCCTCGACACCGCGGAGGTCTACGGCCCGTATACCAACGAGCAGTTAGTGGGCCGTGCCTTACGCGGTCGCCGCGAAGGTGTCGTGGTGGCGACGAAGTTCGGCTTTAAGTTAGCCAATGGCGTGCGCGGCGTCGACGGATCGCCCGAGAACGTAAAGCGTGCGGCCAACCAGTCACTGATGCGCCTCGGAATCGACGTGATCGATCTCTACTACCAGCACCGGCGCGACCCGGACGTGCCGATTGAGGAGACGGTCGGAGCGATGAAAGAGCTCGTTGAGGCCGGCAAGGTTCGGTATATCGGTCTATCGGAAGTTGGGCCGGAGAGACTGCGGCGCGCGAACGCGGTCCATCCCATCAGCGCGCTACAAAGCGAGTACTCGCTCTGGGAGCGCGGCGTTGAAAACGAGGTGCTGCCGGCGGCCCGTGAACTGGGCATCGGCTTCGTGCCGTATAGTCCGCTGGGGCGCGGATTCCTCACCGGCTCCGTCGACGTAGCGAGTCTCTCGCAGAACGACTTCCGCAAGACAAATCCGCGCTTTTCGGAAGAAAGCGCGCGAGCCAATGAAGCGCTGGTGGCGGTGGTGCGCGAGGTTGCGGAGCAGTGCGCTGCGACCCCCGCGCAGGTGGCGCTCGCGTGGGTTCTCTCGCGCGGGAGCGATGTGGTTCCGATTCCGGGAACGAAGCGCGTGCGCTACGTCGAGGAGAACGTGGGTGCGCTCGAGCTCAAACTCACGCCCGAGCAGCTCGCGCGACTCGATAGCCTCGCGTCAAAGACCGCGGGAGAGCGCTACGCACCCGAGATGATGAAGCTCGTCGAGCGGTAGAAAAAAATGATCCCGATCCTCTCACCGCAACTGCCCCCGGCTTAACGGTTTCCCAGCTACGATGGTCGTAGATTACCGGATCGTCGACGTTTTCACCCAGACGCCGCTCGAAGGCAACGCGCTAGCCGTCTTTTACGACGCGACCGGCCTCGACGACGCTACGATGCAGAAGATCGCACGCGAGACAAACCTGTCGGAGACGACGTTTGTCTTTCCGGCGGAGCGCTCCGGATCCGCAGCCCGAGTGCGCATCTTCACGCCCGTCAAAGAGATGATGTTCGCCGGCCATCCAACCGTTGGAACCGCTTGGGTCCTGCGCGAC
>PMTY01000027.1 GCA_003167155.1 Candidatus Cybelea tumulisoli
TTGGAAGGCATCTTGGTTGCGATGGTAATCCTCACGTTGCCGGCCCTTTCGAAGTTCAGTCTCCGAGAGCTGGGATTTCGGGCGCCGACCTGGTCGAACTTGGGAATCGCGTTTCTGGGAGCGGTCGCCATGGTGATCGTCGCAAACGGCGGCGCTACGCTGATCGACCATCTAGCGCACAGCCAGCATCAGCAAGACATCATCCAGATATTCAAAGGGCTGCACAACACCACGACGATCGCGATCTTCGCTGCTTTTGCGATAATCTTCGCGCCCTTTGCTGAAGAGACGTTCTTTAGGCTGCTCTTCTTCAATCTCGGCTTGCGTTACGGTGGTTTCTGGGGCGGAGCCATCCTCAGCGGCGTGCTCTTCGGCATCGCGCACGGCGACCTCTTTGCTGCGGTCCCATTGGCGCTGGGCGGCATCGTCTTATGCGCAGTCTATTACCGCACCAGAAATATTTTTGCGTCGATGCTCTCCCACGCGCTCTTCAACGCCTTGTCGATCGTCGCGCTGTTGCTGATGCCGAAAGCCGTCTAAACGAGTTGCGAGGCCGCGTCGAGCACCGGCTCCGCGCCGATCGTGACGGTATCCAGGTAACACAAGCGGTGGCGCAGCGACGGCGGTTTGCTCGTCGTCGCAACGCGGCGGTCGAATCCGCGATCGCGCACGTAACGCCCGACGACGTGAATCGCATCGCGATTGGGCTCGTCGTACCAGTCGGGATGGTGCGCCACCCATAGGCCGATAACCGGCACGCCGCCGCGTGCCAAGATGAAGTGGAGCGGGCCCGCCGGAACGCCGACGAAGAGATCGACGCGAGGGGCCAAAGCCCGCAAAAGCCGCGCGAAAGGCTCGTCGACCTCCGCGAAGAGGCTGCGAAACCCAATGACGTTTTCTCCGAGGTCCTCATCCTCCATCGACATGACGATCCAATCGGAGGCGCGTCGTCGCAAAGCGGCGACGAAGGCGCGCGCTTCGCTTCCGTCTCCCCAGTTCTTACGGGCCGCCGTTATGCCGGCTCGCGAGATGACGCAGAGCCGCTTTCCTTTCGGAAGCACGCGTGCCAGCCGCTCGTCAAGGCTTCTTTGCGTCGCCTCCGATGCCACAAAGTCAACCGATGACCGCAGCGGCTGCGAGAGATCGAACGTTACAAGCCGCTCGCGGCGCACGAGAAGTCGAGCGAGATTGCGCGCTTTGGTGTGGAACGGATAGGCCGTGCGTCCTTCCGTTTCTGGATAGTCGGTCCAGAGCAGCGTGTCGGCCGCGAACTCCGCGACGGCTTGGGCAAGCGGGAATGGAATTTCCAGCCGTACCTCCTTGCCGGTGCACTGGCGTAAGGTCAGGCCGAGGTGCGCTGCGCCAAGCTCGGCGCCGTCGCCGGGCGCGCGCACGCCGCTGAAAAGCGCCCGCACGAGCGGGCTTCCCTCCAGCATGCTGACGTAGTCGTCGCCAAAACGCGCGATCGCATAAGCATTCGAATCGTCCAGCAAAGGCGCGACGTATCCGAAATGAACCCAATCGCCCAACCCGTGCGGCCAATAGATGAGAACGCGTCGCTCGCGCAACGCGGCAAAGCGGCCGCGATCCTCACGCATCGCGCGGATCGGACCGTACGTCGAAATCGTCACGGCCCGACCGGGACGCCGCCGCAGATTCGAGCCGGCGCATGCCCTCGCAGGCTTGCAAAGAACGCACCGGCGTTGGTGTCGTAACCCGGGCATCGCGCGAACCGCGGATCCGGCCGCGGATCGAGACGCACGTTGGGGTTGGCCGCGGCGACAGCCCACGCGCCTTCGTCGCGCCGCGACAGCAACACGGCTTTTCCGCTATCGCGTAGCGCGACCGCGCGCGCGTAAGCCTGCCAATCAACGATATACGGCCAGCGTCCCGGACGCAGCACCGTGTCGTTGAAGAGCAGCATCACGGCGAGCGCGCACGGCACCATCGCCCGTGCGAATCCAGGAAACCGCCGCAACCCGAAGGCTGCGGCGACCGCGGTGGCCGCGAGCAGCGGCGCCACATAATGCGATCCTACTCGACTGGGCTCGTAGTTCCACGGCTGCATGAAAACGATTTCGGCGAGCAGCGGCACGCCCAGCAGCAGCCAACGACCGATCGCAAGCGGGGCGAAAGCGAAGGGCGCGGCGAGAAGCGCGATCAGTCCGAGCTTACCCCCAACGTTGAAAACTCGTACGCCATACGACGGAACGTTCGGATGCACGCCGCCAAGATGCTCGGCCGTCCAGAACGTCGCTCCGATCGAAGCGGCTACGAGCACGAGCCCGAGACCGATCCGCCGATCCCACCACAATGCGCACGCCGCCGCGAACCACAGCACGAAGAGTATCTCGTCCTCTTTGAGTCCGGCGACCAGCGCACCGGCCAGAAGCGTCGGCCAGAGCAGCCGTTTGCGCGCAAAAAGAACTCCCCACAAGGCCAGAACCGGCAAGAAGACGTTCTCGGAAAAGTTATCGTAGCTAAGTCCTTGCGCCGCAACCGACAAGAGATAAGCAACTCCGAGCAGGTTTGCATTTCGCGCGGTAACTCCAATCTCGCGAGCCAGCAATACGAGCGGAATCGCCGCGGCGCCGACTGCGAGCATCTGCACCACGATCAACGTCTCCGCGCGTGGGAACAAGGCTACGAGGGGCACCAGCGCAACCAGCGCCCACGACTCGTGTACCGCAAAATGCGGCTTCCACTCGCCAAAGTTCCACGACGAGCCGTGCTGCAGGTTGACGAACGTCTGCAGATACGTCCCGAGATCGGCGCCGTAGCGCAACGCATACAGCTTGTTCAGATCCAGCGCGATGTAGACCACAGCGTAGACCGCGACGGCAACGTACGTCGTTCTCACGCGTCGCGTCTCTCTCGGTAGACCCGCGCGACGATGTCACGCAGCCGTTGCACGAACAGCGGCGGCGCGAATTTTTCCGCGTGCGCGCGCAGACGTTGCGCGTCGTAACGCGAGGCGTCGAACGTTCGTAGCACCGCGGCGAGCGATTCGGCTTCGGGCTCCTCGAAGAAGAGGCCGGTCTCGCCTTCGACGACCGTTTCGAGCGCGCCGCCGCCTCGGTAGGCTATCGTTGGACGTCCGGCCGCCGCCGCCTCGAGCGGAACGAGCCCGAAGTCTTCTTCGCCGGGAAGGATCGCGGCGCGCGCGTTGCGCAGCAGCTCGTTGAGCGCCATATCGGAGACGTAACCGAGCAACGTCGCGGTCGTGCCGCGCGCGAGCTTTCTCAACGACGCTTCGGCTGGACCCGTGCCGGCGATTACGAGCTTGACGTTGGCGAGGGCGGCGGCACGGATTGCCAAATCGATGCGCTTGTACGGCAGCAAGCGCGACGCGATCAGAAAGTAGTCGCCCTCACCGCTTCCAATGGTGAAGCGATCGACGTCGACGGGACAATGCAGAACGTCGGCATTCCGGCCGTAATACTTGCGAATTCGCGCCGCGACGTTGCGCGAGTTTGCGACCAGTCGCGTCGGGCGCATCGCAGCGGCGCGATCCCACGCAACCAGCCGGTCGACGAGCGGGCGCACGAGCTGCGTTCGCGCCATTCCGGCGACGTACTCCTCGTAAGCAAACGCAAAACGGCTGACCGTGTTGACGTAGCAAACGTGGATCGAGCTGCTTGAAAAGCGCACGCCCTTTGCCCACGACGTCGTCGAGCTGACGATCGCATCGTAGCCGGAAAGGTCGAACGTTTCGAAGGCGCGCGGATAGAACGGAGCCAGGGCCCGAAAGTAACGGTTGGCCAAGGGAACTCTCGACAGATACGAGCGGCGTACGCGCGCGGCGGGGAAGTCATTGCCCGCGACGCCTTCGTCGTAGAGCGCCGTATAGATCGGCGCCTCCGGCCAGGCCCGCGCAATATGCGCGAAGACCCGCTCCGCGCCCCCTCGCTGATTTAGATAATCATGAACGAGGGCAACCTTCATTTATTAAACGAGGCTTTATTGTAGTTCAGGCCTGGGCGCCTAATCTTGTAGGTTGGTGCCGCGAGGTAGAACCAGTGCAATCGTCGGGTTGCCGAGATAGGTGCGCGCGACGCGCTGCACGTCGGCCGGCGTCGTAGCGGAGATCGCCGCTAAGGCGCGGTTGATGAAATCCGGCGAGGTACTCTCGCGCGAAAAGACCGCGGCCAGCCACGTTCGCGTTTCGAGCGTCGTCGCATTATCTGCGAAATCGCCGGCCGCCGCGGCTTTGAACTCATCGATGGATCCTTGCAGCGTCGTCGCCGCAAGCACGTTGACGACCGAGAGCGCCGTCGCAAAGGTCCGGCTAGGATTGCCGATCAGGCCGCCATTGACGTAGATGACCAAGCTCGAAGGGACGCGATCGTACACGTACACCGCACCCACCGATCGCGAGGCAAAAGTCGGCGAGACGACTCCGGGGACCTGCGCGATGTCGGAGATCGTCCGGCGAAGAAACGCGGCGAGAACGAGCATCGCTCCGAAATCCCGGCTGTCAACCTTGGGCGCGGGATATTGCGCGATGAGCCACGGCGAGGAAATATCGCGATGCGCGACGATTTCGCGCGTCGTTCCTCGCAGCGCGGCCACGTGCACGATAACGGGCGTCGTCGTTCCGAGTGGAAGCGCGCCGGCGAGCCCGGAGAGCGCGGCCGCCGAGAGTCCGTCGAGCTGCCCGGCGGCGCTCACCAAGACGCCGCCGCGACGATAGTAGGCGCGATAGAACGCCGAGGCATCGGCGGGAAAGAGGTCGGCGAGCGAGGCGGGCGTGCCAAGTTCCGGCAGCCCCGCGTTGGCCTGCACGGACGAGGCCGCGTTGAGCATGTCCAAGCCGACTTGCAAGGCGACCTGCTGGCTTGCGGCGATCGCTTGCGTAAGTGCGGCGCGCGCCATGCGTACGGTCGCGGGAGAGAAATCCGGGGCTGCTATTGCGGCCCGCAAGAGCTCGAGGACGGCGGGTGCGTCGGCGGCAAGCGCCTCGGCGTAGAAGCGAACGTCTCCCGGATCGACCGTGAATCGGACGGAGCCGCCGCGCGCGGCGACCGCATCTTCAAGCGGCATTGCCGGCATGCCCACGGGCGTTTTCATGATCGTCTCGGCGACGAGCGCCGCCACGCCGTTCTGCTTCATGGTCTGGCGATCGAGGCCCGCGCGCACGACCAAGGTGACCCCGGCGAGCGAGGCGGCCGAATCGAGTTGTTGGAGGACCGTCGTGCCGGCGATCGTGTCCGTGCTCGGCGGTAAAATCGCCGGGGCGGCGCCAAGCAGGGTTATCGGCAACAGCGCGACGGTCAAGACCGCGGCGGCACAACGCGCGAGATTCACTGCGACGACTCCTTCGCTTGCATGTTGACCACCACCGGCGTTGCCAAATACTGTTTTACGACGTCGGCCACATAGGCCGGATCGAGTGCGCGCACCGAACGGCCGTACGTTCCATCAATGATTCCCGGAGCGTACCCGAGGTTGCCTTCGACGCCGTACCAACCGAGGTTGTCGGCCCGTTCCTGCGGCGTCTGGGTATCCGAAGCGACGTGGTACAGAAACGCTTCCCGAGCCGCGTTGAAGGTTTGCACGTCCAGCGGCGTGCGCAACGCCGAAAGCGCACCGAGTATCCGGTCGCGGACCTTGTCGGCGTGATCGCCGCCGATCGTTACCACCATCACACCGGGATTATGCAGCGTGATGAACTGACCGACGACCGACGCATCGCCGGCGCTCTGGTCGAGCGCCCTCGTTACGACGCCCGTCTCATCGCGGAAAAGATAATCGGCGATAAAATCCAAGGCGCTGGAGGCTTTCTCGTCGGCAATCGGAGGGCCGATCCATGCCAATCCGATGCCGCCGACCAGCCCCGAGGCGGTCGCCGAAGTGGGAACTGCGGCCAGCGTCGAGTCGTACGGCGGATCCATGCGTCCGGCGCCGCCTCCGTCCGTAACCGCCGTTAGGCTTGAAGCGTCGACGTTTCCGCTCAGCGCGAGGATCGAGTTTTCGGAGCGAAAGGCGCGTTTGGCAAAGGCACTGATTTGCGCGGTGGAAATGCTCGTGATTTGGGAGACGGAGATCGGCAGCGGCGCGTAATGAGCCGGGCCGTCGGCGAAAATTTGTTTGAAGAGCAGATCGTGCAGCGTTGCATCGGCTTCATAGCGCTGCTGCACGCCGAGCACGGCGGCATTTGCGCGAGCGGTTTTTACCGCGACATCGTCGACGGCCGGAGCGTAATAGGCGGCGGTGATGGCGGCGACGACGCGACGCGCCGCGGATGCCGGGACGACGATCGCGATGCCAACGATATCCGGATAGACTTCGACGTTCAGCTCGCCGCCGACACTATGAACCAGCGCGAAGAGTGACTTTCCACTGGCCAGCGGTGCGACCGCGGCAGCGGTCGCCGCAAGGTCGGCGATGCCGGGTGTAGAGTCGTCGTAGCCCGCTCCCGGAACGCGAAACCAAAGGCCGATCGCTGCCGAGGCTATCGTAGAATCCGGATCGATAACATAGGTGCCGCCGCGCGGCAGCGCGCCGGTTTGCTGCAGCGCCGATTCGGCCACGGCATTGCCCGCAGGCAGAAACCATGCGGCAGCGAGCGCCGCAGAGAAGAGCAGTGCGCGCAACGTCACGCGGGTTCCGGCGAAATATTCGGCGGAAAGCGCTTGGGCTTTTCGGCCCGCTTGGCCTCGTCGCTCGCAGAGCGTTCGCTCTGGCCGTCGGGGGTGGCGGCCACCTCCGCGTCGCGCACTCGATCGTACGGACGCCCGTCGAGAATCGCCTTGACTTCCTCGGATTCGACCGTTTCGTACTCCAGCAACGACGCCACCATGCGCTCGACTTTGCTCCAATTTTCGGTGAGGATGCGTTTGCCGTTCTGATAAGACGATTCGATGATCTTGCGCACCTCGGAATCGATCTTGCTGGCCACTTCCTCGGAGTAGTTGCGCTCCTCGCCGATATCGCGGCCGAGGAAGACTTGATGCGCTCCCCGCCCGTATTGGATCGGACCCAGCTCGCTCATTCCGTATTGCGTGACCATCCGCCGCGCCAGCTCGGTCGCCTTTTCGAAGTCGTTGCTCGCGCCCGTGGTCACGTCGCCGAACTCGATCTCTTCGGCGAGCCGTCCACCTAAAGCCATCGTGATTTGCGCGATCAGCTCTTCGCGGGTAACCTGATAGCGGTCGTCCTCCGGAAGGGACCATGTCAAGCCAAGCGCCATGCCTCGCGGAATGATCGTCACCTTGTGGATCGGATCCGATTTATCGAGCATTCCACCCACGATGGCGTGCCCTGACTCGTGGTAGGCGGCAATGTTCTTGCTCTTCTGCGACATGACGACCGACTTGCGCTCGGGCCCTACCATGACGCGATCGATCGCTTCGTCGCAGTCGANNTTCTCGAGATCGGCGCCGGAGAAGCCCGGCGTTCGTTTGGCAAGCGTTTCGAGCGAAACCTCGCGGCCCAGCGGTTTGTTGCGGGCGTGAACCTCGAGAATCTTCTCTCGGCCTTTGAAGTCGGCGCGACCGACGACGATTTGGCGGTCGAAGCGCCCAGGGCGCAAAAGCGCCGGATCGAGGACGTCGGCCCGGTTTGTGGCGGCGATGAGAATAACGCCGGTGTTTTGATCGAATCCGTCCATCTCGACCAAGAGTTGATTGAGCGTTTGCTCGCGCTCGTCATGGCCGCCGCCCAAGCCGGCACCGCGTTGACGCCCGACCGCGTCGATTTCGTCGAT
>PMTY01000166.1 GCA_003167155.1 Candidatus Cybelea tumulisoli
GCGGCATACTCCGTCTATCAGCCGGCCGACTTCACGCAGATCGACGCCTACGCCGGCTATCGGCTGGCGACGTCGCTGCTGCTCGAGGTGCGCGGCTACAATCTCGGCAACGATCGCTACGCGCTCTACGCGGGATATCCGATGCCGGGACGCTCGGTGCAGATCGAGCTGCGGAGCCGATGAGAGCGGCGGCGCTTGCGATCTTGCCCCTCTTGGCTGCGATGTTGAGCCTGCTCGTCGGCGGAACCTCGCTCTCGCCGGCGGCGGTCACCTGGGCGCTGCTTCATCCACACGAGACCGGCGTGCTGCACACGATCGTTTGGCAGCTTCGATTGCCGCGCGTCTGCATTGCCGCAACGGTTGGCGCGTCGCTCGCGCTCTGCGGAGCCGTCCTGCAAGGCATGCTGCGCAACCCGCTCGTCGATCCTTATCTGACCGGCGTGAGCGCAGCCGCCGCCGCGGCAATCTCGATCGCGATCGTGGCGGGAGTCTCGGCGGCCGCGACGCCCGGGATCGGCTTTGTCGCCGGTCTCGGTGCCGCACTCCTTGTGGCAGCACTCGCGCGCCGCGGTGGTGGAATCGATTCCAATCGTCTGATCCTGGCCGGCATCTCGCTCTCAACGCTCTTTGCGGCAATCGTCACGTTGGCGCTCGTTCGCGCGCAATCCAACCAGTACGCCAGTGCGGTGGTAGCGTGGCTGGCGGGTTCGATGGCCGGGCGCGGCTGGCCCGAGCTGGCAATGGCGGCCCCGTACGCGGCACTGGGAGCTGTGCTCGCGTTTGCGGTTGCCGCGCCGCTCAACGCGTTGCGGATCGGCGAGCTTCGCGCGCGGGCAGTCGGGCTCAACGTCAATCGAGCACAATGGATCATGCTGGCCGCCTCATCGCTCTTGGCGGCCAGCAGCGTCGTTCTTGCCGGGCTCGTCGGCTTCATCGGATTGATCGTTCCGCACATCGGCCGGCGGATCGTCGGTTCGGACGCTCGAGTGCTGCTGCCGGCCTGCGCGTCGATCGGCGCCGCGCTCTGCATGGTCGCCGATGCGATTTGCCGCCGAATCGTCGCGCCGGCGGAGCTCCCGATCGGCGTGTTATTGGCCTTTATCGGCGTCCCCGCATTTCTCTATCTCTACCTTCGTCCGGCCAGCGCCTTGCGCCGCGACGCCGTTTGAGGTTCCCGTGATCGAGCTGCGCGACGTCACCCTCGACGTCGGCGGGCGCGCCCTTCTGCGCGATATCGACGCTCGCGTGGCGACCGGGGAGTTCGTCGCGCTGCTGGGGCGCAACGGGGCGGGCAAAACCACGCTCCTTCGCGCGATTGCCGGGCTGCATCGCGTGCGCTGCGGCGCGATATCGCTCGACGGCGCGCCGGCCGCGCAACTGCGGGCGCTCGACCGGGCAAAGCGGATCGCGTTCGTTACCGGCGATGAAGTCTTTCTCGAGTCGCTGCTCGTTCGCGACGTGGTTTCGATCGGACGGTTCGCGCATCACCGCTGGTGGCAGTGGAACGCCGCGCCCAACGACGAGGATGCCGTCGACGGCGCCCTTGCCGCGGTGCGAATCGAAGCCTTCGCCGAACGACTCTTCTCTACGCTCAGCGCGGGTGAGCGACAACGCGTTTGGATTGCGCTGGGACTTGCCCAAGAGACTCCGATCCTGCTGCTCGACGAACCGACCAGTCATCTCGACGTCGGCGTCGCGCACGAGATTCTCGCATTGCTTTGGCGATTGACGCGAGCGGGGAAGACCGTCGTCTGCGCGCTCCACGATATCAACGAAGCTGCGGGCTACGCCGACCGCATCGCCCTCTTAGGCGACGGAGCGCTGCTGGCGCTGGATTCGCCGGATGCGGTGCTCACCGGGCCTCTGCTGCAAAAAGCGTACGGAATCGCGTTCGCGCGGCGGCACGCGCTCTTACCTGCGTCAGTGCTTGCGGAGCGGCCGCACGTCGGAGCCTAACACCCACCGAACGGCCCCCCTCGAAGACCCGTTCGTAATCGAAACGCCGACCGCATCGTCCGGCGTCGTAAAGAGCGGCGAGACGACATAGCCCGGGATGCAACTGACGACGTCGCCGTGCGTGCCGGGCGAAACCAGCAGGGCGTGCGGCAACATCGCTTGAGCTTCGTCGAACGATGCGGCGTGATACTCACGCAGGCGCGCGCGTGAATCCCAGATCAGCACGGCGGGATCGTCCGTCGTACTATAGAGCACGACGTGTTCGCCCTTATGGACGCGACAGTCGGCCCGCGCATTGCCCGAGACCGAAATCAAGCAGACGATGAGGAAGAGAGACGCCTTACGCACTGGGCGCCTTCCCGTCGACGACGCGAATCGCAAGAATCGCCAAATCGTCGCCCACGCGATTCCCGCCGCGCGCTCGAACGTTGGCCGCAAGCTCGTCTGCGAGTTGCTGCGCCCCTGGGCTGGCCCGTTCGATCAGCTCCATCGCGCCCTGGTCGGAGAGCTGTTCGCCGGCAGCGTTGCGAACCTCGGTCAAACCGTCGGTCGCCAGCACGAGCGTATCGCCGGGCTGTAAGTAAATCGTCTCGGTCCCAAACGGCTCTTCCATGACCCCCAGGACCGGCCCGGTCACCGCGAGTTGGGCGACGCCGTTGGGACGGCGCACGAAAGCGGCATCGTGTCCGCCGCTGGCGTACGTCAAACGGAACGTGTCGGTATCGAGCACGCCGACGAACATCGAGACGAAGATGTATGGATCGCCGACCGCCTTGGAGAGGACGACGTTAAACTCCGTCAGGATTGCCGTCGGATCGCTATTGCGCAGCGCAATTGCGCGCACCATGAACTTGATGAAGGCGGTAAGGACGGCTGCGTCGACGCCCTTTCCGCTAATGTCGGCAATCAAGATCAGCGCCCGGTTTTCTGAAAGGCGATAGACGTCGAACACGTCCCCGCCGACCGCGAGGTGGCTGCTCGCCGATAGGTAGGCGCTGCCGACGTCGCAATGCGGCAACGGAGTCGACTCGCTTTTGAAGGCGCGCTGGAGAATCTCGGTGACGGTGCGCTCTTCTTCGAGCTCGCGATTCAACCGCGAGCGGTACGTGTTAAGGACGATCGCGAACACGCCGAAGACGAGCACCCACGCCGCGCGCAGGTAGGAGGAACGATCGAGTTGCTCCTGGGTGCTCAGAGCAAGCTCGTCGCCGGTACTTTCAAGCTCGCGGCGAATCGCCGCAGCCGTCAGCGTCTCGTAGTCGGCGAAGAGTTTGTTTCGCTTGTCCAACTCTTGCAAACGAAGTCGCGGATGCGCCAGCAGCGGTGCGGCAACGGTATCCCGCCACTCGAGCTGAAGATGCGCGTAGTCGATGAGCAGCTTGTCGGCGCCGGGCAGCTCCTGTTCGCCCAGCGTCTTGCGAATCGCATCCTCCTTTGCATCGTAGCCGGCGGAGGCCGAACGGTATTCGGCGGTGTAGAACGGGTCGCGCGTCAAGAGGTAGCCGCGCAGCGAGTTCTCTTCGTCGATTTGTAGGCGCAGCAACTCTTCGAGATCGATCTGGGCCTGCTGGATCTGCGACTGGCGCGTGAACGTGTTGGCGATCTGCGCCCGCGTTTCAAACGTTCCCTCGACGGCAAAACCGAGCGAGAGAAGCAAGAAGCCAGTCAACAACATCGTCCCCGTGACGCGCACGAATGGGCCGTTTCTCATAAACGCCTCACGAGGATAGTCGAAGAACAGCGGGCTGTGTACAGCCGAGTCGGAACCACGGTTTTTAAACCCTACGACGCTGGCGGCATTTTATCCGTCTTTTCGTCCCCTTGGTGCGAGGCGGCACCTCAGGGCCCACGACGGCCAAAGGCCAGGGCATGCGCCCCCGGGGACGAGGCGCTGGGGCTAATTCGCCGAACCCGAGCGTAATGTCCAAACGCCTGCTTGGGCCCGCCTTTATTGCGGTCGGCGATGGAACGTCGACGTTCGGGCGTTTGGCAATCGAAGACGGCCGGATCGTTGGCGTTCTTGCAGCCGATGGCCCTTCCGACTATCCGCTGCCGACCGGAAGCACGATCGCTCCCGGCATGATCGACGTGCACACCAACGGCGCCGGCGCCTATCTTTTCAATCGAGATCAAGGCAACGCCGTCGCAGTTGCCGGCACCGCGTATGCGCAGACCGGGACGACGGGCTTCGTGGCGAGCGTCATGACCGCTCCGTGGGAGTCGATGCTCCACGCCGCATCGGAGATCGTCGAGGCGGCAAACCAGTTGGAGGAGGATTGGCCAAACGGCGCTCGCTGTCTCGGCGTGCATTTTGAAGGCCCATTCCTCAACCCAAAATTCCGGCGCATTCATCGTAACGAGTGGCTCCTTACTGCCGGCGCAGCCCGCGCGCAAGAAATGGTCGATTCGTGCAAAGGCGGCTGCCTGTTGGTAACGATGGCCCCGGAGATCGACGGCGCGAGTGAAGCGCTCCGCGTTTTCTTAGAGAACGGCGTAGTCTGCTCGGCCGGTCACACCGGTGCGCGCTATCGTGAAGGAATGCTGGCAATCGGGTTGGGCTTTCGGTCGTTGACGCACGCATTCAATGGGATGCCGCCGCTCGACCATCGCGACCCTTCGATCCTGGCAGCCTTCATCCAAGACCGGCGTACGCTCGTGCAAGTGATCTGCGACGGCTTTCACGTCTCGCCGGTCATGATCGACATCCTGCACCGAACGCTGGGCGATCGGGTCGTGCTGGTAACCGATGCGATGCCCGCGGCCGATCCGGGCTACCACATCGATGGCGGCGTGGTGCGCTCGGCCGACGGAACGATCGCCGGGAGCGCACTTCGCATGGACGAAGCGCTGCGGAACTATATGTCGTACGCGCAGATTCCGTTCGCCGCAGCAATCGTTGCAGCAACCTACGCGCCCGCACGATTGATTCGGCACGACGCCGAACTAGGCCGTATCGCGCGCGACGCGCGCGCCGACCTCTCCTTCTGGAATAAGGAGTATCACGTGATCGCAACGATGGTCGGCGGCCGCTTCGTCTACAACCAGATCGAAGTCGCCGCCTAGCAAAGGGTTCCCCGTCAAGCCTCGTAGGCGTATTCGGTGGTCTCCGGACGCGGCGCGAAGGCGGAGCGCAGCATTACGTAACTCGCGTAGAGCACGACGACGACCACGAGCCAGCGTACCGCGCCCAGCGGCAGCGACTTCACGATATAGGCGGCGATCAGCACGCCGGGAATTCCTCCGAGCGTTAGGCCCAAGACGGCACGCATCGAGATCGCATCGAAGCGGATAAAGCGCAAGCTCGCAATCGGCATCAGAAACGCGCACGACCCCATCATGATCGGGAAGGCCGCGATCGGACTCATCCCTAGCAGGCTCACCATGATCATGCATGGAGCGTAGAGTCCGATTCCGAGCGTCATCAGCGCGCCGAGGCAGAAGTTAATCGCGACGGCGATCCAGAGGCGCGGACCGTCGAGGCCGAGCGCAGTTCCGGTCAATCCGAAGTGGCTGCCCTTATATGCCGTGAGGATGAAGAGCACGGCCGCGACCAGGAGCGCCGTCCCCATGCCGATCTGCACGTAGCGGCGCGGCAAGCGAGCGACGAATCCCGCACCGAGCCAGGCGCCCGCGATCGAAGCCACGATCAGCAGCAGCAACGTTTTGGGCTCGACCGCCACGATAACGATGTAGATGAGCGCCTCGACGACCGTCGGAAGCGCGTGCCCCACGTTGAGCGTGCCGGGAATGCGCTCGTCGGGCACCGCCCGGAAGAACTTAAAGAGCGAGGTCGTTACCGCGAACGACCCGATACCGAGCGTGTCCAAAAAATCGGTAACAAAACCGATCGCGCCCAGCAACGGCGTCGGTGCCGGGCTCTTATACCGCGGCAGCGCCCGGACCAGGGCCACGATTAACACGAGCGCGACGAGGACGAGCGCGACGACGAGAAGCGTGTGCGTCATGGTTGCAGACGGTACGCCCAGAAAGCGCCGCGGCCTGCTTAGCCGGCCGCGGCGGCGACCTCCCGCGTTGCCGCGGCGTTAAAGTAGGCTGCCTTGTGGTGATGCATCACGATGGCGGCCGTCGACTGCTCGGGGACGATTTGGAATGCCGGCGTTAGGATGACGCCGATCTTCGCCGTCGCGTCGAGCAGCCGGAAGACCACTTCGTGCTGTCCTAGATCGGGGCAGGCTCCGTAGCCCCAGGAATACCGCTTTCCGCGGCCGTTTTCCAGCCCCAACTCGCGGCGAATGTGACGGTGGGCGTACTCGGCGAGCGCCTCGGCGGCCTGTACCGAAAAACCATGCACGAAGTACGACTCACTATAGTCGCCGGCCGCCTGTAATGCTTCGGTCCGTTGCGCCGCGTTGCGTCCAACGGTCACGATCTGCAATGCCACGACGTCGCTGGGACCACCCTCGCGCGGCTCGCGCACATAATCCGCCAGGCTCAAGTGCTCTCCGCCGATTTGGCGCGGAAACTCCATGCGGGCAATCTCGTTGGCCGGCTGCGCCGGATCGTACAGGATGACGTCGTTGCCTAAACCAGCCGCGGGGAAGTACCCGTACACCACCTTCGCCTCGAGCAGACCGTTCCCAATCGCTTCGGCTTGGTAGCGCGCAAGGCGAGGCTCGAACTCTTCGGCGACGAGCCGTTGGAACGCGTCGCCTTTGGTGTTCGCCGCTCCCCACGAAAGACGATACAGGCTGCGCAGATCGAAGCAGGGCCAGAGCTCGCGCAGATCGATTCGATCCAGCACGCGAACGCCCCAAAACGGCGGTTGCGGAACTTGCGCGTGGTCAGCCTTGACCGCAGAGATCCCCGGTGCCCGCGTTGGTACGGGCGCGGAGCGCCGCTGGCTCTGCGCAAAAGCTTCGCCCTTCGCCCGCTCGACCAGATCTAGCCGGCGTTGCGGCTCACTCGTGAGCGCATCCACAAGTTCGAGCCCTTCGAACGCATCGCGCGCGTAAAAGACGCCCGGCGCGAAAAAGCGCGTGCCTCCCTCCAAAAGCGCGATGCGCCGGCCAAAGTCCCGGTTGATCGCCGCTCCGCCGATGATGACCGGGAATGCTAAACCGCGCGCATCCTGTTCCTCCAGGCAGACCGGCATCTGTTTGCTGGTCGAAACCAAAAGCGCGGAGAGGCCGATGGCATCGGCCCGCACCTCCACGGCCTTCTCGAGAATCGTATTCATGGGAACCTGTTTGCCAAGGTCGTGGACCGTGTAGCCATTGTTGGCAAGGATCGTGTGCACCAGGTTCTTTCCGATGTCGTGCACGTCGCCGAAGACCGTGGCCAGGACGACGGTGCCTTTCGTCGTGCCTTCGGTACGCTCGAGGAATTGCTCGAGGTGCGCGACGGCCTTCTTCATCACCTCGGCCGATTGCAAGACGAACGGTAGAATTAATTCACCCTTGCCGAATCGATCGCCGACGTCTTTCATCGCGGGTAAAAGAATTTCGTTGAGAACCGCTACCGGCGTTCTCTCCAGCATGGCTTCGTCGATCTTCGCCTCGATGCCGTCTTTTCGGCGCCGCAGAATCGCCTGGTGAATTCGCTCGGCGACCGTCGTCTCTTCCGCCGCCTGCTCCTCGGCAGCGTCGGTCTCGGATCGACCGCCCGACGCTTCGCGCTCGAAATGTTCGATGAGGCGCGCCAGCGCATCGGGTCGCCGATTATAAACGAGGTCGTCACAAAGCTCGCGAACCGTCGAATCGATCTCGAAGTACGGAACGATTTCTTTGGGATGGACGAGCGCGCAATCCAAGCCTGCCTCGACGCAATGATGCAGGAAGACCGAGTTCAGCGCGGCGCGAGCGTTGGGCCGCAGGCCGAACGAAACGTTGGAGACCCCAAGCGAGGTGAGCGGGCCCTGCAACTCGCGCTTGATGAGGCGAATTCCCTCGATCGTTTCGACGGCGGAGTCCAAGAACTCGGGCTCGCCGGTTGCCAGCGTGAAGGTGAGATCGTCGAAGATCAACGCGCCTGGCGGAAGACCGTACTCGCCGACGGCAATCTCATAGATTCGGCGAGCGACTTCGAGCTTGCGTTGCGCCGTTTTCGCCATTCCGCTTTCGTCGATCGTCAAGGCGACGACCGCCGCACCATGCTCGCGCGCAAGCGGTAAAACGGCGTCGAGCTTTGCGCGCCCCGACTCGAGATGCACGGAGTTAAGAATCGCCCGGCCGGGGTAGTTTTGCAGTGCGACTTCGAGCACTTTTGGCTCGGTCGAATCGATCGCGAGCGGGGCCTCGATGGATTGCGCGAGCCGTCGTACGAGCTCGCGCATCTGTTCGTCTTCGTCGGGCCGCTCGGTCAGCGCGCAGCAGACGTCGAGCACGTGCGCGCCGCCCTCTACTTGCTCTCGCGCGATCAGCACGACGTCGTCATACCGGTCCTCGAGGAGCAACCGCTTCACCTTCCGTGATCCTTGGGCGTTGATGCGCTCGCCGACGATGAGCGGTCGCGGCTGCTGCTCCAGCGAGATTGCCGTCATCGCCGACGCGACCTCTTGCGGGCGTTGCGCACGCGGTCGATTCTTACGCTCGATCGACAAGACGGCTTGGCGAAGCGCGCTGATATGCGCGGGCGTCGTACCGCAGCAGCCGCCAACCGCTTCGACGCCGAAATCGCGCACGAACGCTACGAGCTCGGCGGCCAGCTCCTGCGGACCTTCGGGATAGATCGTCTCACCCTGCGGACCCATGAGGGGAAGGCCCGCATTCGGTATGACGCTCACGAAGCAGCGCGACGTTTCGCAGAGGTAGCGAATCGAATCACGCATCTGCGATGGGCCGGTCGAACAGTTGAGGCCGACGACGTCGATGGGCAGCGCGTCGAGCGTCGCGCGAATCGCGCTGATGTCGGTGCCCAGCAGCATGCGGCCGTCGGTAATGAGCGTCGGCTGCGCTTGAATCGGCACGCGGCGCAAACCGCGTTCGAACTCACGGGTTATTCCGGCGATCGCCGCCTTGAGCTCGAGCATATCTTGCATCGTCTCGAGCAAGAGCAGATCGGCGCCGCCTTCAACGAGCGCCCGCGCCTGCTCGCCATAGATGTCGCGTAACTGCTCGTACGTGATATTCGACAGCGACGGATCCGAAGAGGAGACCAGCATGCCGGTTGGCCCCATGGCACCGGCGACAAAGCGAGGATGCTGCGATGTCGAGATGGCGTCGCATGCGTCGCGCGCGATCTGGGCGGCGCGGAGGTTGAGTTCTTGGGTTCGTTCGCCGAGGCCATACTCGTCGAGTTTTAGTCTCGAGGCCGTAAAGGAATCCGTTTCGACCACGTCCGCGCCGGCCACCAGATAGGCCTCGTGGATCGAACGAACGATATCGGGCCGCGACAGCACGATCGCTTCGTTACAGCCCACAAGCGTGCTGCCGCCGAAGTCCTGCGCGGAAAGTTCGAGCGCCATGAGCTGCGTGCCCATGGCGCCGTCGAAGATCGCCACACGCTTTTCCAGCAAGCGTAAGTACTCAGACACGATCCCGGCTCACGATCTCTCCAACCTTGATTCCGGCCCGATTATACACCGGCGGGCGCGCGAATCGGGCGAGCGCGCCGGCTTGGCGCTCGTCGAGCACACCCAACCGCTGTAACGCCGCGATCGAAGAGGGTCCGCGCGCTCGAGAAGTGCCGTCAATCACTTTGGACGCGTACCCGTAGCCTTGCGAAATGGCCGCCGCTGCGTGAACCCCTTCGGCGCCGGCTTTTGACACGACGTTTCCCGCGCCGGCGATCATCAGCTCGGTATCGAACTGACCGGTTCCGGCCACGTACTCCGGATAGGCGAGCATCGCATCGCGCACGATTCCAAGTGCCCGCGCGTCGGCGGAATTGATGCCGGAGAGCGTTGCCAGCCGCGCAAACGAGATCGCAGCCTTCCGCAGCCCCGTCGCATAAACCGGAATTCCACAGCCGTCGATCGCGACGGGCCACGTCGCAGCATCGTCGCCGGAGAGTCGCGCGCAAAATGCGAGAATCCGCTGCTGGGCGGGATTCTCGACGCTCAAGTAGGTCGTTGGATCGGCGCCGATCGCCAAGCAAAGCGCCAAAATTCCGGCGTGCTTTCCGGAGCAGTTGTTATGGAGCGCAGTTGGCTCTATGCCCTCTTCACGAAGTCCCTCGGCCGCAGTCTCGTCGTACGGTGGATGCGTCCCGCACTGCAATGCCGATTCTTCCATGCCGATTTTTTCCAAGATCGAAGCGACGGCTTCAACGTGGAACGGCTGACCGGAATGAGAGGCGGTCATCACGGCGATTTCGCGCGGCTCCAAGTTGAAGCGTTCGCGCACGCCGGCGGCAATCGCCGTGGCCGCAATGAACGGCTTTGCCGCCGACCGCAGGAAGACCGGCGACTCGATATCGCCGGCCCGATCGAGCACCGTTCCTTGCGCATCCACCGCACAGGCGGCGACGCGATGAACCGACTCGACGTATCCGCCGCGGGTTACGTCTACATAGACTTCGTCGCGTGCGATCAAACGAGCGCGGGTTCGACGATCGTAGCTTCCTGCTCGGCGAAGACCGGATTGCTCAAATAGCGCTCGCCGGTGTCGCATCCGAAGGTTACGATCGTCTTGCCTCGCATCTCCGGACGTTCCGCGACGCGCAGTGCCGCCCAAACGTTGGCACCCGAAGAAATACCGACGAGCATTCCCTCTTCGCGCGCGAGCCGGCGCGTCGTTGCGATGGCGTCGGCATCGGTAACGCGCACGACTTCTTGATAAACTTCGGTGTTGAGCACCTTCGGCACGAAGCCGGCGCCGGTACCTTGAATTTTATGCGGCCCCGGTTTTCCGCCCGAAAGCACGGGCGACGCGTCGGGTTCGACCGCGACGATCCGTACGCCGGGCTTACGGGCTCGCAGCACCTCACCGACGCCGGTGATCGTGCCTCCAGTGCCAATCGCCGAGACCACGACGTCGACGGCTCCGTCGGTGTCGCGCCAAATCTCTTCCGCGGTCGTCCGGCGATGAATCTCCGGATTGGCTGGATTCTCAAACTGCTGCGGCACGAAGTATTTGCCTGGGGCGCCGGCGACGATCTCGTTTGCGCGCCGAATCGCGCCGGGCATGCCTTCTGAGCCGGGCGTCAGCACGACCTGCGCACCGTACGCCTTGAGGAGGTTCCGCCGCTCGATCGTCATCGTGTCGGGCATGACCAAGATGATCGGATAGCCTTTCGCCGCCGCGACGAACGCCAGCGCAATGCCGGTGTTTCCGCTCGTCGGCTCGAGAATCGTCATTCCCGGCAAAAGACGGCCGTCGCGTTCTCCGGCCTCGATCATCGAGAGACCGATCCGGTCCTTCACCGAGCCGGCTGGGTTGAACGACTCCAGCTTCACGAGAACCGTCGCCGGTATCCCCGCGTTGAGCCGCGGAATTCTGACCAACGGCGTATTGCCGAACGTGTCGGCTAAGTTGTCGTAAATGCGTGCCATAATACCGTGTTTAACCCTCGTTTCTCGTTCGAGCGTTGCACGCCCGAGGCACAGGCTCCTCGATTCCAGAAGGAAGCGGGCGCTCCGAACGCAGATTTCACTCAACCATGCGCCGTCAATCAATGATTGCTCGAAGCCTTTGTGCTCTGATCGCCGTTGCGCTCGTCGTCGTTCCGAGCGCGCGGGCTGCTTCGCAGGGGGCGCCGACCATCTCGGAGGCGCTCGATGCGATCGCCGCCTACGCGCCTCGCGCGATGCGCGAGCAAGGCACGCCGGGCCTCTCGGTGGCAATCACCGATCGCAGCGGGACTTCGCGAGTCATCACGCTGGGATATGCAAACCGCGATTCCCAAACTTCCGTGACCCCGCGCACGCTATTCGCCATCGGTTCGATTACGAAATCGATGACCGCGCTCGCGTTGCTCGAGCTACACGATGCGGGGCGACTCGATCTCGACGCACCGGCTCGCCGCTACCTTCCATGGTTTGCGATCGAGTCGGTTGGCGGGCCGATCCTCGTCCACGAACTTCTCTCGCACACGGCCGGCCTGCCCGACGATTTCGCGGCGGAGCCCGGCTACGTGTATAACATCCTGGCGCTGCTCAACGCCAAAACGCTCTTTGCGCCGGGAACCTCCTGGTCGTACTCCAACGACGGGTATGCAACCGCCGGAGCGATATTGGCGCGGCTCGACGGGCGATCTTGGGAGCAATCTCTGACGGCGCGCGTCTTGCAGCCGATCGGCATGACGGCCAGCTCCGCCGTCTTTACGCCCGAAGTAATGGCCGGCGCCGCCGTCGGCTATCAGTTTCGCGACAACGACCGGCCCCAGTCGCAGAATCCGCCGCTGGTTGCATCACCGCCCATGGACTTCGTCGACCCTGCGGGCTCCGTGCTCTCGACTCCCGAGGACATGGCGCGATACATGCGGTTTTATTTAAACGGCGGAGTAACCGCAGATGGGCGGCGCCTGATAACGGCATCGAGCTTCGCTGCAATGACTCGCCCCGATAGGCT
This sequence comes from Candidatus Cybelea tumulisoli, assembly GCA_003167155.1. Classification (GTDB taxonomy): domain Bacteria; phylum Vulcanimicrobiota; class Vulcanimicrobiia; order Vulcanimicrobiales; family Vulcanimicrobiaceae; genus Cybelea; species Cybelea tumulisoli. The sequence continues at coordinate 12,426 of PMTY01000166.1, forward strand.
GAGGAACGGCAAACCGGCCGGCGCCGCGAGCCCTGAACTTGCCGAAGCGCCGGCGTTCTACCGGCAGTATGGCTACGGGCTATCGATCTTCGATGAGAACGGGGAGCATCTCGTCGGCCACACGGGTGGCATCTCCGGTTACACCGCCTGCATGCAGATGAACCTGACTCGTGGATTCGGCGTAATTGCGTTTGCGAATCTGGTCGAAGCGCCGCTGCATCCGTGCGCGATCGTGCTCTACGCGATGCGCGTGTTGCGAGCGCAAAGCGTAGGCGAACCGCTTCCACCGCCGCCGCCGGCACCCGACCCTGCGAAGGTCGCTCGCGCGAGCGAGTACGCCGGTACGTACGCGGGGGAAAATGGCTCGTCACTGAGCGTCGTCGCCGCTTCGGATCGCCTCTATCTCGTGGATGCCGCAAAGCGCATCGCGCTTTACCGGCGCGGCCGGGACCTCTTCTGGGCCGACGATCCTCGCTTCGCAATCTTTCTGCTGGCTTTTGGGCGCGATCGCGACGGCAAGGTGGTGGAACTCAACTATGGGCCGCGCTGGTACGCCAACGAGCGCTATCGCGGAGCGCGCACGTTCCCCTATCCGCCGCGCTGGAACGCGTTGGCCGGCCGTTACGAAAACACGTTCTCGGGGCAGCCCGCCGTCACGCGGGTGGTAATCGTTAAGAACCGCTTGACGCTCGACGGCACCGACATGCTCGAGCCGCTCGCCGGCGGCGCCTTCGCTCTGGGAGATTCGGTCGTTCGCTTCGACGCGTATGCCGGAAATCAACCGCAGCGCTTAACGATCGACGACACTCACTTCTACCGAGTCGAACTACCGTAATCCCCCGGCGTAGCTACTCGCCGATATCCCAGAGCAGGCCCAGGTCCTTTTTTGAAAAGGATCGGAAGGCAATGAGCGTCTCGGTGCTCAGGATGCCGTCGAGCGCGGCGACTTGTTCGGTAACGAGATCGTTCAGCTGCTCGTGCTGTTTCACGCGCACGATCGCGATCAAGTCGTAAGGCCCCGCGACCGAATAGACTTCGGCGATACCATCGATCGCCAGCAGGTCGTCGGCGATCGACCTCAGCCGCGGCCGCTCGACGTTCATCAGAATGAGTGCTGCTACCACTTCAGGCAACCTCGCTTACGATCTCGAGCGCGCCCCCGCAGTTCGGACAGCGGCCGTTCATTGCGGCTGCGCAGGCCGCACAAAACGTGCAGCCATACGAACACGCCCGCGCCTCGGCACGATTTTGAAAGTTCCGGCCACACCCCTGACACGAGCTTTTCATACGTGACACGGGGTTTTATTTGTTCTTGAAGCGGGCGACGCGCTTTTCGTTATAGGCTGCGAGCCCTTCTTTGGCATCCTCGCTCTTGAAGAGCAGCGACTGCAGTTCGCGTTCCAGCGCAAGCGCGTCTTGGAGCGGAAGCTCGGCGCCGGTCTGAACGCTGCGTTTGATGTGCCCGACGGCCATCGGCGCCTTGTTCGGCGAGCAGAACTGCTTGGCGTAGTCCGTTATTTGCTGGCGGAACTCCGCCGCGGTGCCTTCGAAGAGATCGGTGAGCATTCCCCATTCTAGCGCTTGCTCGAAGCTGACGGTCTTTCCGGTCACCATCATCTCGATCGCGCGCGATTTGCCGACCAGACGCGCCAGGCGCTGAGTTCCGCCGGTTCCCGGAAGAACTCCGAGCGCAACTTCGGGAAGGCCGATTTTGCCGGCGTCCTTCCGACCGATGCGCATATCCGCCGCCATCGCGATCTCAAGTCCGCCGCCGACGCAATGCCCGTTGAGCGCGGCGATCACCAGCTTCGGCGTTTGCTCGAGCCGGGACAGCGTCTCGTTTGCGTGCAGGCAGAACATGTACTTGAACTCGGGTGTAACTTGGTTGAGCATCCCGATGTTGGCGCCGGCCGAAAAGAACTTTTCGCCTTTGCCGGTAAGCACGATGACCTCGACGTCGTAGTCAAACCGCGCATCGAGAATCGCTTCGTCGAGTTGCCGCATCATCTCGTGCGTATACGTGTTGGCCGGCGGATCGTCCATCTCGACGAACGCGACGTGGCCGTCTTTCCAGTAGTTGACGACGCGCTTGCCGTCTAACGCGCGTTGCTCGCGTCCGAACGGGGTCGGTTTTACTGCGCCGTCGAGTGTAGTCGTCATGAAAGGTTTCCTTTGGGTGCGATCCAGTTTGGTTCTTTGAAGTATTCGTTGAGTATCGTTTCGTCGGCCGCGGTCGGAAGCACCGTCGGAGCGTAGGCTGCCCACTCTTCTTCGGTAAGTTTGCGGCCGTCCACGGCGTAACGTTCTCCGCCGTAATCGCCGATCTTGCGGTTGAAGCGCATGTCGGGAACGTAGAACTTCGTCTCGCTCGAGTTGACCTCGTTTACGCGAACGACCGTGGCCGAGATTTCGTCGTAGAACTGTTGGCGAGCGCGCTCGTTGAGATGCTCCTTGTCGGCGCCGTCCCCGGCCTTATCCTCGTCGACGCGCCCCTTGATTCCCCAGGTGTAAGCCCATTGCGCCGAGCCCGAGTGATCGGTTCCAAAGAGATCGAGCGAGCCCGAAATCCATTTGTTGTAGTATTTCTGCTGAATCTCGACGGGGATGACGCCCGCCTTCGCGATGCGCCGCAGCCCCGTGATCCCGGTCCCCATGTGAAAGGCCTCCTCGCGAAGCATCGGGCCCATGGAGGCCGCGAGCGGAGCGAAACCCGAGTGAGACAGCATCGACAACTGAAACTTGCCGTCGCGGTCCATAAAGTTCGTGTAGGCGAAGAAGTCGAGCCAGTGCGTCACGTCATCGTTAAACGCGTTGAGCAAGCGATTCTTTTTGCCAAAAGCGCGGCGCTCGAGCATCTTCTGCGCTTCGATCTTTCCTTCGCTGCCGAAGTGTTCGACCATCAGATGGCACATCTGATAGCCGTGCCGCGTCTCTTCGACCATGATCCGAACGAGCGACGCCAGATCGTATTCGCTGGGCGCGTTGTTGACCAAGAATCGCTGCTGCTCGTTTGAGGCAAACTCCGTGTCGCCTTGATACACGACCATATTGAGGACCGCGTCTTTCATGCGTTGATCGGGAATCTCCCGAACCCGCTCCCAGCGACGATCGCCTTTGAAGTCTCCGAAGTAGATTTCGGGCGTCGGCAGCTCAGCGTACTTCGCTTCAAAGGTATACCCCGGCATGAAGCGGTCGACCAACTCGCGATCGAGCCCGATGTCGCGCCTCCACTCGTCCAGCATGCCGATCCAGTCGTCAAAGGTCGCGATTCGGTTCAATTTGCCCCTCAAAATCGTATAACGGAAATTTCTCAAACGGCGAGAACACCGTTATACTAAGGTGCTGCGGCAGAAGGTGTCAATCCTTCTCTTAGCGTCTCATCCGGGCAAAGGAGGAAATGACGAGCGAAGAAGCCGGCCAGCGCCCGGTTACTCGGCCAAACTCGTTCATTTTCACGCTGTACGGCGATATGGTGCACCGCCTCGCCGGCGACGGAGCGCTTTGGATCGGCGGTTTGATCCGCTTGATGGCCTCGTTCGGGGTCTCGCCCCAGGCCGTTCGCCAAGCCGTCTCGCGGATGACCCGTCAAGGTTGGCTCGTCGCTCGGCGCGAGGGTAATCTCGCCTTCTATATGGTAACCGCCCGCGGGCGCCGCCGGATCGAGGAGCTCAGCCCCCGCATCTACGGACCGGTCATCGAGTGGGACGGTCGCTGGCGATTGCTCAGCTATGCTCTCGGGGAGACGGCGCAACGCCAAGTGCGCGACCGCCTCCGAAAGGAGCTGGCCGCGCTCGGCTGGGCGCAACTCTCCTCCTCGACCTGGATCTCGCCCTCGGATGCGCTCCAAGCCGCTCGCGAAGCGGCCGACGCGACGGCGGCGTTGGAGGCAATCCATCTGTTCGAGTCCGAATACCGCGGGCCGCTGACCGACCGCGCGCTGCTCGAACGTTGCTGGAACGTGGACTCGATCGCGTCGGCGTATCGCGAGTTCATCTCCCGCTATCGGCCGCGCTTCGACCTCGAACTCGCCGGCGGCGAGCTGAGCGACGAAGGAGCGTTCGTCGAGCGCCTCTGGCTCGTCCACGATTACCGAAAGTTTGCCTATCTCGACCCGGGTCTGCCAAGCGAGCTGCTGCCGGCTCATTGGCCCGGTACCGCGGCCGCCGCGCTCTTTCGCGAATACTACGCCGCGCTCGAAAAAAAATCACAACGTTACTTTCATCTTTGCACGCGCCTCACGAACGGGGGCGAGCGAAAGAGCGTCGAAGCGAGCCGCCCATGCCCAAACGCCTGATGATCGTTCTTTGCGTCGCCGCGCTGGCGGTTGCCGCGTGCCACAACAACAGCTCCACGAGTCCAATGCCATCATTTTCGCCTGTCTCGTCCTCGCCGAACCCGAAGATTACGGCTGCGCACGTCTTAGTCACGATCAACGGCTTGCCCAAACCAAAAATTCCGGTCGAGGAATCGACGCCGCGCTCGACGGCGAGTCCGCGCCCCGGGACGCCCTTTGAAACGCTCTTAACCAACAAGCAGGGCAAGGTGAAGTTCACCGACCTCAAACCGGCCAAAACCTACTGCTGGGTCGCCAACCTCGGCTCGGGGAAAAAGTCGTTTGAATGTGCCGGATGGGCGGTTTGGCAAACCAGCCTCATAACGTTGGGAACCTAAGGCGTCTTCGGGAGCCCTAGGCCTCATCTTCATCTAAATGGAGATGACAGCCGTCTTCGGCTTCGGAGAGCACATCGCGCGCTTCGGCAAGTACCGCTCTTGAAAGGGGCCGCGGCGGCGGCTCGACGGAGCCCGGCTCGGCCAGAAAGTCTACTTCGCTCCAGTCTTCCCAGGTTTCGAGCGGCTCGCCGTCCTGCAGCGCCGGAAAGCGCACGCAGAATCCTTGGTCGAGGTGCAGGCCGACGACGGTTACCTCGGTCCCGCGTGGAAAATAGGTCCCATCCTTCCAGAGCGTGCCGTAGCTCGTGCTATAGTGCTGGCCGATCTTGAGCGCTTCCACCATACGCTAGCTATACCCGAAACGGGTCCATCGGTTTCTCACCAATGTAGGTGAGCACGCTCTTGGTCTCGCTGTACAGCCGCATCGTCTCCATCCCCAACTCGCGCCCGTAACCGGACGCCTTATAACCGCCAAACGGAACGCCCGGGAAGACTGCGTACGGGGTGTTAATCGCAACGGATCCGGCGCGGATCGCACGCGCGACGCGATTCGCGCGCCCGACGTTCGAACTCCAGACGCTGGCGGCCAGCCCATACTCGCTGTCGTTTGCCAGCGCGATTGCCTCGGCTTCGTCCTCGAACCGTACCAACACGGCGACCGGACCGAAGATCTCCTCGCGAACGATCCGGTGATCGCTTTTGGCTTCGTAGGCCGTCGGATTCCAGAACATTCCCGCTGCGAAACTTTGGCCGAGGTCGGGCGGAGCGCCGCCGAAAAGCGTCTGAGCGCCTTCGGCCGCGCCGATCTCGCAATACGAACGAATCTTTTCGAACTGCTCGGACGTCGTGATTGCGCCGATCTGCGTCTGCGGATCTTCCGGGTCGCCGACGCGCAGCAGTTTCGCCTTCTGCGCAAACCGTTCGACGAAACGGTCGTAGACGCCGGATTGCAGCAGAATGCGCGAGCGCGCCTCACAGCATTGGCCGGCATTGTAGTAGACTCCGTACAGCGCACCGGCGACGGCCGCGTCGACATCGGCGTCGTCAAAAACGACCGACGGCGATTTCCCCCCGAGTTCCAGCGTTACGCGCTTGAGCGTACGCGCTGCCGACGCAGCGACCATACGTCCCGTCTCCGTCGAGCCGGTAAATGCGATCTTGTCGACGGCTGGATGATCGACGAGCCAGCCTCCGAGCCCGCCTTTCGAACCGGTGACCACGTTGAGAACGCCTTCGGGTACGCCCGCTTCGAGCGCGATCTTGCCCAACTCGATCGCCGTGAGCGGCGTCGCATGCGCCGGCTTGAGCACGATCGTGCAGCCTGCCGCGAGCGCCGGTGCGACTTTCCACGAAGCCAACAGCAACGGAAAGTTCCACGGAACGATTGCACCAACAACGCCGACCGGCTCGCGCACGGTGTTGGCGAGATAAGTCGGCAGCGGAGGCGGCAACGTGTCGCCATAGTTTTTCGTTGCCGCGCCGGCATAAAACTCAAAGGTATCCACGATTGCGCTCAGCTCGCCTTTAGCGGTCCCGACGGTCTTGCCGTTGTTGCGAACCTCGCACAAGGCCAAATCGGCTGCGCGCTCGCCGATGAGCTGCGCAACCTTGTAAATGATCTTTGCGCGTCGCGAGGCCGCCATCGACGCCCACTTGCCGGCATCGAACGCCCGGCGCGCCGCGTTTACGGCATCGTTGAGATCCTCGCGCGTCGCTTCGGCGACGTCGGCGAGCTTCGCCCCCGTGGCGGGATTGCGAACTTCGTACGTGCCGCCATCGGAGGCATCTCGCCAGGCTCCGCCGATCAGCAGTTGCGTTTTGGTCATGGTGGGCGCAGTCGTCATGGCAAACGCCTTCTACTCGACCCGCTCGAATACCGTTGCGATACCCTGACCGACGCCGATGCACATCGTCGCCAGGCCGAAGCGCGCCTTTCGCCGAGCCATCTCGTGCAGCAGCGTGGTCGCGATGCGCGCGCCGCTTGCTCCGAGCGGGTGTCCCAGCGCGATCGCGCCGCCGTTGACGTTCGTCTTCGCGGGGTCGAGCCCCAGCTCGCGCGTGCATGCGACGGCTTGCGATGCGAAGGCTTCATTAATTTCGATCAGATCGAGCTGTTCGACGGTCAGTTGAGCGCGCGCGAGCGCCTTGCGCGTTGCGGGTATCGGCCCCAGGCCCATCACGTCGGGCGCAACGCCCACGCTGGCGCAGGCGACGATCCGAGCCATCGGCCGCAGACCCCAGCGGCGCGCCGTCTGCGCCTCGCACAGCAGAAGCGCCGCTGCGCCGTCGTTGATGCCCGACGAGTTGCCGGCCGTCACCGTGCCGTCGCTCTTGAAAGCGGGCTTCAATTTCGCCAAACGCTCCAGCGTCGTCTCCGGCCGCGGATGTTCGTCGCTCGTCACGGAGGCTGCGGGTGAGCCGTCGATCGGCACGGCAACCAGCTCGCCTGCAAATGCGCTGCGTTGCGTTGCCGCCTTGCACTTCATCTGAGATTCGAACGCGAACCGGTCTTGCTCTTCGCGCGTGATGCCATAATCTCGCGCGACGTTCTCGGCTGTCTCGCCGAGGGAGACGGTATGTTGGGGCGGCATCTTCGGATTGATCATGCGCCAGCCGAGAACCGTATCGAAGAGCCGTTGGCCTCGACCAAACGGCGCGTCGCTCTTGGGCAAAACATATGGCGCGCGCGTCATCGATTCGACGCCTCCGGCGATCATCACGTCGCCTTCTCCAAAGGCAATCGCTTGCGCGGCCGAGTTAATCGCCTGCAGGCTCGAACCGCACAGGCGGTTGACTGTAACGCCCGGCACGCCAAGCGGCAGATTCGCCAAGAGCACGGCCATGCGCGCGACGTTTCGGTTATCTTCGCCGCTCTGATTGGCGGCGCCGAAGTACACGTCCTCAACGATCGAGGGACTGATGCCGGTGCGCTCTACGATGGCGCGCAGCGCGATCGCGGCAAGATCGTCGGGCCGAACGGTCGCCAGCGCGCCGCCATGGCGGCCGATCGGCGTGCGCACGGCATCAACAACCCAAACTTCGCGGCTCATTGCGGCAGGCTCTCCTCCTCGGGCGCGGGCGACTCTTCCATGTCGAGAAGCCAGATTGAACGATGCGCCGCGAAGTCATCGCCTTCGGCGTCGGCCAGCCGTTTCAAGATGGCGCGCAGGCGCGCACCGCCGATTTCACGCCCCCACGCGATCGGACCCACAGGATAGTTGGCTCCCAGCTGCATTGCTTCGTCAATATCTTCGGGCGTGGCGACCTCCAGCGCAACGGCAATCATCGCCTCGTTGACGATCGAGCCGATGGTCCGTCCAAGAAAGAGTCCCGGCACGTCTTCAACGAGCACGGAAGCTCTGCCGATGGTTGCGAAGAGTTCCTGCGCCAGCTCGAGCGCATCGTCCGAGGCATTCTCCGAGTTTACGATCTCTACGGCATCCACGGCCGACAAAGACCCGAGGACCCCGAAGCCGACGAGCCGCTCGGGATGACGTAATCGCGCCGCACACGCCGCAACGTTGGTCGCGTACGCATCGGTAAAGATGACGCATTCCGGCTCGAGCGACGCTTCGAACCGGGCGATGGCATCGCCGCGATCGGACGTTCCGTCGCCGGCGTCGATCAGCATCGTCGGATGAGCCGTAAGGTCGTCGAAGAACTCATCGTTGTCGATGCGTTGCACGTTCCGGTAACCTTGCTCGAGCATCTCCGCCAATTCGTCTGCGCGGTAACCAAAGCCGACGACGACAACGATCTCTTCATCGTTTGGCTCCTCCGCCGGCGCGGGCACGTCGAGCTCGAACCGCTCGGTCTTGCCATCGCGATACGAATAGAATCCGGCGCCGGTCTTTCGGCCCAGCAAACCTTCGGCGACCATGCGCCGCTGAAGCTCCAGCGGTTCGAAACGCTTAGCCTCCGTGCGCGCATAGATCGACTCGCTCGTCGCAAGATTCACGTCGAGTCCGATGAGATCGATGAGCTCGAAAGGCCCCATGCGGAAACCGGCTCCGCGCGCGAGCGCATCGAGCTCTTCGGCGGAGGCCACGCCGCGCTCGAGCGCACGCAACGCCTGCAGATAGTACGGCCGAGCCACACGATTGACGATGAATCCGGGCGTGTCGGCCGTAAGAACAGGCGTCTTTCCCAGACGCTCGACGATCGCGAACGCGCGGTCGAGCGCATCGTCGCTGGTCTGCGGCGCGCGAACGATTTCGACGAGCTGCATTCGAATCGGGGGATTGAAGAAGTGCAGCCCGAGCACACGCTGCGGATGGGAGACGGCATCGGCAAGCTCGGCGACCGAGAGCGACGACGTGTTGGTCGCGAGCAGCGCCTCCGGCGGGAGCGCCTCGGCCAGAGCCGCAAAGACGTCGCGCTTGATTTCGAATCGCTCGGAGACGGCTTCGATGGCAAGCATCGCGTCGCTGCGGGCAGGGATGGCGCTCGTGCAAGCAACGCGTCGTCCAATCGAAGGATCGCCCGATCGCTCCGCCTGCCGCGCAATCTCGAGCAACGCCCGCTCGCGCGCCGCCTGCTGCGGCTCGACGATCTCCACGTCGTAGCCCGCTTTGGCGGCGACGAACGCGATGCCGGCGCCCATCGTCCCGCCGCCGGCAATCAAAATTCGTTCCGTCATAAAACCGACTTCGCGAAAGGAGGCGCAAACGCTTCGTCGATAGTGATGCGGTATGGAGAAGCCACGCTGGCGCGTGCGGAGCTCGAGTTACATCGTAGACTCGCCGTACATGCGCTTACGCGCCGACGAGTTGGAGCTTCCGGACGGGACCATCGTCCCGAACTACTACGTGCGCGAGTCGTTTGGCTTCGTCACGATTCTCGCGCTGACCGCCGAGCGGCAAGTAGTACTCGTTCGGCAATATCGCTACGGATCCGATTCAATCCACCTCGAGCTTCCGGCGGGAATGCTGATCGAGGGGGAGGTGCCGCAAGAGTGCGCGTTGCGCGAGCTGGCCGAGGAGACCGGCTACGAAGTGGCGCGTTGCGAGCCGGCTGCAGTCTACCTGCCCGAGCCGGTGCGCTCGACCGCGCGCGCTTACGTTTTCGTCGGCTTCGACGCGCGCCGGACCCGCGAACCGCAGCTCGACGTTACCGAGCACCTTCAGGCCGAGCTTGCCTCGCTGCCCCACTTTCGTGAGATGCTTGCCGACGGAACGATCGATGCGGGCGCCTCGATCGCCGCCGGCTACCGGGCACTCGACTATCTCAAGCTGCTGTAAAAAGGGTGAAACATGCGCCCGAGGCAGGCGGTAGATGAGGACGTGAATCCCACTCTCGCGCTCTTCCTGAAACTCACCGCAGTCATCGCCGTCGGCATCGTCCTGCTGGTGGTCGTCGCTCACCTTCTCGTGATCGCGCTCAAGGCGCTCGTCGTCGCGGCGGTCATCGCCGCCATCATTCTTGGCGGCCTCTTCGTCTACAATCTTTTCCGCCGTTCCAAGTATCCGGTCATTCGCTAAGCCATTCGTGCAGCGCGGTGCTGACAAGCTGCGGCTCTTCCATCATCGGGAGGTGCCCGCTCTCGTTGCATACGACGAGGCGCCCCCGCGGAAAGCGGCCCACGATCTCCCTCGCTTCTGCTTGCGTTAGCGTCGCATCTCGCGCGCCCGCAATCATCACCATCGGCACGTCGAGATCCTCGGCAATGTCTTCCGCGGAGGATCGAAGTGCCATGCCGCGCAGCGCCGCGGCAGCCCCTCCCGGAGCGTTTCGCGCAACGATCTCGTAGGCGCGCTCGGCGACGCCGGGGCGTTCCGCCGGCGTGCTCGGCGCAAAGAGCCGAGGCAGCATCGACTCGATGACAGGTGCCATACTCTTCTCTCGCTCGATGCGGTCGGCCAGCTCCCACCGCGCCCGCGCCTCTTTCGCCGTGTCGGCCCGCAAGCGGCTGGGGACCAGCGCAAGGCGAGCGACTCGCTCCGTAAACATGCGCGCGAAGGCCAACGCAACGTATCCGCCCATCGAATGACCGGCGATTGAGACGCGCTCGACGCCGAGTGCATCGAGCAGCAACGCGACGTCGGCAGCGAGCGTTTCCATAAGGTACGGACCCTCCGATTCGCTCGATTTTCCCGCGCCGCGAAGGTCCGGACAGACGACGCACGCGTCTTGCGCGAGTGCATCTGCTTGCGCCTCCCAGATGCTTGCGGAGAACGGAAAACCATGGATCAAGACGACGGCGTTGACGTGTTGCCGTCCGTTTACGCGCGCGTCGATGCGCGTGCCGTCCTCGGTGAAAACTTGCATTGAAACCCGTAATACTGTATAAGGAGGACAACACCCCTGGTCGCTTGGTGACCAGAGAAAGGATGACTCCACACTCAATGGCAGTCAAACGTAAAAGAAAGAAGGCTGCGTCCGCAGCTTCTGCAGCGCCCAAACGCAAGGCTCGCAAAGTCACGCGTAAGGCAGCTCCGCGCAAGAAGGCAACGCGCAAGAAAGCAACGCGCAAGAAAGCTACTCGCAAGAAGGCTACTCGTAAGAAAGCCACTCGCAAGAAAGCCACTCGCAAGAAAGCTACGCGCAAGAAAGCTACGCGTAAGAAAGCTACGCGTAAGAAAGCTACGCGTAAGAAAGCCACGCGTAAGAAAGCCGCTCGCAAGACCACTCGGAAAGCCGCAACCCGCCGCCGCAAGGGCGCGCGTAAAGCCACTCGCAGAAAGAAGGCCGCAGCTTAGGCTCGGCCTTCTTGATTCCGCAAGGGCGGAGTTGACTAAGCGAGTCGCAGCATTGCGGCTCGCTTTTTTTACCTCATATGGTTCTTACGATTGGGGCGAAGATCCAGATGGCGAGGAAGAGCGCGACGCAGAGGGCGCCGGCCAGCGCGAACGTTTCGCGAAGCCCGATGACCGAGCCGATTGCGCCATCGACCAGCGATCCCAGCGGCATCACGCCGATTGCGATCATCGTGTAAATCGAAAGCGCGCGGCCGCGCACGTCGTCGGGCGAGAGTATCTGAATCAGCGTGCTCGTCGCACCCATCATCGCCATGGTTCCGACGCCGATCACAAAGAGCACGCAGACCGCAAGCCTCAGCGATGGAACGAACGCTAAAACGAGCACGCCCGCCGACATCAGCAACCCGGCCTGAAGCCAGAGCCGCGAGCGGCGTTCGCGCTGCGCGAAATACGCCGTGAGGAGCGCACCGCCGAATCCGCCGATGCCGATCGCCGAAACCGCCCAACCCAAACCCCGCGGGCCCGCATGTAAGACGTTAACCGCAAAAGCCGGGATGAGCTGCGAGTAGGGGCGCGTCAAGATCGCGGTCACGAACTGCGCCAGCACGATCCATCGCAGCGCAGGGTGCCTAACGATGAACGTAAGTCCTTGCTTCATGGCGTGCCACGTGGGTTCGGCCCGTTGAGCCGGTGGCGGCGACGGCTTCATGAGTATCACCGCGACGACGACCGCGAGCGTCGCCCCCGCGTTGAAGTAGAAGGCGCCCGCGACGCCGATCCAGACGATGAGCAAGCCCGCAAATGCCGGCCCGATGACGGCCGGCGCGTTAAACGCGATCGAATTGAGTCCGACGGCGTTTCCGATGTATCGCCGGTCCACGAGCAAGGGAACCCAGCTTTGACGAGTCGGCGCATCAAAACCGTTCGCGCCCGAGTTCAGCGCCGAGATCAGCACCAAGCCGATCAGGTTCAGCGCGTGCGCCGTTGCGAGCAGCGCGAGAATGAAGGCAGCGAGCGCCATCGTCGTATTCGTCACGAACAAGACGCGGCGGCGCGGGAGCCGATCCGCAACGACCCCCGCAATCGGCGACAACAACAGTACCGGAATGGCGCGCGACGCTCCCAAAATACCGAGATCGAGTGCCGCTTGATGCGCCGAGCCCGCCATCCGCGCGACGAAGAATCCCATGGCGGTGAACTGCATCCAGGTTCCGAGATTTGAAACGAGCAGCCCGATCCACAGCAGTCGATAGTCCCGATAGCGCAGCGCGGCAAAAATATTCACGCGCAAGCTTGCACGGCAGCGACGATCGATGCCGCGCTTTGCGCCGCATCGAGCCGAGACGCATCGATGCAGAGGTCGTAGTTTTGTAGATCCCCAAAGGTTAGGCCGTACCATTGGCGGACATAGGCGATGCGGGCGCGATCGACACGATCGATTTCGCCCTCCGCAAGATCCCGCGACACGTGCGTGGTCTCCACGACGTGCGCGACACGCCACTCGCGCGGAGCATGCATGAAGACGCGCAAAACGTCCGGTCGGGCGCCGAGGATCGCAAACGCGCCGCGGCCCACGATAACGCAGTTGCCTTTGGCTGCGTACTCTCGCACCGCGGCTGCGACGGCCGCGAGCAGCTCCTCGTCCAACGGTTCGGCCGCCGAGGCTTGGGCCGTTTCGGGCGTCGCCCGTTCGAGGCTGTCCACCAGAAGTTCGCCCAGCGTTCGCCTCGAATCTTCGCTAGCTTCCACGGCCTCGGGGGTGATGTGCAGCCGTTTGGCAACCACGACCGGCAGCTGCCGGTCGACGTAGCGGTAACCCAGTGCGCGGGCGGCCCGCTCGGCGACGGCGAGCGCGCCGGATCCATACTGGTTCGAGATTGTGATTATCACCGGAAAAGGAATACGGAGTGACGAATCGCGGTGTCCTGCCGATCGTTGAAGCGCGCGACCTGCGCAAGGTCTTTCGCACCGCAAAGCGCACGCCGGGAGCCCTCGGCGCCTTGCGCTCCCTTTTTTCGCCCGTTTACGAGGATCGCGTAGCGGTTGGCGGCGTTACCTTTGCACTGGAGCCCGGGGAGCTCGTCGGGTACATCGGTCCCAACGGCGCCGGCAAGTCCACCACGATCAAGATGCTTACCGGAATTCTCGTTCCCACTTCGGGCCAGGTGCGCGTCGCCGGATTGGTGCCGTGGAAGAGCCGCAAGGAGAACGCTCGCAACATCGGCGTGGTCTTCGGCCAGCGAAGCCAGCTCTATTGGGACTTGCCGCTGATCGACTCGTTCGAACTGCTTCGGGCGATCTACGCGATTCCGCCCGATCGCTACCGGAAAAACCTCAACGAGTTCATCGGCATTCTCGAAATGAGCGACTTCCTGCGCACGCCGGTGCGCCAGCTCTCCCTGGGGCAGCGGATGCGCGGGGATTTCGCGGCGGCGCTGCTGCACGGCCCGAGGGTCGTCTATCTCGACGAACCGACGATCGGCCTCGACGTCGTCGCGAAGGAGGCGATCCGCGAGTTCATCGCCAGAATCAACGCCGAGCGCGGAGCGACGATCGTTTTGACGACGCACGACCTCGCCGACGTCGAGCGGCTCTGCCGCCGGATCGTGCTCATCGACCGCGGCACGCTGATTTACGACGGCGACATCGATCGAATCAAGAGCGAATACGGGCGGTTCCGCACCCTCGTCGTGCGCTTTAGCGAACCGGTAGCGCAGCCCGAGCTTGCGGGCGCGCAGCTGACCGGGGTCGAGGATTCGAGCGCGCGCTTCCGGTTCGATCGCAATCTGCAACGAGCCGACCGGCTCGTGCGGCAAGCGAGTGAACGCTATAGCGTCGAAGACGTGAGCCTGGAGGAGCCCGACTTGGAATCGATCATTCGCCGCATCTACCTCGAGGGATACGAACGCCGGCCGGAGGAGGGTGCGTCATGATGCTCTCCAGCCGTACGAAGCGACCAAAAGTTCATTCGAGCGCGTACGTCGCGCCCACGGCGACGCTCGCCGGAGAGGTGACGATCGGCGCCGGTTGCGCGGTGCTGCACGGCGCCGTCGTCGTCGCGGAGGGTGCGCCGGTGACGATCGGTGCCGATACCGTCGTGATGGAGAACGCCGTTTTAAAGGCCAGCGGCGGAAGCGTCTTACGGTTTCCCTTGCAGATCGGCAGCCGCTGCATCATCGGTCCACAGGCCTACGTCGTCGGAGCGACGATCGGTGACGGCTGCTTCATAGCCAGCGGCTCGAAGATTTTCAACGGAGCGAAGCTCGAGGACGGCAGCGGCGTCGCGCTCGGCGGGATCGTGCATGTGAATGCCCGCCTGCGCAAAGGCGAGAGCGTGCCGATGCAGCACATCGCTTTCGGCGATCCCGCGCAGGTCTATCCGCCGGAAAAGGCGCCCGAGATCCACGCGAAGATGCAGTTCTTCGCCGACGTCTTCAACGTCGAAGGGACCGCAGATGCGCGTGGCCGCGCCGCCCAGACGTATTCCAAGTTCCTGCGCAAGTCTCACGCTCAGGACGCCGTCATCGAGGAGTACCGGAACGTCAAGCCGCCTCCGCGGCGATCGGGCGAGGAGCCTCCGCCGACGCAGGTCGCAGAGGTCGATAAGGTCGTCGACGTCATGATGCTCGAGTTGGAAGAGATGGAGCACCGCCGCCAAGCGGCGATCAAGCGGCAAAAAGGGGGTTAGCCCTGGAAGCCGCGCTCGCCCCGTACGTCGCGTTTGCGAAAAAGGCGTTCGCGCGCGAGGCCACCTACCGGATCGAGGTTCTCACCGAGATCGGCTCGCTGGTGCTGCGGGTCTACATTCTTCGGTCGCTCTGGACGGCGCTCTACGCGCAAAACGTCGCGCCGGTCGGTCTCCCGCTGCACAGCATGATCACGTATGCCACGGTGGCGATGCTGATGTCGCTGATCCTCGAGGTAGATGCGACGCGGCTCATTCGCGAAAAGCTCCGGGAAGGGACGATCGCGACCGACTTGATGAAGCCGATCAGCGTTCCGTTCTACTTTTTCAGCGACGGGCTCGGCCAAACGGCGCTCCACGCACTGCTCGTGATCCCGTCGCTGCTCTGCGCGCTGTTGCTCGTGCGTATCGACGTACCATCGCCCGCGACCTTCGCAATATTCCTGCTGGCCTTCGTAATCGGCTACGGGGTCAACTTCTTTCTCAATTTTCTGATGAACTGCATCGCGTTCTGGACGCTGGAGACGTTCGCGGCGCAACTGATCGTGCGCTGGGCCTCCGACCTGCTCTCCGGCCAGATCATTCCGTTGATGTTTTTCCCGGGGATCGTTGGCCGGCTCGTCTTCGCTCTGCCCTTCGCCGCGATATACTCGACGCCGTTGCTGATCTATGTCGGCGTCATTCCCCCCTCGGGATGGGCGATCGCCATCGCCGTCCAACTACTATGGCTCGTGCTCTTCGCCGGGATTGCGTCGGTGGTTTGGCGCGCTGCTTCAAACCGCGTCGTGATTCAAGGTGGCTAACCCATCGACAGGAGATATCTAATGCAGACGAATCGCTTGATTGCCCTCAACCTCGCCGCCTGCGCGGCGCTGCTTTATCTCGCGCTGCCTTCCGCTGCCTGGGCGCAGACTAGGACGATCTCCGTCGAGGCGGGACCGATCTGGAGTCAGTCAGACGCGGAGCAGAAATGCCCGCAAGTGGCCAAGGAAAACCGAGGCACGTGGAACGGCCAGTGGCGCACGACGGTGCCGGGCAGAATGTCAGTCTGCGAGATTCGCCTCTCGCCATCGAAGGAAATAAAGGTCGTCGAGTCGATCGAAGCCGGCGCGATTTGGAGCCAGTGGGACGCGGAGAAGAAATGCCCGGAGGTCGCCAAGAAGAACGGCGGCACTTGGAACGGCCAGTGGCGCACTACCGTGCCGGGCAGAATGTCGGTCTGCGAGATTCGTTTATTGAGCTAGGACCTCATCAACGTAGCACCAGCGCCAATGTTCGCCGGGCTGAAACGAGCGGATGACAGGATGGTGCGTCGCGTGATAGTGCTTGGTGGCGTGCCTGTTGGGCGATGAGTCGCAGCAGCCGACCTGACCGCAAGTTAAGCAGAGCCGCAAGTGCACCCACGAACCACCGATCTTCAAGCATTCCTCGCAGCCTTCCGGCGTTCGCGCGTCCGGATGGCCCGCCTCTTCGATGTGTTCGCAGAGATCGTCGGTCATGGCGCCACCCCCGGTAAATCCCAGAGAACGAGTTCGGCGTTACCGCTGACGGTCAACTTCCCAACATCGTAAAGGCGAACGGCGTCGCCCGCATTCAAGCGTTCGCCGTTAGCTTCGGCGCTGCCGGCGGCAACGAAAAGAAACCCATACCGCTCCGGTGCGAACTCCGTCTCGAGCGTTGCATTCTCGAGGCGCGCGACGCGAAACGTCGCGTTCTGCGTGATGCGAATCGGTGCGTTGACGGCGGGGTCGCCGCTGACGATGTCGAGCCAGCGGTTACGGCGGTCGTCGACGTCGAAAGCCATCTCTCCGTACGAGGGCGGCATTCCCATGCGGCCAGGCAGCACCCACATTTGGACGAGATGCAGCGGCTCGCCGGCCTTGTTGTTGTACTCGCTGTGGCGGACGCCGGTACCCGCGCTCATGAACTGCACGCCGCCGGGTCCGACGACGCCGTGATTGCCCATGCTGTCGCGATGTGCCAGCTCGCCGGAGAGCACGTACGTCACGATCTCCATGTCGCGATGCGGATGCGTCGGGAAACCCGTGCCGCCGGCGATCGTGTCGTCGTTGAAGACGCGCAAAGCGCCCCAGTTTTCGTTTGCCGGATCGTAATAATCGGCAAAGCTAAACGAATAATGGGTATCGAGCCAGCCGTGATCGGCGTGCGCGCGCCCAGAGGCGGGCACGACGGCGAAAACGGGCGAGCGTGAGGTCGCGGTAGTCATAGTCTTATCACAGACCGGGGCGGGGCGGGCGAGGGTTGCACCGAAGCGCCCAGCCATGCTCGGGGCCTACGCGCAGTACTGGCGGATCAACCTCCTCACGATGCTCGAATACCGCGCCAACTTCATCATGTGGTTCGTCTTTACGATCGTCTATCACGGGGTTGCGCTCGGAGCGCTCTTCGTAACGATGGAACGCTTTCCATCGATGAACGGCTGGAACTTCCGGGACGTATTCTTCTTGTACGCACTCTGGATGTGCGGCCACGAACTGCACAACACGCTCTTCTTCACGGTCGTGAGCGTTCCGGAGTACGTGCGCGAGGGGCGCTTCGACCGCTTCCTGGTGCGGCCGCTCGACACGCTCTTCCAAGTACTGACCGTCCCACAGCAGATCGTGCCCGATGGGTTGATTCTGGGAATCGCCACGCTCGCGGTTGCGACGCATGTCGCGGGCGTGCGCGTGGACTGGGTCTTCGCACTCTTCGTGCCGGCAATCGTCTTCGGTGGGGCGCTCATCGATTTAGGCATCTCTTTGGCGATCGCGACATGCTCGTTCTGGCTGGTTCGCGTGGATACGCTACGCTGGGTCGTGATGTCGCTCGAACAGGATTTCACGAGATATCCGATCAGCATCTACGGACGCGGCGTCCAGGTCGTGCTCGCCTTCGTGCTGCCGTTTGCCTTCATGAACTACTTTCCGGCGACGTACTTCTTGCAAAAGGCCGAAACGGGTCTGCACCTCAACCCCGCGGTCGGCTTGCTCACCCCGGCAATCGGGTTGGCTTGGCTGGGCGCCGCGTACGCGTTTTGGATCTTCGGCCTGCGACATTATCAGGGAACCGGCTCGTGAAGCGTGCTGCTTTCCTGAGCTGCGCCGGCGCGATGCTGATCGCCACGCCCGCCGGTGCGGCATCGGTGAGCCGGCGCGTTGGCTCGATCGCGCGAGCGTTGCCCGGAGTACTCGGCGTCTACGCCCGCACCTTGGCCGCAGGTCCGCCGCTGGTCGCCTACAACGCTTCCGAGCGATTCCCCACGGCATCGATCATCAAGGTGCTGATCATGACGACGGCCTACGCGCTCGACGAAGCCCGCCCCGGTGTTCTCAACGATAAAGTCACCTTTCACAGCGACGACCTTATCGGCGGTTCGGATTTTATGGTGAGCGCGCGAGACGGGGAACAATTTACCGTGCGCGAGCTGATCGTTCCGATGATTACGGTGAGCGATAACACCGCGGCCAATCTCTTGATCGGGCGTTTCGGCGTCGCGACGATCAATGAAATCGGCGCCCGCGCCGGCATGACGCGGACGCATCTCGCGCGCCGTTTTCTCGACTACGCGGCGATCGCGCACCACAACGATAATCTCTCGACGCCCGCCGACATGGGCCGGCTGCTCTATCTCATCGAGCACGGCGCGCGCGAAGGAATTCCCACGATCGTTTCGTCCCGGCACTGCGTAACGATGCTCGACATCATGCTGCGCCAGACCGACCGCGATGCCATCCCGGCGGCACTCCCGCCCCACGTCGCGGTTGCCAATAAGACTGGCGAGATCGAGGGAACGCGAAACGACATCGCCGTCGTGGCCCCGTTCGGCGACTCGCCGTTCATTCTCGCGGTGATGACGAAAGACGCCTACGACTACGGTGCTGCCTACGCCGCGATCCACGCGGTGACGCGCGCCGTCTATGCCTCCGTGTGAACGACGCAGCCATAGACCAGGCCGCTGCTCAGCGCGGCCAGCTTCGCCGCGCGTCGCAAGCGCTTGAAGCGCGCCTCGTGCGATTTCGCAACCCCGAAGGTTGCGGGATGCCACCATCCGATCAGCGCGACCGGCAGACGCCCGCGCGTATATTTGGCGGCGGTGCCCCGGCGGTGCGCGCCAAGGCGGCGCGCAAGGTCGACCGTCGCTCCGGTATAGAGCGAGCCATCGCTGCAGGCCAGGACGTAGACGGCCGGAAGGTTGCGCGATGAGTCCGTCACACGCAGCTAATTTCCGCCGGCGCGCCTCGATCCTTGGCGCGCTGCTGCTTCTGGCAGCGGCAGGCAACGAACCCATGCCGCAGGTACCGGCCTACGCACCGATCGCCACGATGGTCGGCGCGGTACGAGCGGATCGCCTGAAGAGTACGCTCGAACGCCTCGTCGAGTTCAAAACGCGCAACGATTTCTCCGAAACGGCCTCGACCTCAAAGCGCGGCGTCTTCGGCGCGCGGGATTGGATTGCCGGCCGTTTCGCCGCCATCGCCGCGACGGTGCCCGGACGCATGAGCGTCGAGCTCGACACGTTCCTCCAACCGAAAACGCCGAAAACCCCACGCGCCGTCACCGAATCGAGCGTCATCGCAACGCTGCGAGGCACAACCCCGGGGCGCATCTACATCATGTCCAGCCACTACGACGACTGCGACGGGCATTGCACCGACGGCGTGGGGATCGCGCCGGGCGCCGACGACAACGGCTCGAGCGTCGCGGCGGTACTGGAAGCCGCGCGCGTGATGGCTAGTACGGACTTTCGCGGCACGATCGTCTTTGCGTGTTTCGACGGGGAAGAGCTGGGCCTTTGGGGCAGCGACCACTATGCGCACGAGTTGGCGGCGGCACACGCGCCGGTGCTGGCAGTGCTCAATAACGACATTGTCGGAAACTCCGTTGGCGGTGACGGCAGCTCCGAGCCCGGCGTGATTCGCGTCTTCAGCGAAGCGCTGCCGGCCGGAACCAAGATCGAGCGAGTCAACCTCGTCGGCAGCGAGAACGACTCTCCCTCGCGCGAACTCTCGCGCTTCATCGCGGAGATCGTGCCGGTCTACGTTCCAAACTTTATGGTGCGGCAAATCTTCCGCTCCGACCGCTTCCTGCGCGGCGGCGATCAGCAGTCGTTCCAATCCGTGGGCTACGCCGCCGCCGTGCGTTTTGTCGAAGCGCACGAGAACTTCACCCATCAGCATCAAGACGTCCGCGTGCAAAATGGAGTGCAGTACGGCGACCTTCCGCAATACATCGATCCCGAATACCTAAAACGCGCGACGCAAGCCAACGTTAGCGCGCTGGCAACGCTGGCCCTAGGCCCCGCACCGCCGGGCGACGTTCGCCTGGTGACCGCGCGGCTCGGATACGACTCGGCGCTGCGTTGGACGCGCGCCGCCGACGCGGTCTCCTACGAGATCGTCTGGCGATCCACCGATGCGCCGCAATGGCAAGGGGCGCGCAACGCCGGCGACGTCGGCGAAGCGACGGTCCCGATCTCCAAAGACGATTATATTCTCGGCGTTCGCAGCGTCGATGCTAACGGGCTGCGTAGCCCCGCCGTCTATCCGGTTCCGGTTCGAGAGTAGGCCAAATCGCGCGAAGCATCGCTTTGAATCGCGAGCGCTGGGCGATCGGCTCAAACCAGGGCAGGCTGCGCAGCATGATGAGCGCCGGCTCGCGCACCTTCAGCGCACGATCGAGATGGTCCAACGCCTCTTCGAGGCGTCCGAGCCCGACGGCGACCGTCGCGAGATTGAAGCCCACGACAAACTCGGTACGCGCCATCTCCTGCAGCGTTTGGTAGATGCTTTCGGCACGTTCGGTGTCGCCGCAGTCCGCGTACGCGCGGCCGAGCAGCGGCAGGCGCAGCGCCATGTCTTCGGAGCGATCGTGCGGCAAGAGGGTCAAATCGGCGATTGCTTCGGCCGGCTGTCCGTTGAGTATGAAGGCTTGAGCCCGGTGACGCCGCGCGATCGCAAAATCCGCGCCGCTTTCGATTAAATTGGAGAACGCACCGATTGCGCGCCGGTACTGGCCGGTGTGAAGGAATATTCGGGCGAGAAAAAGCTGCAAGGCGGGCGACGACGGCTCGACGAGCAGGGCGCGCTGCATCTCGCGCACGGGTTTGTCGCCGGAGCCCTTGCACATATTAAACCATGCAGCGTTCATGTAAACCAGCGTGGACGCCGGGTTCAATCGCACGGCCGTCTCGATTTCGCGTTCGGCCTCGATCCAGTTCCAGTCGCAAAAGAGCAAGATGAGCGCGAGAGTGGCCCGAGCTTCCGCGGATGACGGATCGAGTTCCAGCGCCCGAACGATCGCGGCTTTGGCTTTCGGAAACGTATACGAGCCGCTGGCATACCAATACTGGGCCAGGAGCGCGTGCGCGCGAGAAAGCCCGATGAGCGCCGGCACGTGATCTCGGTGGACGCGCAGGACCGCTTCGAACTGCTCGGCCGCTGCCGTCAACGCGCTCGCCGTCCGCTTTTCGAGCAGGTACGAGCCGCGGCAGTACTGGTGGAAGGCTTCGGGAGCCCCGTTGAAGAGGCGATCGGCGGAGTCCTCAGCCGCGTGCAGCGCCGTCTCGGCCAGCAGTGGAGCCACGATGCTGACCGGTGCGACGAAACGATAGCCTTTCCCGCGCACGGTCATGAGGTAGGT
>PMTY01000034.1 GCA_003167155.1 Candidatus Cybelea tumulisoli
TATAAAGTTGAGACATCGTCGATTCTCCTTTCGCGCTCGAGGCGCTTGCCGTTGATGGGTCCGGCAAGCCGCGACCGGCGAGGCGCGCAAGGGCGGAGCGAAGCGGAGAGGCGTGGACCGGAGCGCAGCGAGGACCGGAAGCCGGCCCTAGCGCGCATCGACGGGCGTGGCTAGGATCTATCAAACAACGGCGAGCGCCTCGGGCGCGACAGGAGTTTGAGTTCCTGCGCCAACGGAAACACGCTCGCCACAGAGACACTTGCACTAGAGTCGTCATGGCTAAATACCGCGGCGGATGCCTCCAAGTACTGCCGCGCAAGAAAACGCTGCGCCCGTCTCGTGGGCGGAAGGTGGTCGCCAGCTCCAACGAAGCTCGATGACGAACGGGGACTTGCTAAAGATCAAAAAGGCCGGTCTCCAAGAAGCCTGTAGCAGCGCTCGATATTCTCTTCGCTCTTGCTACGGTAATCAAAGCGCGAAACTCTTCAATAACGTTATGTATTGCCAAGTCGTCGCGACTCAGAGCAGTGTTGTAACTCTTAACGATTGTTACCACGCCACAACGCCGTACTGCTAGTGTCGAGCGTGCGGCATCCGTTACAAACCCCTCCGAAGACGATACGGTAAAAAAGCTGTGTTTTTCTAGCACATGACGCGCATCGTCAAGGCTTATCGATAGATGAAACGTCCCAATGGAGTTGCGTAGGCTATACTGACTATACGTCGTAGGGATAGCTCCGCGACCGGGGTCCCAGAACAATATCCAGAATGTAGAACATCTTAGCGTTGAGACAACGCGCAATTGCTTCGCTGTATCTGGTTCCTGAATCGCGCTGTCGCACCCATTCTGATTGAGCAGGATAGCATCAATGTCCGAGTAACTAGGCGACGCGCTCGAGCCGCAGTTAGCAGCAGCTACGAGTGGTTCAAACATGACTAGGAAAATGGTCAGGAAGGACCAGAGTAACGTAAATGTTCGGGCTGCAACTTTTCCTGGCGTAGCCGATGGCTGACGTTTCGATGGGCTTTGTGATTTCATATCGTTTCCTCAGCAACTCTCGCTGAACATCGATGAGACCGTGCATGTAGAACTATCGTGCGATGTGCGGGATGGCAACCCTTCCGAGTTCAATACCTGAGATTCAAGGCCACTTATGACCCGTTTTTCTTCCATGTTGCCATAGGCGCCTGCGTTGGTGTTCAGAATGTCGGACGCATAGCCGTTGTAGTCCATATTGAATCGGTTTGCGTGGTCCGCCTCGTGCAGAAGCGCAAGCGCAGGAGAGATCGCGGCGCTACTTTGGTCCCCGAGCTGAATACCCATACGCGGGTCAAAGTCAATGCGGTCCCCTGTTAGTTTCCCATTGGTGTATGTTCCAGTAAACTGTGTAACACCTAGGTTATTCTCTGCCAGTTGAACCGTGAAGTTGGGGTTGTTTTGAATGTTATTTAGTATGGCAGTGGCTTGGGGATTATCCTTGAAAGAGGCTTTTACGGCGTTCCAATCATCGATCTCTTGCTGTTGTTGCTGCAAGGTCCCAGTCGCCTCCAACAGGTAGCCACTAGGGTCGCTATACTGAACTGGGTTGTTTCCGTTCCACATGAATGGCTTCTGCGACGCCGGATCGTGTACATCACCGGCGTATGCGTCAGGACTGAGCCATTGGTTGGTCGTCATATCGAAGGTGCGGGCGCCTTGCACGAGGCCGCCAACCATGTTGTAGCCATCAGAGCGCTGCATGGTAAAAGTTGGTAAAAAGGTCGGGCACTTATACGTTACCCCGCTCGAGGTCCACCCACAAGAACCGGGGATCTGCGCACCAATCCCACCTAGCGGCCCCCCCTTTGCCAGGAAAACGTTGCGCATCGACCCGAGTGTCCAACTGTTGTACCAAACGCCATTGGTCCATATCTCGCCATTCCAGTATGGGTAGATGTTGCTTACGACGCCATGGGAGGCTTGCTCTTGGCCCGTTTGATCGCGATCTGAAACGTAGATGTTGCCTGAGGAGTCCATGATGCCTTCTTTACCAATGTAGAGAAAGGCGCCCGTACTGCCAGCGCCCGTTGCGAACAGCAGCGTGTCACCGTCCCAATGGGCCGTCAACTGGCCTGGTCCGGTAACAATGCGTTGATGTCCGTCCGGTCCCCATTGCGCGGTCGCCGTATACATGTTGTAGCAGCTCGTCGCCCAAGGGACGCAAAAATTCGTTACATTTCCTGTTTTCGCAATATGATTTTCGTTATCGTAGGTTTGTCCATAGGCTGGCGCAGTCGGCTGAGGTTGAGGCCACGCCGAATACTGTGTCGCCGTAGTCTGACGCCCGGCCCCATCGTAGGTATAGACGAATGCGCCGGTTTGCTCCCCCTGCGATTGCGCCCAGAAAGGATCGGTGATGGCGGTGATCATGCCGCTTCGGACATCGAACTGCAACCCGTTGGGCGCTTGCTGAACTGCGTTTTGACCAGCGCCACTGTTGCCGTCGCCCAGTTGGGTGCCGTTCGCCGAATAGGTTGCTAATTGTCCGATATCTTCGAGGACTTCTCCCCGGGCATCGAGCGTTAGCTGCCGAGTAAAGCCGCCGTTTCCCCCATCCGATGCTTTGTAGCTGACAAGCTCGTCATCCCCATCATAGACGAAGGTCGACTCTTCGTAGCCCTCTGGCAAGATCAATTGGCTGACTCGCCCGTAGCTGTCGTACTGATAGGTCTTCTTACTAAACGATGTGTATGTGGTGTAGTATGGGGGCAAGGCGGCTGACTCAGTGTCTACGGGATCGGTCTCGGACTGCTCTCGCTCACTCGGCGTATAGTCCCAGGCAAAGGTCTCCTGATTACCGTTCCAGTTCACCTGCTGATTAAGGAGCATGCCGTCTGTACGGTACTTGTAGCTCATTAGATTCTGCTGACTGATCCCGCCGTCGCTCGGGAGACCTTGAGATGGAATACTGCCGCACGTGGCGTTAAGCTTTCCAATCGAGAGATATTCTCTCGAACCATCGCCATAGTAGTTGTAGCAGATTAACGATGCGGGGCTCTCTCCAGAAGGTTCAGCCGCGCTCATCTTGTTGCCGTCGACGTCGTAGATATAGCTGAGCGTACCCATGGAATTGCCTTGGATCGAAGCCGTTCTTCCGTCCGCGTCGAAGGTGTACGTTCGGGGCCCGTCAGCGAGCGGAGCCGTGCCGCTAAAGGCTACCTGCTGAACGCGCGCCATGTTATCGTAGGTGTACGTGGTCTTCTGGTTCACGCCATTGACGGTCTTACAGAGCAGGTCGTACTGCCCGCTGCAGTCGTACGTGTTCAGCGTTACCGCTGTGGTTCCGTATGCCAGCTCGTATTTGCCGACGGTCCGGTCGAGGCCGTCGAAACTGGCGCCCCGAATGTCGTCGAAAGCGCAACTAGTATAACCGTTATACTGTGAGCTCAATGACACTAGTTTGGTGCTTCCGTGGAGGCACTCTTGGGTCTTATACAGGCCGCCGTATGCAACCAGTGAAATCGTCCCGGTGCTGTCGGAGATCGTTAAATTCGCGGAGCCACCCCCTTGCGAAAGGTCGTAGATGTAGCGGTTCATCCAGCGAAATCCGTAGAACTCGTAAGGCTGCGAGGGTTCTTGGTATATAGGTATGCCCCGGGTGTCATATGGCTCAGCCGTTTCGACCAGACGATCCAGCCCGTCGTAGTATTTGCAGGTCGTGCCGGTCGGGTTTGCTCTTTGACCCGAGTTGCAAGCGGTAATCGACGTCGGGCCATAGCATCCTATTGCCGTGCTGCATCCTTTATGAGTAATGCCTTCCACTTGATCGCCATCGGTGTCATAGTAAAATGCATCAGCATGCGGCGGAGGCGATACCGGGCCTGCCAAAAGTGCGCTGGTGCTAGGACAAGGCGGGCTCGAATCGGCCCCCCACTGGGACGGCGTCTCGGTGTAGAAGAGCGAGCCGTCGGGATAATAGCAGCTCATCGACGTGATGGCGCCTGCAATCACCGCGTCGTTATTAGTACGCTGCGTTAACGTGTTGTCCGGATCATAGGTAAGCGTCCACGAGTCGAGAGGACCGTGCGTCCCCGTGCCTTTATCGTAGGTGGACAGATTTCCGTAGCCATCGTAGGCGAGGTCCTGAACTGGTGAAATTGTCGACTGGTCGTACTGCGTGATCGTCGCGCCTTGGACCGTGGCGGGAAGACCCACGCCGCAAGTTCCGGTGCCTTCCCAATAGCTGATGGTCGTTCTATATCCACCGGGCTTTCGCATCGCCGTCAGGCAGCCAAATGGTTCGTTGGGATCTGTGCTAACGAAGGTGAACACGGCGATACCGCCCCCACTGCTCGGGCACATCGAAGCCGTAGGATTGGGGTTCCACGTGTTGCCGTTCGTCTGGTTATAGACTGGATCGCAATACGATGTGACATTGTTGTTCGAGTCGTACGAATAGTAGCTGACCGGGCTATACGAACCATTTTGGATGTCTGTGACGCTGGGCTGTTGGACCTCCACGGCATTCCCGTTGACGTATCCGTACTGTGTTACGTTGCTATTCGCGTCGGTTGTCGACGTAAGATCGTTGGAGTTATCCCAGGTTCGGCTGGTCACGACCCAGGGCACTCCAGAGGACGGGTCGCCGGTCAAGCCTTGCGTTTCGGTCACCCGATCGCTAGGGTCCAGCGTCCAGATGCTGCTATGCCCATCCGTATCACACATCGTCGTGGTCCCAGATGAGCCAGTGCAACCGTCCTCCTGTCCGGCACCGTAGACAAAATACGCAGTATACCAGGTGGTGAAGTTCGTCGAATAGCCGGATTGGAGGATCTGTCCCGAATTGTCGCTGGGAGTAAAGTTGAGCACACCATCGACCTGCCAACTCGTCAACTGCAAGTTGTTGACGGTAAAAAGCAGCGCCGCACCGTCTCCTGGAGTGTTTGGATTATTCCACATCGCAACGGTGCACCGCGGCCCGCAGGCCAGGTCCATCGACGACGTGCCGGTGGCGTACGCATACGTCTCAGGAGCGTCTCCTTGCGGGACGATGATGTTGGTGTTTGGGTTGGCCGGGATGCTATTGGCGGAGTTATTGCCGGGCTTGTCGACCTCGAGCAGGTTGCCGCTCGTGTCATAGGAGTACTGGAGCACGGCGCCGTCAGGCCGTGTGATGGTCGCGAGCTCATTAAGCGACGTTCCGAGGACTCCGAACTTCATGACAAGCGTGTGTCCATCGCTATGGGTAGCGTCGATTTCGGAGATCGATTCCGAGCCGCCATACTCGTTTTGGTAATAGTAATAGTTGAGCGTGATATTGTTGTTCAGATTACGCCCGAAGATCTGGGCGATGTGTCCACGTTCGGCCTGCTGGATCGTGCATTGAGGGCCCACCGCGTCGGCGTGGAACCAGTAGACCGTGCCGTCGGTTTTCGTCCAGGCATACGTGCAGTCTGTCGGGTCGGTTGGCGCGAGGGTCGCATACTCTCCCGTACACGGCACCCAGTTGCCATTGTTCGACGTGTAGGTGCAGGCCGTGCCGTCGAGGTCGTACACCGTAATCGTGTTGGCGGCCGAGTTGTAGACGATGTTCGCGTCGAAGTTGTTCGTCCAGAGATTGCCGAAGATGGCCGGGTCCCCGCCGTCGTCGCCATTGGCGTCGTGGAGCGACTGCAAGTTGTACACGCGCTGGAAGGCAAGGTCAATGCCTTGCTCGTGAATATCGACGTCCGTGGCCGCTACGACGAGGTTGCCGGTTCCGACATTGAGCATCGCCTTGCCGATCCCGGGGATCGCGCGCTCTTCATAGGTCCACCAGTGCTCGATGCCGGTTGTCGCGGTCGACGAGGTCAGGTGCTTGACGCCGTTGCCGTGATGCAGCCCGCCAGCGCGACTGGTCTGGGGCTGCCGGCTGATGGAGCTCGAACTCCCGGGTGGCAAGAACACGGCCAGCGGCTGCAGCACGTCGGTCTGGGATTTGACGGTCGAGCGACGCATCGCCAACGGATCGAGGCGCCGATGGCGCGGATCGAGCTCGCTACGCGACGGCATCTGCTCACGTCGGAGCACGCCGTGGCGGATGTGTGGCCGCAACGGACGCAGCGACCGCATGATAAGAGCAGCATCAAGGGGGTTCGTTGGGCGATGAGCGACCCGGACCGGCGCGTGCATCGCGTCATAGCGATCGATGGAACCGGTGAACTCGGCGTAAATTTTCGATCCCGAGATGAGCGATCGAATCGGGTCAATCGCCGCAATCCAACTCCACCGGGTTCCCGGGAAGCCCGGCGTGCCGGCGGCGATCGCCGCGCCGGACGATTGGGTGACCATAAGAACCAAGAGCGCTCCTGCCAAGTATCGCCGCATGGTATAGACCTCCTAAGTCGCTCGTGTAACTGCCACGAAAGGCGGCTGATCGGCTCGCCTTGCGATAGGCCGCTTCGTATTACAAGCCTATTAGGCGTCTCCTTGTGGATAACTAACAAAAAGACGCTAGCCTATATCGGCCAGCAGCCAAAGGGAACGAGAAGTCGCTCGGGAACCGTGTGACGTGGCATCGCCGGACCGGCCGTTCGGCGCTTCAGGAGCCTGCCGTTTGGCATTCATTAATGGACCCGGAGTTGGGTTGGGCGGGGACGATCCGCTACCTGCGAGCTAAAATCGGCCTTCCGCCGACACCAAAGGGAGCACTATTTTGCAAGGGGCTTTACATTCGTGATAGCGCGTAGGGGCTCGGGAAACGCTTTCCTACGCTTGACCGCTCGTTGCTAGACAACGGAGACCTAGCGACGAATCGCCACGAACGTGAGCACAACGCCCATTAGGACAAAGGCGATCCCCGCGACGATGAAATTAAAACGCGAGTACGCTCTGCGGTCGCGAAAGAGCTTACGAATGTAATACGCCGGATAGAGCCTCTGCATGGTGAGCGGCAACTTATCGAGCAGGTCGTCGCCGTAATCGATTGCAGCTGAACTTTGCGCTGCAACGCCAAAACCCGCAATGATGACACATATCCCTGCGAGAATTCCAAACAGGTGGTTAGATGGGCCGGCGCGATGGTTCGTTGTTTGCTGCAAGAGTAGAAATCCAAAGGAGCAGGCAAGCGATACACCGGCCCAAATCTTTCCCATTTAGGGACAGCCCCCTCCGGGAAGCTGTCCGACGTTCCCCGAGCTTTGCCAGGATGCGTAACCGCCGGGGTTTGTTGGAAGACCCAGCGAAAATACGTGTGAGGCGTTATCGTTATTGGCCATACCGACGGTGACTGGAAACCAAAAACTAGCGCCACCCGAAGCGCCGCTTTCCGAAGCGTACAACTGCTGGGGCGTCGGTGGCCCGACAGAGTTGGGCTGATCATAGTAATCTATGCTGGCCGATGCGCCTCCGAAACCGGAACCGGCGCCGGGACCCATTCCGAGGAACACTCGACCGCAACGATCAACCGAAACGTGGCCAGCGATACCTACGCCTCCGACAGGAAAGCCGTCCACAATGACCGGGTCGTCGACGATGAACCAGGACGCGGTATAGGAGTCGGGGCGCCGCGCGTGCGCCGTCACCCAAGCGATGACCTTCAGAACCGGGGGTGGTAGGATGTTGATCGGCCCGAATCCGCCTGGGACCCACGGCGAGCCCAGCATGCCGTAATAGCTCATGAATTGATCGATCCCTGGGTCGTCAAACGGTATCCCATCGGGGTCGTAGCATGAGATGGAGTCGTCGCCGGCGGGTATTCCCGGGCAGTAACCGCTAGAATCCATGTTCTGTATAGGATTGTTCGCGTTCCAAATGTACGGCTTCGACGTTGTCGGGTCCATGAGGTTGGGTGGAAACGCGTCGGGGCTCGTCCATGTACCGG
Organism: Candidatus Cybelea tumulisoli; assembly: GCA_003167155.1. Taxonomy (GTDB): domain Bacteria; phylum Vulcanimicrobiota; class Vulcanimicrobiia; order Vulcanimicrobiales; family Vulcanimicrobiaceae; genus Cybelea; species Cybelea tumulisoli. The sequence goes on from PMTY01000034.1 coordinate 7,842, forward strand.
AAACCATGTCGTACGAGCGCGCGCCCTGGATCGTGTCCGTGCCTGTCGTGATGCCGTCCGGGCGCGGCATCGCAACTGTGCCGCCATTATTTGGCCCGATCTGCGTCAAGCCGGGCAATGCCAAGACGGATCCCGACCACTGTGGCGATGCGGGCATGCTGGGTGCTGGGCTCGGCGTGCCGGTCGTCGGCACTGTCTCTCCGCAAGCGCTGATGTTGTAAGGAATCGAAATGCTAAAGTTCCGGAAAGAAAAGGAAGTGTTCCCGAAGTATGGATACGCGTTCGTGAATGGCGACACGGCGTCGGAGTTGTAACAGCCCCCAACGCTGCTTTCGGGGCCTCTTCCGTAGAGCGTTAGCCCATTATATCCAGCGTCCAGAGGCAAAATGTCACCATCGGCTCCGAGCTTAACGTCATCGACGTTGGTTTTCGTGTTCGTCGTATAGAGTAGCTGGTCGCCACTCCAATGCAATGTTTCCGCAGCCGCCGAACCGCTGGCCGCGATTGTGTTCGCTTCTCCGTTAGGTCCCCACGTTTCCACGTTATTAAATTGTCCGTTTTCCGGTGCGGTGTCCGTCGATAGAAGATGATTCTCACGATCGTAGGTTCGCGCGATCGTTGCCGAGCCTTGTTGGCCGTTGAAGGCGGCACAACATGGATAGGCCTCGTTAGTCAAGCGCCCCGCACCGTCGTAGCCCCACGATGACGTCGGGACGTTGCTGGTCGCAACCTTAAGAAGAGCACCCATAGTGTCATCCCAGGATACGACGGATTGTTGCGTAAATGATATCGAAGGCGGCATCCAAACACCGTTTGCGGCAAAGCCTTGTGCGAGTTCGCCACGATCGGTGTAGTTGTAAGTTTGAATGCCGTTGCCGTTCTTTCCGTTGTTATAGCCGAGCAGGTCCGCGTCGGCGGTGTATTCGAACTCGGTGAAGGCGCCGCCATTGACGCCTCCTCCTGGAAAATGCATCGCATTTATGTTTCCATTGGCATCGTACCCGATCGTTTGATTGTTCGTCGCTTGCGATTTCCAGGTGACCTGACGCTGTGTCGGGCGGCCGGCGCTCGTATACGTGTATGCGAGCTGAGTCGTGCCTGGGTGCAGCACTTGCGGGACTTGACCGTCATTAATAGCCATAGTCTGTTCAAGCCCGTCGGCTCTGTATGAATACTGATAAATCTGGTTCTGTGTAAACGGTGCACCGCCGCCAATGCCAAGATACTCGGGCAGATTATCTGCATAGTACCCGTACTTGAGCGTACCTGCACCGTTGTAGCTACTGGGTTCGACTTCAGAAATGAGGTTTCCGTTGGCGTCATATGCATACTGATATGCAGTGCTCGTTGCAATGCCACCGTCACCCGATCCGACCGCACCCAAACGATCATCGGGATCGAACGCGTACGAACGGCTGTTGGGGCCGCCCGTGACGCGGAATAGCTTGTTGTGAGTGTTGTAGCCGTACGTTTCGCATGTGCCCAGTGCATTGCAGTATTGCGTCGGCAAGCCGTAGTAGGCGTTGCCATTGTAACCTCCAGTATCATAAGAGATCGTCTCGGTATTAAGCACTGGTGCAGGCGAAGACACTGGAAGCGGGTATGCGGTTGTCACCAGCGTCTGCAGGGTCGTCGCTCGCGCTAAGGCATCATACGCGACACCTCTAACGTCCTGAAAGACCGTGTTGTTGATCAATGTGCTTGGCGTAGCACCTGGCAGCGGCGCGATGTACGTGACGACATCTGAGGAACCGGAAGGCAAAAGCTCCTGCGACTTGAAGAGATTTCCGTGCGCCTTATACGCCGAGCCACCATTGAAATGGAGAGTTCCGTTCGAGCCGTTCTCCGTAAGATCGTAGAGGTATCGGTCGATCCAAGGGTTTGCGTAAACGTCGTATTTTAGCGCCTGGGGTTCCTCGACTTCCACCAGCCGATCGTCGGCGTCGTAAAAACGGTTGATGGCGTTGGCGCTTGTCTGCGGCGAGAGCGACGGCGTCGGACCTGGCGAGGCGTAGAGTCCGTGATGCTGCTGAATCTCGACGACCTGATTGCTGTCGGCGTCGTATTGGAACTTATCGGCGTACGAACCGCCGCCGCAGTAGCCCGGGCTGCCATCGAGAGAGTGTTGATACGGTGTTTCGGTGTATTGGAGGGTTCCATCGTTGTTGTAACATGCGAAAAACGAGAGACCGTCCGCGTCCGTTACCTGTTCCATCTGGTTGAGCGCATTGTACGAAAGAACATACGCACCGGAGCCTTGATTGTACTTATGAATATTCCCATAGCTATCGTAAGCTATGGTCAGGGTAGGCGTACGCGCAGTGCCGTCCTCCTGACTTTGAATCGTCGTGCCTTGAACTTGCGTCGGAAGACCCCAGTTTCCGCAGCCGCTGCCGTACGACACCGTTACGTTATAGCCTAGCGGCCCTGTTACACCGCTGAGGCATCCTGACGGCTCATTGCTGTCGGTCGTAGTGTACGTATAGCTCGTCGAACCTGCGCCTTGACAGGTCGGCCCACCCGATGGCAAGGGCCACGGCGTGCCATTGTTGAGGTTGTAGACCGCATCGCAGGTTGCGGTCACGTTGTTGTTCTGGTCGTGCGTATATGTCGTGATCGGATTGATCTGCTGCATCGCACCGTTTACCCACGCGCTTATTTGCGGTTGCTCGATTCCGATGAGATTTGTTCCAGTGGAATCATAGGCATACTGTGTTTTGTTGGCGTCCACATCCGTCGTCGACACAAGGTTGAAGTTCCCATCCCAGAGTTGCTCCGTTAAAAGCCAGGAACTCCCTTGCACGAAGACCACCGTCGCTATGGGCAGGCCCAGACTATCCATGGTCCAAACTGTCGCATGCCCGTCAGCATCGCACATCTCGGTCGTTCCAGCTGGTGTTCCACCGCACGCTTGACCGTTGCCTGGCTGACCGTAGTTGAAGTTCGTTAAGGTCCACTGATACGAGCCGGTCGGCTCGTTGGGTTGTAAAACCTGGTTCATGCCATCGCTTGGGGTGATATTCGGAACGCCAACGTCGTACCAACTCGAAACGCGGTTGCTCGAATCGAGTGTGAAGGTCGTGCAATTGCCGTCGCTGCCGGAACTTTGATTCGAACGTGGATTGCAGGCTGTTATTTGACCCGAACCATTCTGGTAGGTCTGGGTTTCGGTTGGAGCGTTGCCGTTGCCCGGCTTGTCGACCTCAGTCAGATTTGCGCCGGTGCCATTATACGAGTATTGAATGGTCTTACCGTCGGGACGCACGATCGAGGTGAGCTCGGTCCACGGGTTAGAACCGACCGGCCCGAAGTTGAGCGTTAAGCTCTGCCCGTTACTGTGCTGAGCGACGATTTGCGTGAGGTTCTCAGGATTGTTGGAGTTACCATTCTTCCAGCTATACGTAAGCGTGATTTGCGCCTGTTGATTCCGTCCTACGATTGCATAGAGGCGCCCATAGAGGCTCGACGGCGTGCTGCACCCAATCAGGGACGCCGCGTTGTAGAAGTAGAAAGCAACGCCGCTTGGCTGTTGCCACCAGTAGCCGCATTGACCGTCGTAGACGAGAGAGGCATGTTGTCCGACGGGCGGTAGCCACATTCCGCTCGAGCTTGCGGAGTAATCCCACCGTGCCCCAGACTGGTCGTAGACGCTGATGATGTTCGGTTTTCCGGGGTTCCACACTATGTGCGCGTTTAAGTTGCTCGTCCAGTAGTTGCCTTCGGTGGACGGACCGGAGCCGTCGTCTCCGGCTGTGTCCTCGAGCGACATGCTGTTCCAGACGCGGCTGAAACTCAGATCCACGCCAGGCGTAGCGACGTCAACATCGGTCGTCGTGATGGCAACATTCCCATTCGAGGCATTCCCGTAGGCACTCCCAATGCCCGCGACGATACGGGATTGGTACGGCCAAAAAGGCTTCAGCCCCGCGTTCTCATCTTGAGCAGATGTCGATGCTGCCCGTCTAGGACTGCCTAGAGTAAGGCCATGACCGGGAGCGAGCATCCTGCCACCGACGTGTAGCACGCGGCGCGCACCGAATTCTGCTCGCGGATCTGCGAGGCCATGAAGCGGAATTCTTGGTATGTGGACGCGCATTGGCACGCCTGCAGCCGCTTCGGGATGGAGATGTTCCGGACGCCGCCATTGGTGCGACAGCGGGTTTTCAATGTGTGGGAAGATCGGCTCGGCGTGATGGATCGCTTGTTCGCGCGACACCGGATCGGTCGGCCAGCCGCTGGCCGATCGATCCGGATAGGCAGACGCTGCGGATTGGCCGGTAAGGGTGAGAAGAAGCGCTAAGGCAGCGTAGCGTCGCATTATGCATACCTCGAAGGCAGAAAGTAGCTAGGCCGCGGGTCAATCACCGCGACCCAGTTCCAGCGGCTCCCTGATGAGCCGGGCATGTCGGCTATCGCCGCGCCGGACGATTGGGTGATCGACTGAACCAAGAATGCTCCTGCCAAATATCGCCGCATGCCATGGCCTCCTATATTCGCTCAATTAAATCGCACCGCAAGGCAGCTGATCGGCTAGCCCTGGGTTAGGCGGCCCCGCATTCAAAGCCTATTAGGCGCCTCCTTGTGTATAACTAACAAAAACACGCTAGCCTATATCGCGCAGTAACCAAAGGGAACGAGGAGTCGCTCGGGAACCGTCGCCGCGTGGCTATGCCGAGGTGGCCGTCAGGCGCTTTAGGAGCCAGCCGGTTGGCATTCATACTGGGGCTGGTTTTGCTCCCTGGCGCGCTCTGCGTGGCGCTCTTGCAGCCCGCCGTCGGTGCGTCAAACCACTCGCGCGCAACTCCGACGCCCTCACCGACGCCCAATCCACCGGTCGTGATTAACTTTGAGGTGATCCCTGCGCGCCGTGCTGCAGAGATATTGGCCAGCGTCTATCCCAACGCTCACATAACCGTCGATCCCCACGCCAACGCCGTGATCGTTGTCGCTCCGGGATACGAAGAGCAAGGAATGCGCACGATCGCCAGCGGGATCGACACTAAGAACCCAACCGCCACGGCAACCGACACCTATCAGCTCAAGGTGCTCTCGCCGAGCACGGTCGCGCAGCGGCTTGCCGGAGTCTTTCCACAAGCGCGCGTCTTGGTTGCCCCGAACCGGACGATCATCATTATGGCATCGCCGGCCGACATGTCGCAGATCAAAGCGATCGTGGTGGCAATCGACACGGCGCCGCCGACCCCGACGCCGAGGCCTCGCTACCCTGCGGAAGCCGTACGGGTGACGCAGCGAAACGTGAAACAGGTGGCGCGAGCCGTAGCAAATGAGGCCCCCAACGTCCGAGTCGCCATCTCCGGTAGCGAAATTCTCTTATCTGGCCCATCGGATGACGTTGACCACGCGAAGCAGCTCGTCGCCGAGCTCGACGTGCCGCAGATGGGCACCCAATACACGCAGGTGTACCGGCTGAAGTACATCGATGCGGATTCAGTTGCAGATCTTTTCCGGCGATCGTTCTCGAATCTTCCGATAGCTGTCGACACCGACCTGAACGCGATTACCGTAACGTCGAACTTGACGGTGCAGCGCCGAATCGCCGATGCAGTCAGCCAGCTCGACTTGCCGCCGCCAGGGGCCCCAGGTGGTGGCGAGAACGCCGGCCCTGCGGCATCGGGCATCGAGGTGGTCGAGCTGAAAGCAGCCGTACCGGGCTTGCAGGGCGGCATTTCCACCACTGCAACAGACATCGCCAATACCGTAACCCAAGCGCTTCAAGGCTCGGCCGGCGACCTGCATATCGTCGTGCCGCCCAACTCGACCGAGTTGGTGCTCACGGGAAGCCCTTACAGCATCAAGCTGGCCAAGCAGCTCATCGATAAGCTCGACCGTCCACAAACGATGGTTGCCATGGACACCGAGGTGCTTGAGGTCGACGAAGGCACGATCAAACAGCTCGGGTTGCAGTTCCCGACGGCGGCGGTCAGTACGACATTTACCGAAGTTCCACCGGTTTATCCACCCGGCAACACGTACCCCGGTGCGGGCGTGCAGATTCCCTACCTCAACCTCTTCCCGCTTATCCGAACCCCGATCAGCTTCACAGCCGAACTCAACTTCCTCATCGCGAACAACAAAGCCAGAATTCTCGAGGATCCGCGTATCACGACGGTTTCAGGCCGCACCGCGTCGCTGCGCGCCGGCGAGACCGTCAATATCCTTACCACCACTGGCGGTGGAACCGGGACCGTCGCGACGACCCAAGTGCAAAGTTTCCAAACCGGCGTGACCCTGGACATCACGCCGATCGTCAACGACGGCGACTACATCACGGTCACGCTGCACCCGACGGTCAACTCGATCGCAGCGATCAGCGCCGCCGGCGTTCCCAACATTCAGACGCGCGATACGACCACGACGGTGGGCCTGCGCGACGGGCAAACGATCGTCATCGCCGGATTGATTGAAGACGTCGACTCGCGCTCCGTGCAGAAGATCCCGTTTCTTGGCGACATTCCGTTGATTGGACCGGCGCTCTTCACGTATTATAATATTCAGAAAACCCGCAACGAACTGATCGTCACTGTCACACCGCACATCGTACGTCCCGGCGAGAGCGGCGGCATTGGATCGACGAAACTTGGACTTCCGCGCCCGGAGAATCTTCCGACCCTTCCGCCCGGGGCCCAACTTCCGCCCCCGAGTCGCCTGGCTGCCGAACCGCTGCCAGAACCGAGTACCACCCCCGCGCGAGCGCGTGAGCCGGCGCCCGTCAACGTCCCCACTCCGGCGATTCGTCCGCAGTCAAATACCCCGCCGATTGGCGGCGTCACGACGGCAACGCCCTCTCCTGCCTCGTCACCGGTCGGCCCGACGCCGCTGCCATTACCGTCGGCGTTTTCCCAGACCAACGTCTACACGTTTGGGCAGCCGCCGCAAAACAACTATGCCGCGCCCAATGGCGCAGCACAGATCTTTTACGTCCAAGTCTCCCCATCGGTGGTCAAAAATGGCCAGATGATGAGCCTCGCTGCGATCACCACGACCAACGTCGCGCAACTGACCTTCGGCCCCAATGCACTGCTTCCGATGGCTACGCTGCAAAGCGTTGGGCCGGGTCAGTGGCAGGGCACCTTCCCGTTCTCCGCCGCCGGGCTGCCGATCGGCCAGGCCAACATCACGTTAATTCTCACTGCGACGACCGGCATGGGCTCGAGGATTTCCTTGCCGGTTCCACTTTCATTGCTGGGGCCATGATGAAAACAACCCTTCCACGGTACTGGATCGCTCTGACGCTCTTTGCGACGGCGGTCGCCTGCACGAAGCTCGATCTCGGCGGCAACGGACCGGTTCCGACGCCGACGTCGTCGTCAACGGCATCCCCAACACCGGGCGTGTGTGGTACGCCGGCCGCCAACTCCAGCCTCGTCGTCGTTGCCATGGGAAACAATATCGGCGCTGTTACCGTCGCGAAATACGGCATCATTAACGGCTACACCGTCGTCGAGAACGGCAGCTTCTCGAACAGGGCCACGGTGATCGACCAGTGGCTTAACGGAGGCGTCCTCTCCCCGATCACGTCCAACAACATCCTGCAGTTCACCAACGTCGATACGGGCGGCGCGCAACATTCGGCAGTTGGGTTTAAAGGCAGCTCGTTTCCGCCGATTCCCTACACGTTCCCCAGCGCAGCCGCGTCGCCGGTGGCGACCTCGGTGAGCGCCAGCAGCCTGTGGTCGACTGGACGCGTCAACGCGCCGACGTATCAGCAATGCTACTCACAAGCCTTCACGCTGACGGCAGGAACGTACTACTTCGGCGATCTCGACTATTACAATCTCTCGAACTTCCGCGACGTGCTGATTGTTGCGACGCCTACGCCAGCGCCAAGTGGAGAGCGCAGAGCGAGAGCCGTTCCGGATAGACGACCGAGTTTTCACTTCTCTGGAGATTCTCCGTGACCCGACGAGCGCTTATTATTGCAAACAAATGGTGGGAGGCCGACCCGCTTGTAGATGTGCTGTCCTCATCCCGGTCCACGCCGTCGTTGGTTCGCTTCATTCACAAATCGGAGAGAGCCGGTTTGCGCGGGATTGTCGAGCCGAGCCGCGGCCGTATTGAGATCTGGTGCCTTCAGGAATGCATGTCACCCTCGAAGAGCGGCTCGAGCACTGAAGAGAAAGCACGCGTCCTTCCAGAAATCGTTGGAGGCGACGATATCGTGCTGGTCGTTGCATTTGGGACGGCCGCGACGCCAACGCAAGCGTCGCTCAATGGCAGCGTCGTCATCGGAACCAATACGTTCATGTTCGATCCGGGCGCGAAAGACTCGACATCGCACTGGAAGCCGCCATCACTTGGGAAGCTCATTTCGTCCAGCCTCGACATCACGACGTTCGCTGCGCTGACATCAGAGTCGGCTTACGCGCATGATGTCGACAGCCGGTTTATACCGGTCCCACTCAATCCGGCCAGCCAACCAGCGCTGAAGACCGACCGTGATTACGTTGCACTCGCTGACATCAACGTAACGAACTACGCCGACTACTCATGGGCTGACCCTCTAGTCGTGCAGGCCTACGAGAGCCTAGAGCTTACGCAGCCAATTGGATCGCTCGATACTACCCATGCCGTCGTACGCGCGTGCACAAAGGCGCCGTTCATGTTTGTCTCCGGGATAACGGATCGAGTCGGCTTCTTTAGTTCGGAGGTCTCGCCGGCTCCGTATGGCCAAAACTTCGTTGCCGCCCATAACGCCGCCCTTGCAGTTGCCTTCGCGATCCCCGCGATCACCTCAGTGATTCTTAGCGCGAGCTAGTAAGAAAACCCACCAACTTGAAGGAGCCACAATCATGTCAGTAGTTGTCAAGATCACCGGAGGACCCACCACCCAGGTCGATTGGGTAAAAGGTATGAACGCGCAACGGGCCCTCGAGGCCGCCTGGAGGCGTCTCAATGCTGAGTCCGCACCAAAACGAGTTTTCACCTACGAACTTCAATACTTCGGCGAACTTGGATACCTCGTCGTCATGATCAATGATACCCACGAAACGTACTCGACGACGTTAGAGCCAAACTTCTTTTGGGAGTTCTATTACGGCACAAACCCAGCAACGGTCGGCATCGATCAGCAAAAACTGAACGACGGAGACGAGATACGGTTTGCCTACGAGCCTGACGATTCGACTGCGTCCTCAGCGTGGAAGGATATTAAGAGGGCAGCCGGCGGATAGGCGCATGTTCTTATTGCGGGAAATGATCGTAGCGAACAAGTTCGGCGGAGTGACTGGGCGTGTTAGTTGGCCGCCTTACCCGAAATCTCTTCGGGGGTCGATCCACCCTGTAGCGCTGTCACGGCCATGCTCGATGCATCAATGCCGAAACTCCAGAGTACGTCCTGATAGACCTCGACCGCCAGGCTCGCATGGCAAGCCGCAAGATCGCCCACCGTTACCGAGCGACGCAATACGACGCCTTGCTCCGTGCCGGCGTGCCCAGGACCCCCGAGTGCCGATAAGGACGGAACGGGAACTCCGTAGCGCCTGGAGTCATCGTCGATAGTACGATTGGCCAGGCCGCCGACGGCCACCGTTAAGTCCATGGCCTCTTCGCTCGGGGCGATGGATTGCACGAAGCGCGAGGCGAACTCGAGCAGTAGCCTAAGCTGTAAGGCTAGGCCCAGAAACGGCAACTTGCGGTGGACCATTTCAATCGCGCCGGTCTCGTTGTATTCTTCCGGCCAAATCCGCCGAAACATCAAAAAACCACTCGAGCGTAGGATCCCTGACTCGAATTCGCGGGTTTCCAGCGAATTCCGTACGAGCATTATTCCGCTGAGCGTGTTGCGAAGTTCCGTCTGCTCGTATGGGGTCGATACCGTCTTACCGGCGCTAGGCATCGCAGCCGTGGCTCGAGCTGACGTGAGCACCTCACGCAGCCGCCCTCGAGGGACGCGATCCTTGATGTACGTTTCGGGGCGCACGTCGAGTTCAACGATTCCCATAGTATTCACGACGCCGAACGGGAGCCGAAAGTTCTGTTCCTCCTCCTCGTACTCTGTCGTATACGGATCCTCAGTTTCGTCGTCCGTCTCGTCTGCGGCGGAGCTGAAGGAGACGGATTGCCGAATATTGCGCTGCATCTGACTCCAGATCACCCGCCAATCCTCCGGATCACACAACCGGGTGGTTTGGGAGGCCGGCGTACGTATGAAGACGTCGCCTCGACGAAAATGCATTCGGCGATCGATGTGAGCTCGGTTGGGGCACTGACTGTCCTTCTGAAAGCACGGCGGAATCTCAGCGAACCCGGGCACGTCGAGGATCGCGAGACGATCTTCACCGTGCTCGAGGCTAACCACACGCAGGGGCGGCAGTGGCCGAAGATATTGGCGCGCGAACTCGTTGACCTTGGTCGTCTCAAAGCTCGCCGCTTGCTCTTCTGAAAGCGATCCGGTCTTCTTGTCCTCGTCGTTGCGCCCGATGACGATGAGGCCGCCGCCGTAGCAGCACATCGCCGCGATGTCCTTCAGCAGCTCGAACCGCGCGCACGCGCTGGCTTTCGACCACGACGTCGCTGCCTTGAAGTCGACCCCAGGCTCCTCAATCGCTGCATCAATAGCACTTCGATACCGCTGATCGCTCACGCCGTCTTCTTCGCGCCGGGAGTCGGAAAGCCGTTCAGGCCTCCAGTGCCTTCGCGATAAGGCTCAACCAGAAATAACAGCGTGAGCTGCGGCTGACCAATCGTCGCGTAATCATAGGTAGCGAAGTGACGCGACGCGATCGCACTCGCGAGGCACCAGAAGCGAGGACCGCCTGCGATCCTTGAGAGGTCGCAATCTATCCAGACGGAGAATGCCCGGTTTTAGTTTCGGCATCAAGCAAGGACGCGCATTTCTGGACGCAGCGGATTCCGACCGCACATACGTGTCGCGCGGAGCCCGTCGCCGGTGAGACCCTCGCATAGCAGTGGGCCCACTCGGCGTGGTAGCAGCTAAGAAATAACCGTCGCGTTCGCCACGTGGGTAAAATACGCGATACCCAACCGGCATCGACGTCAAAAGCTTGGGACCCTTTTCTCCTTCGGTTTCTTAATTTGTCGCCGTTGTTAAGTTGAGAGTCGCTCAAGAGAGATCGCAAAGGCCAGCATTCGATTCGCATTAATAAGCGGTACCGCATCTGCTTTCTGTGGAGAGATGGCGATGCGTACGAAGTTGGAATTACTGATTATCGCTAAAGGATCTTGAAATGGGTAAGAGTCAGCGAATTCCACCAACACATCCTGGCGAAATCCTTCTCGAGGAGTACATGAAGCCTTATGCGCTGAGTGCAAACGCCCTAGCAACCGATTTGGGTCTTTCGGCGACGCGCATAGGAGACATTATTCGTGAGCGCCGTGGCATTACGGCGGAGACCGCGATCGCGCTCGCCGAATATTTCAAGACATCGACTGAATTCTGGCTTGGCATTCAGATGCAGCACGACAAGGAAATCGCCGAGGACGAAATCGGTCAACGGGTTCGATCGCGCGTTGGTCATCGGGAGCTGGTCGAAAGATAGCGCTGCTGGCGCAAACACTTTCGAACGACTCGCGGCGCGGCTGGGCCAAAAGGAACGCCGCGTCGAATAAGCCCGCGTGCTTACTTCCCCCGTAGCCGCAGCGTGACGTTCACCCGTAAACGGGCGCTTTGCGCTCTGCTCGTCGCCTGCGTCGCTTTCGGTACGACGTCACCGCTCCGTGCGTCAATGTCGGCCGACGAACGGCTCCTCTCACTGGCGCAGCTCTGGGGGGACATCCGCTACTTCGACCCGTGGCTTGCCTATCGCGACGTCGATTGGGACGCGGCCGCACTTGCCGCGATTCCTGAAGCCGTGAACGCATCGTCGAGCGAAGCCTTCGCCGGTGCCGTGCAACATATGCTCGCCGTACTGCACGACCCCTTTACCGGCCTCGCGCCGTCGGCGCCCGCCTCACCGCCGCCAAACGGCGGAGACGGCTTGACCATCAGCACGCTCGACGAGCACACCGTGGCTCTCTCCCTCGTTCCGGCGAGACTCGCGGCGGCAGACGACGCGCAGTTCGCAGCCGATGCCGCCAAACTCGCTCCGATGCTGAAAGGGCACCCCAACGTCGTCGTAGATCTCCGCCCGGCGGTCCAAGAGTCGGCCGAGCAATCCTCCGCGGTCGATTCGCTGCTGACCACCTCCTCTATCGCCGCGGCGCTCGTCCACGGCGACCCCCGGCTTCCCACCCAGCGCACGCGCTACTACAGCGGTCTGCGCAATCAACTTTTGCCGGATGCCGAGCCGTTCTACACTGGCGGATTCATGGTGGACGACCCGACGTTCGTCCACGGAAAGGCCGCCGCTCCGCACAAGATCGCTTTCATCGTCAACGCCAACGCCGTCGTTCCCGATCTCGCGCTCGCACTCGCCGGCGAGGGAGAGGCCGCCGTATTCAGCGATGGCCCCGCACCCGCACTCCTGGGCGGTTCCGTCGTTGCGGCGCCGCTACGCGACGATCTCACCGCGCAGTTCCGCACTTCCGAATACGCCGAGCTGGCGTCGGTGCAATCCTATGCGCAGCCGCTTCCCACGAAAGACGACCCGGTAAAGGCCGCGGCCGCCTGGCTGGAAAACCACGCGCCGCAAGCGCCGCGGTTCGATCCCGCGCCGCCGGCAAACCTCGTCAACAGCGCGATCGACCGGCACGCTTACTTCCCCGACGAGCCGCATCGCGTGCTTGCCGTCTTCAAAATCTACACGATCATCCGCTACTTCTTTCCCTACCGCGATCTGATGCATGAAGACTGGGATGCGCTCACCCTGCGCGCAATCGGCGACGTTCGGGCCGCTCGCGACGAGCGAACGTATTTCCAAACGATCCGCCGGTACTACGCGCACATTCACGATGGCCACGGTTTCGTCGGCGGCGGGCCCATCGGCGAACTGTTCGGCGGTTCGGTTCCGTGGACGAGCCGTTACCTGCACGGGCAAGTCGTCGTCACTGCCTTCATCTACCCGCTGATGTGCCGCGACGCCGGCGTGCGGATCGGCGACGTCATCACCGCCGTCGACGGTATCCCGATCCAACGTGCGATGGCGGCGCAGCGGCCGTTCGTGAACGGATCGACGCCGCAAGGCGTGAACTTCAACCTCGTGGAGACGATCGGCAGTAATGTCTTCTCCGGCCCACGCAACACGACCATAACCGTTACCTTGCGGCACTCACGCGCCAGCTCGTCTTACACCGCGCGCCTGACGCGCACCACCGGGTTTCTCCGCCATCCACGCACCGGGCCGATCGTCCGCATCCTGCCGGGCAACGTCGGCTATGTTGACCTCGACCGCCTCGAGCCTTCGGGCATCGATGCGGCGTTCGCGAAGATCAACGCGACGCGAGCCGTCGTCTTCGATGACCGTGGCTATCCGTTGGGCACCGCTTGGCAGATCGCGCCGCGCTTGAGCCGGCAAACAAAGTTCAAAGCGGCGCTCTTCGATCAGCTCATCATTTCCAACCCGCAGGTTGAAATCGGCGACGGCGAACTGCCGGCGCTCTCCTTTCGAAACTTCTACCAAATGCTGGAGGCGGGAACGGGTGCTAAATATCTGAAGCCCGTCGTCGTGCTCGTTGACGAGCGCACCCTCAGCCAAGCGGAACACTCTGCGCTTTTCTTTGAAGCTGCGGCGCACGCGACGTTCGTAGGAACGCCGACCGCCGGTGCCAACGGCGACGTCACCGGCTTCGGGATCCCGGGCGGCATCACGCTGGCGTTCTCGGGCCTAGGGGTGCGCCATGCCGACGGCGCGCAACTCCAACGCATCGGCATCCTGCCCAAGGTGCGCGTCGAACCCACCGCCGACGATATCGCCGAGGGACGCGACATCGTCCTCGAAGCGGGCGTGCAACAGGCCCTCCGGCGCTCCGGCGCCTCCGCAGCGCAAACCGCGCAGGCGGTTGCGCAGTTGCGCCGGCTCGATGCCGCCGACTTCGGTGCGCAGGCCGCAGCAACGGCCGAGGCAGCGGCCCAACTCAGCGCCGAGCTGGCGAAGACAGGGCGTTCGCTGGCGGGCGCCTCCAACACCGGCGTGCTCGCGCCGGCGACCGGTTCGCCTTTCACTCTCTCAGCTACCGGTCCGGCCGGCGGTTACAAGGTAACCACGGCTTCTACCGTCGCCGCACCCTACCGCGGAAAGGTTTTGCACGTCTTTGGCCTGCTCAAGTCTCAGGCATCCTCGGCCGGCTTCTGGGTTCGCGTCGACGTCCCCGACTCTCCGTCGAAGCTGGACATGATGCTCGACCGGATTCCCAGCGCCGCTAAAGGCTCGCAGCCGTTCTCGATCGTCCTTCCCGTTCCCGAAAACGCATCGCAGATTTACTACGGACTCTGGGTTGACGGCGCCGGCAGCATCTCGGCTTCGCACGTGCAGATCGAAATCGTTCCGAAGGATACGCCCGCGACTGGCGGTTGCATGACGTCGTGCTGAGCGCGCCCCTGTGCCCTAAAATTGCGCGCGAACTATGGCTGACCATTCTGAGCGCTGCCGGACCGACGCAACAGCGGTCGCTTTATCGAACAACACGCCAGAGGTCGCCGTTTGCCAATCATTTCCGTCGCCTTAAGGCACCGCTAGTACTTCCCGTTGCTGGATACTTCTGCGACGCCGAGCTGTGGTCCGAACATGCGCGAATACGCTCCCGTATCGGTGGCCGCGCTCTGGTCGTCCGACTGGGGCCACCTGCCGATGGATGCCCCTCTTGACGAAACGATAGCACCGAAGTATTGTGTATGCAAGCCTTGTGTCAGCAAACACAATTATGAAACGGTCAACGCACGCCCTTCCGCAGGACAGAGAGCTTTGTGCTTGCACGACGCTGCGAGGACTCGCGCGCCGCGCTACGGCGATTTACGACGACGTTCTCGAGCCGGTGGGATTGAAGCAAACGCAGTACTCCGTTCTCGCGCGTCTCGATCGACTCGTTCATTGTAGCCTTGGCGAGTTAGCCAAGGCTTGCGACCTGGACATCACGTCTCTGTCACGGGGACTGCGTCCGCTAATTGCCAACGGCTTGGTCAAATCCGGGCGCGGGAAGGATGATCGTACGAAGCGATACGAGCTAACCGGTCAAGGGAAGCAAGTTCTGCGAAAGGCTTTTGCGCTCTGGAAAAAAGCACAGAGCCGCGTGCACGAGGTCATCGCACCGGAACATATTCGAGCGCTCGCGAGTCTCTCGGGCATTCTAAAAGGAGCATATCTTGGCTAACGCTAGTGAATCGATCGAAAGGCTCACACCAGGGCCGCGCATGAGCCAAGGCGTCGTGCACGGTGGACTACTATACACGGCGGGCCAGGTCGATAAGGAATCTGCCGATGTAGGCGAGCAAACTAAGAACGTGCTGGCGAAGATCGACGCTCTCTTGGCGCGGGCGCAGAGCTCGAAATCGCAAGTACTGTCGGCAAACGTTTGGCTTTCGGACATGGCGACGTTCGATGAGATGAACCGCGTCTGGGAGCATTGGATAGATCCGCACAATCCTCCCGCTCGCGCAACGGTCGAAAGCAGGCTCGCGACGCCGGAATATAAAGTCGAAATCGCAATCATCGCCGTCGCCGGCGAGGCACAATAGCTAATTGAGCAGTTGCCGTACTGGGAGTTTGAAAGGGACAGTTTGTTGACATGAATGACACAAAGGAACGGTTGTCTTTATTCTGGATCTTCGCGTTACTAAACTACATGTACGCGGACGTTGTTGCCCTGTTTGATATTGTTGGCTCGCCAAATCTAGCCGACGCCCCACATCTCCCACCATGGGCTCTGCCGGGTGCAGCGGTCTTGATGGAAATACCCATCGCCATGATTGTCGCGTGTCGACTACTTCCGTTTAAAGCGAACCGGCTGGCGAATATCATCGCAGGTACCATTCTGACCCTTGTAAACGGTTTCCTGACCTTTGCTCCTCCCTATACGCACACGCCCGCTCTTCCTGAGTACTTGTTCTTCGGGACGATCGAAACCGTATGCACCTCGGTCATTATCTGGCAGGCGTGGACTTGGTCGGGGGTTGAAGCCGCAGTTACTCCGGACCGGATCGTCCGCCAACCGGAATCCGGGATCACTTCTTCTTAACTAAGGACTTCCACGCCGAGCTTGTGGTGCGTAAAAGCGATTTATGAGCGTGCAGTCTTTTAGTAAGCGCCGTTTCAGTACCGT
>PMTY01000163.1 GCA_003167155.1 Candidatus Cybelea tumulisoli
GTCCGCAGACCTCCGCGACCGCGGCGCGAGGAAGTTCGCCTTCGATGGCGCCGGATTCAACGAGCTGAACGAGCACCGGAGCGGTAACTTCAACGACGTCGATGCCGCCAACACGCGCGCGAATCGTTCTTCCATAGGAGCCTGCGCCGACGGTAGCCGCGGTTGCGACGACGCCGACTCGGGCAAATCCGCCGCGCTCGACCGCGATTGCCGCCGACTCGATCAGGTCGAGCACCGGGGCGTGCGTCCTAGGCCAGCCGTAACGCTCGGCCACGGCGCACGAAGTATTGCAGGCCATCACGATCGCATCGACGCCACGCGCATCGAGGCGAGCCAAGTTCGCTTCTAGCAACTCCAGCAGCTCCGCATGCGTTCGATCGCCGTACGGCACGTTGGCCTGGTCGGCGAAAAAGACGATGTCGGCCGACGGCATCCGCTCTCGGACGCGCGTCAGCACCGTCAGGCCGCCCAGGCCGGAGTCGAATAACCCTATCACGCGGGAGGACTACTGTGCTGGTTGATTTGGAGCCGGATACTCTTGTGCGTACTGCCCGATACCGTCGGCGATCTCTTGCGCGACCTTTTGCCGCCAAGCTGAGGAGGTGAGCAGCGCGTAATCGCCGGGATTGGTAAGGAATGCCGTCTCAATCAGCACGGCGGGCATCCGCGCGTGCAGCGTTACGTACAGATGGCTCTTGACGAGTCCGTCATCTTTCGTGCCGTCCGCAGCGAGATGCGATTCCACGATCCGTCCCAAGGCCACGTCGTCGGGCTTGGAAATGTAGCATGTGGTTCCGTACGGTCCGGAGTTAATGAACGCATTGGCGTGAATGCTGACGAACATCCTCGCGCCGGCCTTGTTGGCGATGTCGTCCCTTGCCTGAAGCTCGTCGTGCGGGCTATCGTTGGGCGCGTACACGTCCGCGTCGGTCTCGCGCGTCAGCTTCACTTCCCAGCCGCGATCGATTAAAATCGCGCGCAGCCGCTTTGCCATGTCGAGCGTCAACTGCGCCTCGGAGACCCCTCCATGCATCGTGCCGACGTCGCTGCCCCCGTGGCCCGGATCGATGACGATCAGACGCGGATTGTTGGCAACGTAACCGCTGCGCCGGCCGAACTTCCAACTCGTATCGTCGGTACTGCCGGTCCCGTTCTCCGATTGCTCGAGCGGCGCCGCGGCGACGGCGGCACTCGTTCCTCCGACGCCGCCGCTTCCCGAGTGCGGCTCGCCGGCGACGTCTTGCGTGCCGATCGCCAAATCAAGGCCGTCAGCCAAGGACGTAAACGCGATCGGCTTGGGTCCACTTAGCGAAAACGCAACGCGCACCGTCGTTGGGTCTACTTGGCGGACGCGCACTGAAAGAAGCGGCGGGGGACCGGTTTGATCGATCGGCGGCCCTTGCAGCTGTGCGTTCGCAATATCGATCCAGAAGCGGTTATCCGGCTCGCGCAAGCGGTGCCACTCGTACGTTGCGCTGCCGGTGATCGCAATCGCGACCGAAACCCCATCGGCCGCAGGTTCGACGGTGACGCCCGTCACGATCGCAGGACCGCTCGCCGGCGTCGTATCCGGCGGAGGCTCCGGCGTTGGCGATGCTTCTTCACCAGGCGTTTGCTGCGAGTTCATTTCCGAAGAACCGTCGAATGCAAGCAGAACGTCGCGGCCGTCGATATTCTGCGGCGCTTCGGCAATCGTCCCCGGTTGCAACTGCACGGTAACCAGTGTGATCGGCTCGCGAACGGTTCCTACATTAGCGATCGTTATGTTTCCGATGCCGCCGGGGCCGGTTTGGCGCGTGCCGTTTAGCGTCGTGCCGACGCCGTCAAAGGCGTAGGTAATCGATGTCGGGCTCTCTTGCGCGATCCGCGCGTGCAGCGTCGCGCCGCCATGCGCGAAGAGCGTCACGCGAGAGGCCTCTTGGCGCACGTCGAGCGCGGCCAGCTGCGGCTGCAGCACCGCGACTCCATTCTCTTCGCGCAGCGCCAGATCGAGGGCGCGCAGCACCTCCCGCAGCGGCAGATAGGCTTCGTCGCCGACGAGGAAGGGCGCAAAGCTGGCCTGCAGCGAGATGGGACCAACGTCGTACCGGCGATCGCCGATCGCAAAACTGGCGACGGTTGGAACGGAGGTCGTGATCAGAACGAAACGCTCGCCGGACTTCCATGTCAGAAACGCACCGGTGTCGCTCAGCAAGGCCAAAAATCCGGGATCGTTCACGCCGATTGCCGGCGCCCCGGCTCGCGAGGAGAGTTGCGTGAAGCGAATCGGCTGCCCTTGATAGGTCGCGGTCAACGAAGAATCGGCAAACGCCGGAGCCGCGATCGCCAATGCCGCCAGCATCGGCGAAAGCGCGAATGCAAGTTTACCAGTCCGAGCGATGAAGCGGTTGGTCCAGTTCAACATTTCCTCCCGGCAGCGTCTCCAGCCGGTTACCCTCAACGAGTATCTGTACTGCATCGATGCCTTCGATCCCGGTCATCGTATAGACGAGCGCTTTGAACTCACCATTCTCTCCGAAGGTCCCTCCAGCTTGCCGTTCGAGATCTTTCGAAAGATCGAGCGTTGCCGTCGAACCGTTAACGCTCGCGTCCAGAACGCGGGTACCGGGCGGAAACCGAATCGCTTGAACGTCGTTCGGAGGCCCGGCGATCGCCTGGACGGCAGCATACAACACGACGTTGTGGAGGCGCTCCGCCGCACTTTCGTCGGGTTGGCGCGGGCGCATTGAAACCCGCATCGCGGCCAATGTCTTCCCGTCGAGCTTCGTGTAGTAGATCGGGATGGTTTCGCCGGCGCCCGGCCCACGATGGGAGAAATAGAACCACGTGCCGGCGGCAACGATTGCTAGGAGCGCGACGAGGATGGGCAGGCGCGGCGATCTCACGTCGAATCGTATTCTTCGCGAAGGGCGCTGCAAATACTCCCGTCGAACGCTGGCGCGCAATGAACGGCCGCCTAGGATGAAGTGGCTAAAGGGGACCGTTGAAAAGGAACGGCGCGCGTTGGAGGGTGCGCGGCGGCGCTTCATTTCAAAACCGACCGAGAAGCGATTGCACTCGGTGCGCACCGCCGGACGGCGCTTTCGCTCGCTGCTCGAGGACGTCGCGGAGCTCGCGCCTTCAGCTAAGCTCCTTGGACGCGTTAAGCGCGCGGCCGAGCAGACCGACGCCGCGCGCGACGCCACCATCCTCTTGCGGCTGCTCGAAAACAGCGTCGATCCCAGCGAACGCCACCTCGCCGAACCGCTTCTGGCCAAGCTGAGCGCGCGCGAAAAAGAGGCAACGCGCCTGGCTCACAAACGGCTGCGGCGGGCGCGATTTACCGGATCACGCGGAACGTGAAACCCGATCCGGTTCCTCTGCACGGTGTTACCGACGGCATCGAGCTGGCGCGGCGCGTGTTGGATACTCGCGTGTGCGAGGTTCGCCGGCTTGCCGGCGGTTTGCAGCAGCGGGATCAACAGGGGCTGCACGATTTTCGCATCGCTTGTAAGCGCGTGCGCTACGCGCTAGAGCGTTTTGCCGACCTTGACTCGTCGCTTGAAACGGTGGCGAAGCACTTCGAGCTGTTACAGGATGCGCTGGGCGAGGCGCACGATCGCGACGTGCTTCTCTCGGTTCTTCCGGTCGCGATGGGACAGACGGAGCAGCGTCTTGCCGCCGAGCGTGAGGCGAGCGTCGATCGGGCCGTCGTGCTGTGGGCGCAAGCGCAAGAGCTGCTGCTCGATTGCCCTCTCATCGTTTTGGAGGCCGCTTCTAATCATTCCTAACGAGAGCTTCTGCCTCGAGAATGCTAAAAAGAAAGCATGAAACTCCAAAACGTCATTCTCGCCTGCGCTGTGGGCGCAGGGTCCTTACTCGGAGCGGCGGCGCCGGCCTCGGCGGCTCACGTCCCCGCTGGAACCGCGCGACCGGCGACGACGGGGCGGGCGCTCCCAGGCCGCGGTTCTTACGGAGCCGGGTACCGGGGCACCGGCTATCGCTATGGTACCGGCTATCGCTATGGTACCGGCTATCGCTACGGCGCGGGCTATCGCTACGGCGCGGGCTATCGTCACGGCTACGGCTACCCCTATCGCTACGGCTATCGTTACGGCTATGGCTACCCCTATGGCTACGGCTACCCCTACGGCTACGGCGTTAGCGTTGGTGTAGGCTACGGCGTTGGCGTCGGCATCGGCGCCGGCTATGTCGGCGGAGGTTACGGGTACGCAGCCTATCCGGCCGCCTATTGGCGTCGCGCATATTGGGCTCGTCGTGCCTATTGGCGCCCTTATCGCCGCGCATATTACGGTCGGCGCGTCATTCGCTAACGCACCACTCACATGGAGGCATGAAGATGAAACTTCTTAACGTTCTGCTCGCCTGCGCGCTCGGCTCCGGAATCTTCGGGGCGGCGCTGCCAGCCTCGGCTCAAGTCTACGGCGGCGTCTACATTCAAACTGCACCGCCGGCGGCAATCTACGAAGCCGTTCCGGTTGCGCCTGGACCGGGCTATTTCTGGGTAGGCGGATTCTGGCAATGGAACGGCTACCGTTACGCCTGGACTCGCGGTCACTACGCGTACCGGCCGTACGCCGGCGCCGCGTGGCACGCCGGGCACTGGGTGAACGGCCGTCGTGGCTGGTCCTGGCGTGCTGGTCAGTGGGGACCTCCGTACTAGACTAGGTCCCTCAAACATCACGAAGTCCCTCGAATATCGCCCACCGGAATCGCAACGCACCGGTGGGCGAGCTCCTTTATGGCGTTGAACGTCGCGGGCCCATGCAGCTTCGGCGCGCGCTGGGCCCGGTCGACGCGATTCTCTTTTTTGTCGTCGCGGGCTCCAACTTACAGTGGGTCGCAACCGCGCTCGTCGCTACTGCTTGGCGAGCGAATCCTTGTTCAGCTGAAAATCGAAGGTCGCATGTCCGGTGCTGTCACCGGTGGCCGACACGGCATCGTCGTGAATCGTGTCGGGAACTTCCATCGATCGATCGTACATAATGTCGACCTCGTCGGTTTGGCTGCCGAATCCGACGCTGTGAACTTCCGACTTCTTTTTCTCGTGAATCTTGACCCGCTTCCCGTCGCCCACGTCGCTTGTGACAAAATCCTCTACAATCGCGAACGACCCGTTCTTATACGCGCGTTGCCAGTGATTCTGCGCATCCCAAGGCGCCCCGTCAACGAACTCTCGCCCAAGATAGCTGAGCAGCACGAACTCCGCCTCGCTGGGAGCCGGACCTTCCGGACAGAGGACGCGCTCGTCATAACCTGTACCGGCGTGAGCTTCGCGCATGGATCGAACGACGGCCAAAAAGGCATGGGTCTCATCATGCTGATCCTTATCGGCATCCTGCCGGGCGTCTACGCGATCAACCCCACGGTGACCGCCGCCGGCGTAGCAGGGCTCGTCTCGGATAATAAGTCCGTCCAGCCGATTCTTGACGCGAAGGCCGGATCGGGTGCTCAGATCACCGGAGCAGATGCCAAAACGGCGCTCTCCGATTTCTTGAAGTATGGTGCCAAGGCCGCACAGACTACCTTCGTTGCGCTCGCGTACGAGAATCGTGCGATCGCGCAGATCGTCGGTACCGCGCCGACCTTCGGTAAGCTCACCGACGACCAGCGCAAAGACTTGCGGACCAAAAGCTACTTGGTTGGAGAATCGATCGGCAAACTGACGAAGCCCAACAAAACGTTCACGGCTCCTGGAGATGCCAAAACGTTGGGCGACTACAAAAAAGAGCTCGACGGAATGACGAAGTTCATTCCCGTCTGGGTGAAGTTTATGGTCGCCCTCTGTTTAGGCATCGGAACGATGATCGGTTGGAAGCGCATCGTGGTAACCATCGGAGAGAAAATTGGAAAATCCCACCTGACGTACGCCCAGGGTGCCTCCGCGGAGCTGGTTACCATGGCGACGATTCAGGGCGCCGACATTCTCGGACTCCCCGTGAGCACCACACACATCCTCTCGTCCTCGCGTGGGTGCTGACCGTACCGGTCACGGTCTTCCTGGGCGCGCTGATATTCGGCGCCGGCTTCCTCATCGTTCTGCGCTTTTTCGGAGCGTAGGCTGGCGGGCGAACGTTCTCGTACGCGGCGTGGGCTACGATGAGAGCCGATCACCTACACCGTGAAGGAGCCGCCAGATGTCCGCGTTCACCCTCTTCCCCCGCTACGCGCGATTCCCGCGCTGCATGCCCGCGCCGGAGCGGCGCGTCCAAGACGCCTCGATCGAGTATCTTCCCCAGAACTACCCTGCAGTCGAGGCCGCCGTCGACGCAGCAGTCGCCCGCGGGGCGGAGCAGGTCGTCTTGGATCTCGACACCCTCGCCGTCCTCGATACCGAGGCGCTGCGCGGTTTGATCGCGCTGCTGCGCCGCGCGCGCCTCAAGGGCGCCCAGATTGCGCTTCGATCGAGCCGCGAGGAGATTCGCCGGACGCTTTCCATCACCGGGCTCGACCGCGTCTTTGCCGTCCTGTAGGGCTACCTTGGCGGATCGGGCCAGAGGTTCGCTTCGGCCGCGCGCGTTAAATCGACGTGCCAGGGAAGTGCTAAGAAACTCTCCCGATCTTCGGGCTCGAGTTCGTCAGCCGCGGTCCGCATGAGCGTCCTCGCGCGCTTTAGCGCGCGTGCCGCCTCGGCGGAATCTCCGGTCGCGCGGAAGATCTGCGCCGCCGCCCAGTAGCAATGCGTCGGCCAATCCGTTGCGCGCATGATGGAATCGTCGTTTGCGAGCAGTCGTTGCACCGCATCGCGCGCAGCCGGGAGATTCCCCAACGCAGCATGCCAAAGCGCAAGGTTGGCCAGAGTCGTGCTCGACCAGACCAGCGATTCTGAAGTCGAGCGCAGCTGGAAGGATTCCTCGGTGAGCTCGATCGCCCGCGCGAAGTCGCCGGCCACCGCCTCCGCAAATGCGAGATTCTCCAACACCGATGCCTCGATCAACCCGAAGCCGAACTGGCGCGCAAGCGTGAGCGCCAACTCAGCCGCTTCGCGCGCGCCAGCTACCTGTCGAGTATACGCGCGCATAAAGACCAGGTTGGAGAGCCCCCCGACTCTCCCTCGGCCGTCACTCGCGCGCTCGAAAAGCTCCACGGCCCTTTCGGTAAATGAGCGCGCCCGCTCGAAGAAGCCGAGCCGCATCTCGAGTAAGGCTTGATTGAGCAGTTGGCCCGCGCTCCCGGCAAGGTATCCGCTTTCGGCGTAGATACGGCCGGCGTCCGCGTAATGCTGTCGCGCCTGCGCGTACCCCGTCCCCTCGGCATCGAGCGTGACGCCCAGCCGACCATGCGCCTGCGCCTCGGCGAGCCGATCGCCCAGTTTTATTGCCAGTTCCAAGCAGCTCGCGCTCAGCACGTGGCAGCGCTGGATGTCGCGGCGCTGATACGCGACGGTAAACCCGCTGCTCAGCGCGAGCTGTTCCAGGACCGGATCGGCAGCCCGTGCTGCGGCGTGCGCGGCTTCGTCGAATAACGCCTCGGCTGCGGAAAGGTGACCTTGATGGGCCTCGGCTTGGGCCAAAAGGCAAAGGGCACGCGTCGCGCCGGCTTCGTCTTCCGCCGCCCGGCTATAGGTCAGCGCGGCGTTGGCCGAGTCGTACGCTTCCGCCAAGCGGCCCAAGGCGAAAGCCATTTCGGCCTCGGCCAGGTGTAATGCCGCGCTGCCTGGCGCATCGCTATCGGAGACACCCGCGCGCAAAGCAGCAGCGGCTTGCTCCAACATGACGCGATCGCCCGCGGTTGTCGCAAACTCCATCCGATGCTGGAGCGTCGACCGGTGAAGTTCCGGATCGCCGAGTTCCGAATCGACGCTCTCCAACGCTAGCAACGCGGCATTGCGCGACTCGAGGTCGCCGCTTCGCGACTCGATCGTCACGCTTTCCAGCAAAAGATCCGCCCGCATGCGCGGCGTAGCCTCGAGCGCGAGTGCGCGTTCGCTCTGCGCTCGCGCTTCGTGAAGCGCTCCAATCGAAATCGATCGGCGAATGGCCTCCAAGTAGCAACGCGCCGCATTCGCAACGTCGCCGGCAAACTCGTAGTGCCCCGCAAGTGAGGCTGAGAGCTCCGAGAAGCGCTCGGGGTAGAGTTTCTCGAGCACGCGGGCAACGCGCCGACGCCGCACCGCGGCTTGTTTCGCCGGGACGGCCTGCGCGATCGCATCTTGGACGAGATGGTGCGTGAACGCGTACTCTAGAAACCCCCGGCCGCTGGCTTCGCGGATGATGCGCCGATCGAGCAGCTCGTCGAGCGAGTCTGTGAGAGCGGCTTCGTCCCACGCACTCACCTCGCGCACGGCGTCGCGAGAGAAGCGATCGCCGATGCATGCGGCGATCTCGGCGGCCGTCCGCGCGTGTTCCGAGAGCCGCTCGATGCTGCGCGCGACGACCGCCTGCAGCGACGCAGGCTCGGTTCCCGCCTCGCCGTTGCGCACGTCGACGACGAGCTGCGTCAGAAAGAGCGGGTTGCCTCCAGAAGCGGCGACCAGCGATTCGGCGGGACGATCGCGCACATCGGGTACCGCAACTCGCAGTTCTTCAGCATCGCTGACGGAGAGCCGGCTCAGCCACATGCTCTGTGCGCCGGCCGTTGCGCGAGCCTCTCGGCGCAGGCGATGAAACGCATGCAGCCGCTGCGATTCATCGTCGCGATACGTCACGACGATCATTACCGGCACGCCGCTAATGCGCCGCAACAAAAACTGCAGCAGCTCGATCGACGCCGGCTGCGCCCAGTGCAAGTCTTCCAGAATCAGCAGCAGCGGCCGCGGCTTGGCTAGATCCGCGATGCATCGAAAGAGCGACTCGAGCAGTCGGATGCGTTCGCTCTCGGCATCCAGCCGCGATATCGCGGGAAGTGCGACGCGCGCGGAGATTTCGGGCACGAGCGTCGCCACGCAGGCGAGGGCCATGCTGGGCCGCAGCGAGGCGACGAGCGCAAGCGCCGAGCGCAGCGCATCGACGACGCTTTCGTAGGGTACGGCTTCGGGCGAGCTTGTCGTGCCGACGAGCACGCGCCCGCCGCGATCTTCTACTGCGTGCGCGAACTCGAAGGCCAGCCGCGACTTTCCGATGCCCGGCTCGCCACTGACGAACGTGCAAGCGCCGCGGCCACGCCCCACGCGATTCCAAGTCTCCAGCAAGCGCTCCATCTCGTCGCGCCGCCCGACAAATGGTAAGACCGCGGATTCAGCCGCACTCGCCAACCGTTCCTCGGCAACCTCTTCGTCTGCCACGGCTTGGCCCAGCGAAATTCGCTCGGCAACGGCCACGGTTTCGGCCATCGGTTCCGCGTCCATCTCCGCACGTAATCGCTTCGCGAATGCCGCATACTCGCGCAGCGCGCCGGCACGATCGCCGCTCTCGTAGCGCATCGCGATGATGCGCCGTACCATATCTTCGCGCCAGGGATCTATCGCCAGCACTTTACGTGCCGTTTCGATCGCGAGCGCGAGGTTCGCGTTTCGGCGCGCCTCTGAAGCGTGTTCGGTAAGGCAGCGCAGATACGTCTCGCGATGACGTTCACGAATGACGTCGAGCCATTCGTCGTAGATCTCGGGCAACAAGTCGCCGCGATATAGCTCGATCGCTTCGCCGAGACGGCTGCGATCGCCAGACGCCGCGACAAAAGCGTCGATGTCGAGCCACACATCGGCATCGGGATTCCACCCGACCTTGTCGGTCTCAATCGAGACGTACCGCTCCGACGGCTGGGGCAAGATCTTCGGAAGCTCGCTGAGCGTGGCGCGCAGTTTTGCTCGCGCCGCTCCTTCTTCATCGTTGGGATAAAGGAGAAAGGCAAGATACTCACGTGATACCGGCGTCTCGCGATGCAGTAAGAGGTAGGTAAGGACCTGCAGCGATTTCCGCGGCGTAGCCAGCGCAAAGCGGTCGCCGTCGAGCGCGACCTCCAAATGGCCGAACAGCCGGAACTCGAGACGCCCGCGCGTTTTGCCCGGCGGTGCACGGAGCTCGCTCACCTTGGCGACGGCTTTGCCCTCCCGGCCCTGCTTTCTCGAACCCAGCGGCCGCCTCCCCGCCACTGCGTGCGTTTCCGTGCGCCGCCACCGCTACCATGAGCCCTGGTCACTCAAACCCTTTCTTTCTTCGAGGAGCAGTCTTGCTCACGTCCATCCTCTGCCGCCAAGGCATCGCGGCCCTGGAGATCGTCGTCGGTCTCGCCGGCTGTACCGGCGAGATCGCCACCGGCCCTTTCATCCCGGAACGATTTGGTACGTCCCATCCGCTACGATGTCGATAACAGATTCGATCCCAACCACAACATCAGAGAGGAGAAAAATGCGTCTGAATACCGGGGTCACGGCCGCCGTTTCGCTCGGCATGATCTGGGCAATCTTGGCAGGCTGCAGCGCGCTGCAGCAGAGCGCAACGAGCGGCTTTCACAGCGGCTTCCGTTCGTCGTTCAAATCGAGCTTCATCAAGTCGTGCAGCGCGCAAGGCGGCGCTACAGAGACCCTCTGCGGCTGTGTTGAAGCCACGCTCGAGCGCACGAACTCCGACGCCCAACTCATGAAGATGTCGCCGGACGACCCCGAGACCAACAAGGAGCTTGTCGACGACGCCCGCGCTTGCGCCGCGACGAAGGCGCAGCCCGGCATCGATCCAGCAATCGTCGACGCCTACGTCACCCCGTATTACGCTCCCAGAGGCCCCGTGATCCGCGTCGGGCGGTTCAGTCCCGGTCTGGCATCGAGTAATCCGAAGCAAGTTCTCGCCACGATCGGAGCGATGAAGAAGCAGTGGCAACGGCTGAGCTTTCCGGAAATCTACGTTGGGTCGATTCGTCTTTACGATCTGGGATATCGCAATGATGCCGTCTACTGGTTCTATACGGCCCAGTACCGAGCGCGCCAAGTCAGCATGCTTCTCGACCCTGCCAAGATCGGACGGATGGGGGACCCGGGCTTCGAGTTGCAAGCCGCGAGCGGTGCCTTCATGCAGACTGTCGGCACCTGGATCAACGGATATGCTTTCGGCCATCCCGAGAACCTCATTGCGACGGTCCGCAGAGTGCAACGCGAAGGGCGCCGGATTGGGGATTTGCACGCGATCTATCCAAACGTCGCGTTTGTCGATCGCCGGCGGTGGCCGGCCGCGAATGCCCAGCTTGCCGACGGAATGGGTTCGCTGATCGCCTATCTGCAGCAGCAAAAGGATGCCATCGCGCGCCAGCGCGCCGCCAACGGCACCGCTGCGAAGTTCTCGCACCTGACGAGCAAATGAGACGTTTCGCACCCGCCATCGCCCTTGTGCTGGCCGCCGCCGTGGGTTGTTCGCACGGCTCCTCCAACTCGTCAGCCGCGAATGCTCCATCCACGCAGAGCGCGCCGTCGGCCGCGCCGGTGTACCCCGGCGCAAAGGTCGAAGCGGCCAGTTCGACCTCCGAAACCGCGCTGGGGGCGGTCTCGGGCAGCGCCTATTCGACGAGCGACTCATTCGAGACCGTCTACGCCTTTTACAATAAAAATTTGCCGCCCGGATCGGAGCGATCGCACATCACGGCACCCCAAGAGACGGCCGTCTTTCTCATCGGGAGCGGTAACGACCAGCTCAGCGTGACGGTCGCAAAGTCACCGATTTGCTGCCGGACGCTCATCGTCTTCGCCCGCGTCAAGGCGTGACAGAGTCGGGCGCGTCACTGTAAAGGCCGTGAGATCGCACCCTTCGATCGCACCGTCGCTGAGGATGCGCCCGATAAGGCTCGCGAACTTGAACGCGTGCCCATCGCCCACGGCGACGCTGACGTTGGGATGCTCGGGCAACGCATCGATCACGAAGTCGCGATCCGGAGTGCGCGCGTAGAGGCAGGTCTTCACGAGGTCCACCGGACCGAGCGCGGCCGGCAAGTACCGCTCGAGAAAACCTTTGACGCGCGTGGTAATTCCCGTGTCCTCTTCGAACCCGCGCGTCTGCGCGTCGACTGTTTTGCCGGCGGAGTCCTGCGTGATCTTCACGGATTTTGATTCGCCGAATATAGGAAACCCATAGAACGACGGCTCGTCCTGCCAGATCCAGATCGGAAACTCGCCAAGGGTGAACGCGGCCGGATCGCGCGGGACGAAATAGATCACTTGCTCCTTCGTTACCTGGATCGGTAAACGCCGGCCAAAGTGTGCGAGCGCGCCATTAGTCCAGGCACCGGCGGCGACGATCAGTTTGCCCGCGCGGTACTGGCGCCCACCGGCTTCAACGTCGATCTCGCCGGCGGCTGCGCGCAGCGACGTGACCGGCGTCCCTTCGCACAGCGTCGCGCCAAAACCAACGGCCACGCGCCGAAGGGCAGCGGTCGCGCGCTCGGCGGCGACGAAGCCCGCATCGGGTTGAAAGAGTCCGTGGACTTCGTCGCCGACGCGCCAGCACGGCCAGCGCTTGCGAATCTCGGCGGCGTCAAGCTCCTCGAACGCGACGCCGCAGTCGCGCATCGAGTTGACGTGCTCGGACATTCTGACGGGACTGCCGCGCGGACCGATATCGAGACCGCCGGTCCTAAAGATCAGCTGTTCGCCGGCATCGCTTTCCAACGATGCCCATGCGCGATAGGCCTCCTTGGCCATCTGCACGTAGGCCGGTGTGAAATACGACAAGCGAATGATGCGCGAGCGATCGTGGGAACTGCCGCGCGCGTGGCCAAACTCGAACTGCTCGAGCCCCAGAACCCGCGCGCCGCGTTTCGCCGACCAGTACGCCGCAGCGCTGCCGATGACGCCGAGGCCCAAGACGATGACATCGTACTCGCGCGGCTGTCCTTGCTTCATTCCGTGGCCTTCAATGGGTAACAGCGGATTCCGTCACCGCTCTGAGAAAGTGCCTACGGCGTCATGGAAACCTTTGCGAGGCCGAACGTTTACCCCGGCGCCAGGACGCTGCCCGCCGAGTGGTACACCTCGCCCGAGGTCTTTGCCGAAGAGCAAGAGCGCATCTTCTCTTGCGAGTGGCTCTGCGTCGGTCGCGAAGAACCGCTGACCCGGCCTGGCGATTTCTTCACGACCGAGCGCGCCGGAGAGAGTTTGATCGTGACGCGCGACGCCGACGCCAAGGTTCGCGCCTTCTACAACGTCTGCCGCCACCGCGGCACGCGCCTCTGCAGCGAAGCTTCCGGACACTTTGCGGGCTCGATCCAGTGCCCGTATCACGCCTGGACGTACGGCCTCGACGGCGAGTTGAAGATCGCGCGCAACATGTTGGAAGTCCCGGGCTTCGACCGGATGGAGTATCCGCTCAAAGAAGCCGCGGTCGCATTGTGGGAAGGCTTCATTTTCATAAACCTCAAGTCGTCCTTCGACTCCGCTCAGGATGACAACAGGTTCGAGCGAGTCTTTGCGCCGTTGCTTGGCCGTTTTTCGCGTTGGAACGTCGCGAAGCTAAAGACCGCGCGAAGCATTGCCTACGAGGTCGCGTGCAACTGGAAACTCGTCTTTCTCAACTATTCGGAATGCTATCACTGCCCGCTCGTCCATCCGCAACTCGAGAAGCTGTCGCCTTCGGATAGCGGGCGGAACGATCTTTCGGAGGGACCGTTCCTGGGGGGCTACTCCGAGTTACGCGAGCGCGGCACCAGCCTCACGATGAGCGGCCGAAGTTCGCGCAAGCCAGCAGGGAGCGTCGCCGGCGAGGATCTCAATCGAGCCTATTACTACACGATCTTTCCGTCGCTGCTGCTGAGTCTGCATCCGGATTACGTCATGGCGCACTACTGCAGGCCGCTGGCCGCCGATCGCACGGAAGTCGTCTGCGCCTGGCTTTTCGATCCGGGTGCGATGGCAGAGCCCGGTTTTGACCCCAGCGACGTGACCGAGTTCTGGGATCTGACGAACCGCCAAGACTGGCACGTCAATGGGCTGACGCAGTTAGGATTGGGCTCGCGCGCCTATTCGCCCGGACCGTACGCGAACGCCGAAGGCTTGCTGAGCGCCTTCGACCGGCACTACCTTCCAATCATGGGAGCCTAGGAGCGTTTGAAGCCGGAGTACGACGCAATCATCATCGGCGGCGGCCACAACGGCCTCGTAACCGCCTGCTATCTCGCTCGAGCGAAGTGGCGCGTTCTCGTGCTCGAGCGGCGCTACATCGTCGGCGGAGCCTGCGTGACCGAAGAGGCCTTTCCAGGCTTCAAAGTCTCGACGGCAGCCTATGTAAACAGCCTCTTCCGTCCCGAAATCATTGCAGATCTGCACTTGTTGGAGCACGGATTCGAAGCGATCGAGCGCAATCCCGCGTCGTTCTCGCCTTTCTTAGACGGACGCTATCTGATGTTGGGAACCGGCACCGGGCGCGACGTCGAAGAGATCGCGAAGTTCAGCCCCCGCGACGCTCAAAGCTATCCGCGGTACGAGGCGATGCTCGAACGGGTGGCGTCGGTCGTCGAGCCGACGCTGACGCAGATTCCGCCCAACGTCCTTCGCCCGAATATCGGACAACTGCTCGAAGCCGGTAAGATGGGTCGCGCGCTGCAGCGCCTGGGACCCGGGATGAGCGAAGCGATTGAAGTCCTTACCGGTGCGGCTCGTCCAATTCTCGACCGCTGGTTCGAATCGGAGGAACTCAAAGGAACGATCGCAACCGACGCAATCATCGGCGCGTTTATGGCGCCCTCGATGCCCGGCACCGCTTACGTGCTCTTTCATCACGTCATGGGCGAGACGAACGGCAAGCGAGGAGTTTGGAGTTATGTTCGCGGCGGTATGGGCGGCCTGACGCAAGCGCTTGCAAGCGCCGCGCGGGCGCTCGGCGTGGAGATCAAGACCGAGGCCGAAGTCGCGCGCATTCTGACCCGCGACGGGCGCGTCGCTGGCGTCGCACTCGCAAATGGTGATGAGTTTTACGCCAAACGGGTCGCAAGCGGCGTGGACTGCCACGTTACCTTCGAACTGCTGCTGGAGCCGGCCGAGCTGCCGCACGATTTTCGCGATGCCGTCGCTCGAATTTCGTACAGCAGCGCATCGTGCAAAATCAACGTCGCGCTCGAGCGGTTGCCGAGCTTTACCGCCTTACCCGGCCACGAGCCGGGTCCGCAACACTTCGGCACCGTGCATCTCTGCCCGGACCAAGACTTTATCGAGCGCGCCTATGACGATGCGAAGTATGGCGGATTTTCGCGCGAGCCCGTCGTCGAGTGCACGATGCCGTCCTCGCTCGACTCGACCGTCGCGCCGCCGGGCAAGCATCTCATGTCGATGTTCACCCAGTATGCGCCGTACCGTCTGGCGCAAGGCCCGTGGACCGACGCGCTGCGCAATGAGTACGCCGACCGCTGCTTCGACGTCGTCGAACGCTATGCGCCCGGATTCAAGGATTCAGTGATCGACCGCCAGATCCTCACGCCCGTGGATATCGAGACGACGTTTGGTCTCACCGGCGGCAGCATCTTTCAAGGCGCGATGCCGCTGCATCAGCTCTTCGCGTTTCGCCCGGTTCCCGGCTTTGCCGATTACACAACGCCGATTCGCGGGCTCTATCTCTGCGGCGCTGCCGCGCACCCCGGCGGCGGGGTGATGGGCGCCGCAGGCTGGAACGCCGCGCGCGTCATGCTAAAAGGGAAGGTCTAACGTGCACAAACGTAGCGTCGCACTAATTCTCTGCGGTGCCGCCGTCGCCGGTTGCTCGCGCGCAACGAGCATTCCATCAGGTCCGCCGGGGCCGTCCACCGCCGCAGTCGCGTCGCGTCCGTCGCACGACGGTTTCACGGCGATCTACAGTTTCCGCGGCGGCTCGGGGGACGGCGCATACCCCAACGGCGGCCTAACCGAAGTTCTCGGCGTTCTCTTTGGAACGACGGCCGGCGGTGGCCCGACGGGCGCCGGCACGATCTATGAATCGAGCACGTCGGGTGCGGAAAGCCCGGTGCACATTTTCACCGGCGACCCCGACGGAGACGATCCGTGGCCGCCGCCGATCAAACGCGATGGCGCGGCGTATGGTACGACCGCCGGTGGAGGCGCCGCTAATCTCGGGGCCGTCTACGAGATCGGCCGCCACGGTTCGGAGCGCATACTGTACAGCTTCCAGGGCGGCGCGGACGGCGAGACGCCAATTCCGGGACTGATGAAGTATCGCGGCATTTTCTATGGTGCAACGCTGTACGGCGGTACGTACTCCGACGGCACGGTTTTCGCGGTAACTCCCTCGGGAAAGGAACACGTTCTGCATAGCTTCGGTGCCTCCGGCGATGGCCAGAATCCGTATACGACGCTGTTCGCGCATCTGGGCGTACTTTACGGAACGGCCGTTAACGGCGGTGCATATGGCGGTGGCACGATCTTCACGATAACGGCCTCCGGCACCGAGACGACGCTGTATAGCTTCGGCGGAGTCTACGGCGACGGCGTAAGTCCGCGCGGAGTGCCGATCGCCGTTGGCGGCGAGCTCTACGGCACGACGGAGTTTGGCGGCGCCTACGGGCAAGGAACGATTTATAAGATCACGACCGGCGGCCAAGAGCAGGTACTTCACAGCTTCGGTGGCTCCGACGCCGAAGACCCGACCGACGGCTTGTACTATTACAAACGCGCGTTTTACGGCACGGGCTACCAAGGCGGCTCAGACGCTCAGGGAGCCGTCTTCAAAATGGATCTCTCGGGTAAAGAGCGCGTGCTGCACAGTTTCAGTGGGGGTTCCGACGGAGCGCACCCGTGGGGCACGCTGGTCTTAGCGAACGGCGCGCTTTACGGCACCGCCTCGCTCGGCGGGAGCAGCGGAATCGGAACGATCTTTAGAGTTACTCCGTGAGCAACGTCAGCTATCGTTCTTGCGTGAAGTCGCTGGGAATGCTGAAGATCGGATCGTTGGCGTCGACCGAGTGAACGTGCCCGTTCTCGGTGACAAACGCCGCACCCTGACCGTTCTTGGCGCTAAACGTAACGGCTTGGTACATCGCGAAGTTCAGGAACGGCAATACCGGCCCGCTCTGCGTGAGGCTAAACCGCTTGTCCATGCCGGAGCTGGCCAGCTCGCGCATCAGCTTTGAGGCGGCGGCCATCATCGCCATGCCTTGTCCGGGCGACATCGAGTCGCCGGACCACGGACCGCGGCCCGAGCAGCGCGGAAACGGGCGCGTAAAGCCCGTGTAGTATCCGACCAGGTTCGCGTTTTGCGTATGCGATTCGCCGGTCGGCTTGGTTTCGGTGAAGCTCATGTCGGAGCGGTAGCCGTTGGTCTGCTCGCCTCCAACCGCGCGTGCACCCAGCGCCGTATTTGCTACGGCGATTGCAATCTTCGTACCATCGTCCTTCGGCGCGGATCCGCCGGCGCTGCTTCCGCCGGAGGATGCGACCTTTGGCTGGTCCATCGAGACGACGCGGTAGGTCTTGTTCCGCAAATTGAGGGTCGTGATCGTGCGCGCGACGCAGTCGGTAATTGTTGCCGTTTGCATCGCGACCAGGTCGGTGCGCTCTTTCGAGCCGGCCACGTAGTGCTTCTGCGCCATCCCGGTCTGCATCATCTGTGCCGCACTCTGGGCATTCGCGATGCTCTGCTTGAGCTGGCCGAAGAGTCCGCCGCCTCCCGAAGCCGGCGGCTGCGCGGACGACGCAGCGGAGTAGTCGTCGTCGAACGAGCCTGGCTGCAACGAGGACGGGTCCGTACTCATCGCCAGCTTCGATACCGAATCCCAGGCCAAGCCGTTCGGCGCCGCCGCCGCAAAGGGCGACGATGCCGCGAAGAGCGCGACCGCGACGACCGTGCTGGTAAGAGCGAGACCAGTTTTCATGGGATTCTCCTATGCGGCGAAGAGTTCTCAGGCGTTCTTCTCAACGCCCGGCCTCAATACCCGGCGGCGGAGCCCGCTGGAGTGCGCCGGTCGCTGCCGCCCTCGAGTAAGCCCGTTCGCGGGTTGACGACGATTGTCTGAGCGGAGCCCCATTGTGCAACGCCGTGCAGCGTATATCCCATTTCCTGCAACGCGCGCGCCGTCTGGATATTGAAAGCGCCAGGCTCATACTCCAGTTGGTCGGGTAACCACTGCATGTGCGTCCGCGGCGCATCGACCGCACTCTGCGCGCTCATACCGTAGACCAGTACGTTGAGCAGTGTTTCCAGCGTCGTCGTGATGATCCGGGGGCCGCCGGGGCTGCCGGTGACCATCCTCAAGTTGCCGTCCTGCGTTACGATCGTCGGCGTCATCGACGAGAGCGGACGTTTCCCCGGCGCGATCGCATTGCGCTTGCCCTGCACGAGTCCGTACATGTTCGCGACCCCGGGGCTGGACGTAAAATCATCCATTTCGTCGTTGAGGAGAAAGCCGGTGTCGCCCGCGACGACGCCGGCGCCGAACGAGTCGTTGAGCGTGTAGGTGACGGCAACCGCATTTCCCCAACGATCGACGATCGAGTAATGCGTCGTCTCCGCTCCTTCGTCTGCCGGCGTGCCGAGCCCGGGACGCACATCACTCGAAGGCGTCGCGCGATCCGGAAGAATCTCCGAACGCACTTTAGCGGCATACGACGGGGCGAGCAGCTGCGCTACCGGGTTCGCCACAAAATCCGGGTCACCGAGGTAGACGTTGCGATCGGCGAAGGCGTGCCGCTCGGCTTCGGTCGCGTAGTGTAAGAACCGGAGGTCGTGCCAGCCCCAAGACGCCAGCGGATAGGGTGCCAGTATGTTAAGGATCTCGCACAACGTCACGCCACCCGAGCTGGGCGGCGGCGCCGAGATGACGTCGTAGCCGTCGTAGGTGCAGTGAATCGGCCGCGGCTCTTCGACGCGATATTCCAAAAAATCTCGCAGCGTGAGAATGCCGCCGTTCGCGTTGCTAGCCCGCACGATCGCGCGCGCAATGGGTCCGCGATAGAACGCATCGGAGCCGTCTTTTGCGATAAGTACGAGCGTGTTGGCGAGTTGCGGATTGAGCTCGCGCGCAAGCGCGATTGCCGGCGCCATCAAACGTCGCCTCGACATCGTCGCGAACTCGCGCCGCGCCGTCTCCATTCCGGCCACCGTTCCCGGCACGCCGACGGCTAGCCAGCCCTTGCGGGCCGCTTGCGTGCGAACGTTGCCGTAACGGTCGAGAAACATCGTGGGCGTGGCGCGCAGCGGCGCCGTCTCGCGAAAGTCCACAAAGCGCTCGCTGCCGTCGTGTAACCGAATCAGCATAAAACCGCCGCCGCCGATGTTCCCGCAACACGGGTCGACCACCGCCAGCGCATACGCAACGGCAATTGCTGCATCGACGGCGTTGCCGCCGGCGCGTAAGATGCTGACGCCGGCCTGGGTGGCGTCGTGCTGCGCCGTCGCGACCATCGCGTGACGCCCCGTCGCGCCCGTGAGGAGCGCGGCGAGGAAGGCGCCGAGTACCCTTAGCCGGCGCGAATGTGCGTGATGTAGTGCCAGAGGCCGAAAACCTTGAGGATCCAAACGACCATAACGACCACGACGACCGCATTTAACAGCGATTTTATCGGGCCGGCCATTGGGATGTAGTTGTTGACCAGCCACAGGAGCACCCCCACGACGATCAGCACGAGGACGATCTCAATCAAAGGCATGCTGCAGATTACCCCAAAAAGCTGGTACCGCAACCCGCAGCTCGCTTGGGGAGCTCAGGATGAACGCCCCTTAGCGTCGAAAGCGGTGGTTCGTGGTTTCAGGAAGGGACTTGATGACAATAGTAGGTTTTAGCCGGCGTACAATTCTTTTTGGCGTGGCGGCGACTGTTCTGGCAGGGTGCGGCGGCGGCGCCGCCGGCAGTCCGCTGGCACTTCCAAATGGCTTTTCGCTTCACCGGCATACGGGAAGCTCGCCGATCCAGCACGTTGTGATTATCGTTCAGGAGAACCGCAGTTTCAACAACCTCTTCGCGGGGTTTCCCGGCGCTAACGATACGATGGCAGGTAAAGAGAAGGTCAAGAAAGGCGGCAAGTGGGTCGACAAGCCGGTGAAGCTCACCGAACAAGCGCTGCTCCCGACGCCAAAAAACCACGACATCGGGCACTGTTACTACTCCTTCATCGCGGCCTATGACGGCGGAAAGATGGACGGGTTCAACTACGAACCCGAAGGCATTTGCCAGCGGAAGTGGAGCGGGGGCGGAGGCTTGCCAAGCACCTACCCATACCAGTACGTCAATCCAACCGACATCGCGCCGTATTGGGACATGGCCGAGCAGTACGTCCTCGCCGATGCGATGTTCCAAACGCAAGGCAGCGGAAGCTTCAGCGCGCATCAGGACCTGATTCGCGGCGGTACGGCGCTGGCCGGACCCTACGGCTCGTCCGCGAGCATGATCGACACCCCGACGCTTTACCCGTGGGGATGCGACGCGCCGAAGCCAACGGTGACCAATCTCATCACGCTCAAGCTCAAGTGGGAAAGTGACACGGGCCCCTACCCGTGCACGGAGGACTTTCCGTACTCCGGCAGCACGACGTACACAACGCTGGCGGATCTGCTCGACAGCGCAGGAGTCAGCTGGAAGTATTACTCCCCTTGCTTCATCGGGACGCCGTCGAGCGCCGAGTGCCCCAGCAGCGAAGAGGGGTGCAAGGGCTGCGCCGGTGCAGAGCTTAACGCGTTCGACGTGATTGCATCGGTGCGCTACGGCAAAGAGTGGGGCACCAACGTTGACATGCCCGAGACCAACGTGTTAAACGACATTTCCAACGGAGCGCTGCCTGCGGTATCGTGGGTCATTCCGAATGATACCGACGACGACCATCTCGGTGAAAAGGAGGACAACGGCCCCTCTTGGGTAGCCAGCGTCGTCAATGCCGTCGGCCAGAGCTCGTACTGGAACTCGACGGCGATCGTTATCCTTTGGGACGATTGGGGCGGCCTTTATGATAACGCTGCACCCCCTTGCCTCTCCAAGTCGCAATGTCGCGACGATCAGGGCGGCCTTGGATTCCGCGTGCCGATGATCGTGGTCTCCCCGTACGCAAAGGTGGGCCAAACGAGTCAGTCCGGGTACGTCTCGCACACGCAATACGAGTTCGGCAGCATCCTCAAATACGTCGAGCAGAACTTCGGCTTAACCGTAGGCGGCCTCGAGACCACCGATAACCGAGCCGCGAGCATCAGCGACGTCTTCGACTACAACCAGAAGCCGCGCAAGTTCACGGTGATTCCATCGCAACACGACGCGCGCTGGTTCATCGCGCACCGCCCCGCACTCTCCCACGGCGACCCTGAGTAACTTTCTAAGGAGAAGTCTCTCCTCGCGCTTTACTCCGGAGCGTGGCAAGAGCTAGCGCGGCGACCGCCGCCAACGCGACCATGTTTGAAATGAGCGTAAAGCGGTCGTTGAGCGTCATCGAAGCGCCGGACATTGCGCTGGCGCCGCCGCCGATGAGCCGTTCCATGATCGCGCCCGCGAGCATCGCGCCGGCGACAAAAAGGCCGACGAATGCCCAGGTTATTCGATCGGGAAATGATTTGCGGTAGATTGCGATGAGCGGCAGAATCAGCAGATCGCCGTAGATAAAGGTGGTGTTGGCGCCCAGCGGGATGCCGGCGTTGGCGAGATATCGCGCCACCGGCACGTTCCCCATCGAACAGACGAAGGTCGCGACCGCGATCAGCAAGCCAACGATCAGCAGCAGTACATAGCCGATAAAGGGCACGGAGCCGACCGCGCGAAGCGCGGCGGCGAGTGCGCCGGCCGGTACGAGTGCCGCGGCAAAGCCCGCGATCAAATAGCCGACGATCAGCTCCGTGCGCAGCATTCGNNACGTCGGCGAGCGCCGTCGCCGCAACGGCGCTCCATCCGCGTTTTTGCGGCGACCCTCCATGGTGATGCCCGCAGCCCCCTTCTTCGTCGGCGTGCGTGCCGGCAACGTATTCATGCTGGAGGCGCGCGAGCTGCGCGTTGCCGAAGAAGAGCGAGAGGCCAAGCGTCACGACGGCAATGATGATGACGCCGCCGAAGAACTCGGCGAAGGCGAACCGCCACCCCAGCAGCGACCAAAAGAGAATGAGAATCGCAAGATTCATATTGGTCGATGAGATGAGGAACGCGAAGACCGAACGGATGTCGGCACCGCTGCGATAGAACCCGCGCGCGGCGGCGGCCGCCCCGTACGAGCAGGACGAGGAGATCACGCCGAAGCCCGCGCCGTACAGCAGTCCTTTGAGTCCTGGACCTAGGTAGCGCTCCAGCGTCGCCGGCGTCAACATCACTTGCACGATTGCAGAGACGAGAAAACCGAAGATCAAGCCAAACAGGCTATCCCAGAAAAACATCGCGGCTTGGAGGATGCCCGCTGCCAGCGCGTGGACCAGACTAACCGCCAACGGGCGCCGGTGCCTGGCCGAAGAGCGGCGGAATGAAATGGCCGACGAGATACGAGAGGGCAAAAACGATGCATCCATACATCGCCACCTCCAGGCCTTTGCCGATCGGGCTTCGCTCGCTGAGCGTTCCGGCGAAATAGCCGACGGCAAAGAGGCCGACGAGGGCGAAGAGCAGCGACGTAAGGGTCGACGCAAAGACCGACAGCGGCAGCGTGAAGGCCAGGATCGGAAGCAGCGAGCCGATGGCAAAAGAACCGCTCATTGCAAAAGGCCCGCGCAACAGATCCGTACCGTCGGCTTCCCGGGGGTCGATGCCGAACTCGTCGCGCACCATCTCGTAGAGGTAGATTTCGGGATGCTGTGTCAATCGTTTGACGATCATCTCCGCTTCTTGCGCGCTGAAACCTTTGAGCTTATAGTACGCCACCTGTTCGGTGAACTCGCCCTGCGGATCGGTTTCCATCTCGCGTCTTTCCATGTCGATGGTCGCTTGAACGACCTCGCGCTCGGCCTTTCGCCCGAGGTACTCCCCGACACCCATTGAGAGCGCGCCCGCGAACAGAGCGAGGGATCCACTGATAAAGACGGCGCTTCTTTCGCCCTCGGCGACGCCGACGCCGGTAATGATCCCGAGCGTCGTAAGGATGCCATCCTGCATTCCAAAAACGACTTCGCGAATGCTGCGGCGTTTCTCGAGGGTCCGGCGCTGTAACGTGTCGGGAATTCGCGGTTGGGCGTTGCTCGACTCCGTCATAAGCAGACCTTGACGGCCTCTTCGCCGAAGTCCTCGCCATGGCCAGACCACTCTTGACATTGGCCGCCGTCGCCGGCCTTCTTCCCGCGACGCTCCTCCCCGCCGCCGCCACGAGTTGGCCGGTCTTCGGATTCGACCCGGCCCGCAGCGGATTCAACACCGCCGAACACACACTGACCGTCGGTAACGTCCGTCGCCTGCGCGAGCGGTGGCAAGTCGCGCTCGGCGCCACCGCCGATTCGACGCCGATTCTTCTCGACAAAGTCCGGCTGGGGCGCGCAGAAGTCCCGATGCTCTTTCAAACGACGACCAACGGCGTGACGCTCGGCATCGACGCGACTTCCGGTAAGATCGTGTGGCGCTTTACAACGCACGGCTCGACGATCACCGATTCGACGCCGGCCGCGGACCCGTCGGGCACCAGCATTTACGTCCCCGGCATCGACGGTAAGGTGCACAAGGTTTCCGCCGCCAAGGGCCGCGAGGAGCACGCACCCGGATTTCCGGCGCGGATCACGCGCTTGCCTTTGACCGAGAAGGACGCATCGCCGCTCAACGTCGCCAACGGCTACCTCTACGCGGTAACGTCGGGCTATTACGGCGACGCACCGCCGTACGACGGCCATGTCGTCGCCGTTAACCTAAGCAGCGGCAAGACGACCGTTTTTAACTCGCTCTGCAGCACCTATCGCAAACTGATCAAAGCGACCACGTGCTCGCAGCAGCGCTCCGGGATCTGGGGGCGCGGCGGCGCCGTCGTCGATCCGGATTCCTCGTT
This sequence comes from Candidatus Cybelea tumulisoli, assembly GCA_003167155.1. Classification (GTDB taxonomy): domain Bacteria; phylum Vulcanimicrobiota; class Vulcanimicrobiia; order Vulcanimicrobiales; family Vulcanimicrobiaceae; genus Cybelea; species Cybelea tumulisoli. The sequence goes on from PMTY01000163.1 coordinate 23,762, forward strand.
GGGCGGCCGAATCTACGCTGCTACCGGAAACGGCCAGTTCGATGCCGGCTCGGGCGGGGATAACTACGGCGACTCGCTCCTGTCGCTCAGTGAAGATCTCTCGAGCCTGCTCGGAAGCTACACGCCAACCGATTATCAGCAGCTCGAAAACGGTGACACCGATCTGGGAAGCTCATCGCCGGGGATCTTGCCGGATCAAGCGACGAGCCAGACTCCGTACATGATCGTCGAAGGTGGCAAGGACGCGATCCTCAAGCTGCTCAACCGCGCGGCGCTGCCCGGCCTCGGCGGCGAGCTGCAGACGGTCGATCTGCCCGGCGGTCTCTTCTCCGCCCCAGCCATCTGGGCGCAGGGATCAGGCAACGCCTGGGTCTTCCTCGGCTTCAGCAATGAGGTTATGGCCTATCAGCTTCAGACGAGCTCGTCGGGCATCAGCAAGCTCGCCAGCATCTGGAGCGCGAGCCCCGGCAGCAGTCAGGGCGAGGGCTCGTCGCCGGTCGTTGCCAACGGCATCGTCTTCGTCGCCTTTGACGACGCACTCGTGGCGCTCGACGCGGTCAACGGAAAAGAACTGTGGAGCAGCGCCTCAAAGAGCACTGGCGTCAATATCGGCTCGATTCATTGGCAGAGCCCGATCGTGGTCAACGGTTGGGTCTACTGCTCCGACGAAAACGGTAACCTCACGGCGTACTCGTTGAAATAGCGCCGATGCAGCTCTCGAACTACTCGCCGCCCACGGTCAGAGCGTTTTCAACGGCGGCCGTCTTGACCGGGCTCCTCGCTGCGGCGCTTCATCCCGCCTTGGCGACCGATTGGCCGCTCTTCGGGTTCGACACGGCACGCAGTGGATTCAATGCGGACGAACGCACGCTGACGGCCGGCAACGTCCATCGCTTGCACAAACGATGGCAAGTCTCGCTCGGCGCCGTCGCGGATTCCACGCCCATTCTGCTCGAACACGTTCGGATTGGGCGTGCAGAAGTGCCGATGCTTTTCCAGACGAGGATGGATGGCGTAACCCTTGGCATCGAAGCGACCACCGGCAAGATCGTCTGGCGTTTTAGGACGCACGGTTCCACCATCACCGACTCCACGCCGGCCGCAGACCCGTCGGGAACCAGTATCTACGTCCCCGGCATAGACGGCATGGTGCATAAGATCTCCGCGGCAACGGGCCGCGAGCAGCAAGCACCGGGATTTCCCGTGCGCATCACATTCTTGCCTTTAACCGAGAAGGATGCATCGCCGCTCAACGTGGCCAACGGATACCTCTATGCAGTAACGTCGGGCTATGACGGCGATGCGCCCCCATACGACGGCCACGTCGTCGCGGTCGACCTGAAGTCCGGTAAGACGACCATCTTCAACTCCCTGTGCAGCAAGTATCGGAAGCTCGTCAGAGCGCATACGTGCCCACAGCAGCGATCCGGAATTTGGGGGCGCGGGGGCGTAGTCGTTGACCCGGATTCGTCGATGGACGGCCGCATCTACGCCGCCACTGGAAACGGCCAGTTCGATGCGTCCCACGGTGCGGACAACTACGGCGACTCGCTCTTGTCGCTGAGTGCCGACCTTTCAAGCCTGCTCGGCAGTTACACGCCCACCGACTATAGGCAACTCCAGGAAGGCGACACCGATTTGGGAAGCTCGTCGCCGGGGATTTTGCCGGATCAGGCGACGAGCCAAACGCCCTACATGATCGTAGAGGGCGGCAAGGACGCGATACTCAAGCTGCTCAATCGCGCCGCGCTGCCGGGCGTCGGAGACGAACTGCAACTCGTCGATCTGCCCGGCGGCCTCTTCTCCGCTCCCGCGGTCTGGACCGATCCGTCGAACAACGCTTGGATCTTCTTAGGATTCAGCAACGAGGTGACGGCGTATCGGATGAAGACCAACAAGTCCGGCGTCAGCGAACTCGCGAGCATCTGGCAGGCCAGCCCAGGGAGCAGTTACGGTGAGGGATCGTCGCCGGTTGTCGCCAACGGCATCGTCTTCGTTGCGTTTGATGGCGCGATCGTCGCGCTCAACGCACTCAACGGAAGCGAGCTTTGGAGCAGCGCCAACCGCGGCGCCGGCGGCACGATCGGGGGGATTCACTGGCAGAGTCCGATCGTGGTCAACGGTTCGGTCTACTGCTCGGATGAAAGCGGTAATCTTACCGCGTACTCCTTGAGAAACGATCGCCTCCGCGTTCTAGATCGAGGCTAGCGCGCGATCGAGCCTTTCCCGCTGCTCCACTGAGGGTGGTTGTTGCGGCGGCATCGCGCGTTCCCAGTCCGGATCGGCGTGGGACCGCGCTGTGAGATAGCGCACGGCGGCAACAAGCGGTATCCCGTCGAGTGACGCGCGCAGTCGCCTCAGCTCGCCGGCCTGCGCCTCATCGCCGTTTTCGAAGACGCTCTTTGCCAACCCGGGCCAGAGCGCGACACTGCCGGAGATGCAGCCGGCGGCGCCGCGCCTCTTTGCCTCCGTCAGATCGCTCTCCGAGCCGGGAAAGATCGAGGCTCCCGGCCGGCGCGCAATAATCTCGGTCTGCAATCGCGCGTCGTTGGAGCTGTCTTTCATTCCGAAGATGCGGTCGCCGGAAGCTGCTATCAGCCGATTGGCCAAATCGGCATGCAGCGCGATTCCGGTCATCCGCGGAAAGTTATAGAGAAGCAGACTCTTGGGCGGCGGCTTCACCGCGGCAATCAGAGCATCGAAGAAGGCTGCGATCCCTTCGTCGCGCGCTTCGCGGTAAAAGAACGGCGGCATGATCAACGCGGCCGCAAAGCCGCAACCGAGCGCAGCGCGCGTCAACGCGACGGCCTCGTCGAGCGATGCGGCGCCCGTCCCGGCCATCATTCGTTGCATCGGCAGGCCGCTCGATGCCAGCGCCTGCATGTAGCGCTCGCGCTGGCCGGCGCTAAACGACATCGCCTCGCCCGTCGTTCCGAGAACGTTGATTCCGTCGCAGCCGTTTTCGAGCAGCGCGCGGTAGTACGGAATCGCTTTGGCGGCGTCAGGTTGAAAATCTGCGGTGACGGGCGTGAGCGCCGCTGCCCAGATTCCGCGTATTGCGCTCATCGCGGCGCGAAGACGTTCCTGAGAAAGAACCCGACGTTTGCGGGGCGCTCGGCGAGGCGGCGCATCAAGTATGGAAACCAAAAGGAGCCGTACGGTATCGAAAGGCGCACGCGATACCCACGCTCGACCAAGCCGCGCGCGAGCGGCTCGGCGATGCCGTAGAGCGTTTGAAACTCGAAGCGCCCGCGCTTGGGCACGCCACGCGCGGCAGTGAACTCTTCGACGCGAGCCACGATCGACGCATCGTGCGTCGCGACTGCAGTGTAACCCTCGTGCGAAAGCGCCAGCTCGGCGAGCTTGACGTAGTTCTCGTCAACCTCGCGTTTGTCGGGAAAGGCGCGCGAGGGCGGTTCGAGATAGGCGCCTTTGACGATGCGGACGTTCGGCGCGGAGGGCAGCATCGCGCGCAGGTCTGATTCGCTGCGATAGAGATACGATTGCAGCACGAAGCCGGCGCAGCCGTAGCGTTCCTGCAGCACGCGGTAGATCCGCAGGGTTGCGTCGACGTAGCCGGATTGCTCCATGTCCAGCCGCAGGGTATTCTTCGTCGCCTGCGCCTGGGCGGCAATGCGCGACGCATTTTCCAGCGCGAGTTCGGGGCTGATATCGAGGCCGACGTGCGTAAGTTTGAAGGCGACGTTGGCATCGACCGTGTCCTGCGCAAATGCTTGCAAGAGCCGGCAGTACTCCTCGGTCACGCCCTTTGCCTCGGCGGCATCGCGGATGCTCTCGCCGAGCAGCGTCGCCGCGACCGAAAAACCCCGCCGGTTCGCCTCACGCGCAACCGGCAAGAAGTCCGCGATGTTCTCGCCCGCAACGAAACGGCCCGCTCCCAATCGCATCCCGTAACGGGTAACGCCGCGGCGCACGAGCGGATTGTCGGCGGCCGCCAAAATGGCCGTTCGCAGCGGACGGTCAAGAAGTTCGCTCACGGTAGAGGTGGTTTGAAGAATCGCCCTTTCGTCCTTCGACGGAGCCTGTGCTGAGCGTAGTCGAAGCGCTCAGGATGACATCCGCTCAGGGTGACGGAAGCGGAATGGAGAAGGGCGCCTGGTGAAGCTGCCTTGGGTTCTGATCGCGGCGATCCTCGGGTCGTCGATGAGCTTTATCGACGGCACCGCAGTCAACGTGTCGCTGCCGGTCCTTCAGCACGAGCTTCACGCCGAAACCGGCCAAACGCAGTGGGTAATCGAAGGCTACGCGCTCTTTCTCTCGTCGCTGATTCTACTGGGCGGCTCTCTGGGCGATCTTTACGGACGCCGCCGAATCTTCACGATCGGCGTGGTGCTCTTCGCGGCCGCTTCCATCGCGTGCGCACTCGCCGGCAGCATCGACGCGCTCATCGCGGCGCGCTGCGTCCAAGGCATCGGCGGAGCGCTCCTGACGCCGGGCAGCCTCGCATTAATCAGCGCGTCCTACTCGGGCGAACAGCGGGGACGCGCCATCGGCCTGTGGTCGGGATTCTCGGCGCTGACGTCGGCCGGCGGGCCGATCATCGGCGGCTGGCTCACCCAGGAGTTCTCGTGGCGCTACGTCTTCGTCATCAACGTTCCCCTTGCGATCCTCGTGCTGGTGGTGCTGCAGTTCGGAGTGCCGGAGAGCCGTGACGACTCGGCCGACCGGCGCATCGACGTCGTCGGAGCGACGCTGGCGACGGCCGGACTCGGCCTGCTGGTCTACGGGCTTATCGCCATGAATGCCGGACGCATCACTCTCGTGGCGCTCGGCACCACGCTGGCCGGAATCGCGGTGCTCTGTGCCTTCGTTCTCTTCGAGCGGCGCACGCCCGACCCGATGGTGCGGTGCGATCTCTTCGCTTCGCGAGACTTCAGCGCGGCCAATATTTACACGTTCTTTCTCTACGCCGCAATCGGCGGCAGCCTCTACTTCGTGCCGTTCGTGCTCATCAACGTCCATCATTACACGCCGACGGAGGCCGGCGCCGCACTATTGCCGTTCGTCTTCATCATGGTCGCGGCGTCGCGCTGGTCGGGGGGATTAGTCGCGCGGATCGGCGCGCGCAAGCCGTTGATTCTCGGAGCGATTCTTGCAGGTTTCGGATTCCTGGCCTTTGCCTTGCCTGGAAACGATGGCTCCTATTGGACGACCTTCTTTCCGGCGGCGACGATCTTGGGCTGCGGCGGCGCGCTCTTCGTCGCCCCTTTGACGACGACGGTGATGAACTCGGTCCCAGTCGAACACTCGGGCGTCGCCTCGGGCATCAATAATGCGGTTGCGCGAACCGCGGGATTGATCGGCGTCGCGGTCCTCGGCGTCGTCGTTACGACGTCGGCTTCGTACGCTGGCGGATTTCGCAGTGCCATGATCGCATCGGCGCTCCTAGCCTTCGCCGCGTGCGTCGTCGCTGTAAAGGGCTTCGCCCGTTTCGAACCGGGCCCAGTCTCCGGCGCCTAAACCCACTATCTGGAATAATCGCACTTAAAGGAATTCTTAGCCTCCGTTAACGAGTCAAGCACAGGACTTCGCCGAACCCCTCCATTCGGAACTACTTCGCACCTTCATGGAGCATTACGAATGAATCTTCAACGTTTTTCGGCCGCCTTAACGGCGAGTGCACTCGTCGTTTCGGTTATCTCGGGGTGCAACAACGCATCGTCCTTGATGCCGGCGACCGGCTACGGCACGATCGAGACGACCCGGCTTACGCCGGCAGAGCACGGCGTGTTGCTGCACAGGCTGCACCAGAAGATCAAGCACGTCTTCGTTATTTTCCAGGAGAACCACTCGTTCGATAACTATTTCGGCACGTACCCCGGCGCCGAAAACCTCAGAACGCCGCTGGCGAGAAAGCACGGCTACACGCAATACGACCGCGTCGCCAATAGGGAGCAAACGGTTTTTAAGACCACCGACCCCGACGTGCTCGGGCCGGACCAAGACCGCTACATCCTCGAAAAGAAGTTCGACGGCGGCAACATGGACAAGTTCCTCTCCGGGGAAGAGATCGACAACATCAAGAATTATGGCCTCAAACCCGCCGCGGCGCGCCAGTATGGCCTCACGACGATGGCGGTCTACGATTGCGATACGATCCCATATCTCTGGATGTACGCCCATAACTTCACGCTGTTCGACTATTACTTCCAGTCCGAAACCGGCCCGTCGTCGCCCGGAAACGTCTCGATGTTCGCCGGACAAGCCGGCATTTCTGAAGAGCACCGGTTTCCGAAGCTAGCCTCGAATCAGAGCGAAGGTCCCGGCGTTCCGATCAACGGCGACCTCGATCCGTTCGCAGGGCCGTATACCGGCAAGGATACGACCGTCCAAATTCCTCAGAGTTATGCGACGCTCGGCATGACGCTCGGCGGTGCCTCCGAGGCCCAGTCGGCCGAAGCACACGCCGGCAGAGTGATGAAAGATCTCACGGCGATTGCGGCGTTAAAACAGTCCTCGATCCCGTGGATGTGGGCGCAAGAAGGCTTCGTCAGAACTCACGGCGACTCGGCTGACGCCGGCTATGTCGCGCACCACAACGCTCCGCAGTATTTCGACTACATCCGCAACAATAAGGCCTACTGGTCGCAGGTCAACACGACCCAAGCCTTGATGAAGCAGATCACCACCGGGACGCTGCCGGAGAGCGGCGTCTTCTTCGTCAAAGGCTCCAAGGCCAACCATTTCGGCTGGAAGCCGGCCAGCAAGAACCCGTTGATTCAGGCGGATTACATAGGCGACGACGACCATCCGGGTCCCGGCGATGCCGACGTCCAGATCTCTGAAGCGTTCGTGGCAACGTGGGTCGATGCGATCGCGTCGAGCAAGTATTGGAAAGACTCGGCGATCTTGATCGCCTGGGATGACGGCGGCGGATTCTACGATCACGTCGCGCCGACGGCCTTCGAACAGTGCAACGACGGCTTCCCGTGTGGCGACGGGCAGCGGCTTCCGTTCATCGTCGTCTCGCCCTACTCGCTCTCCGGCACCGTCGTGCACGACTACAGCGACACCGTTTCGGTCTCGAAGTTTGTCGAGGGGGTCTTTGGCGTTCCGGCGATGGCCTCGCTTCCCGACGAAGCTTCGGTCGAGCCATATGGTCCGCGCGACTATCCGAGCAAAGAGCTCTCCGACCTCGCCGGCGCCTTCGACCTTGCGAAACTCAACGGGTCCACGGGCCTTAACCCGGCATCGCTCGCGGAAATTCCCGGAACCGTCGTCAACCACTTCCCCTCGACGATGAACTGCCAGACGCTTCACCTGCGGCCGCTCAATATTCCGACGCAGCCGCCCTACTACCGTCCCCACGAACTCCTCAAGGGAAGCTTGCGGATCGAGAGCCTGCACTCGCAGAGTGATTAGCCATCCTCTGCAAATCGGCGTATCGCGGCGAGATCGTCGAGCGCAGCGGCTAAGCTGCGCCCGGCGATCTCGTCGGCGAGGAAACGAATCGGCGTTGCGCGCTCGAGCCTGGGGCCGAACGCTCTAGCAATTCCTACGGCGATCGGAATAACGGCGATTCCGAAGAGCACGTTGGCCGCCAGCCACGCTGGGCTCGGGCCGGCGTAGATATCGATGCCAAAGAACCCGCGCATCGCGACGATCAGAAGCGGCACCCACATCAGCGGACCAAAGAGCAGCGTCCCCATCGTCGCGCGAATGCGCGAAAGCCGAAGGCGTTGCAGGCGATATTGGATGGCGACGACGGGTTCGTCGTAATCCAGCCTGCGCAGTTCGACGAGCTGACGCGCTCCGGCAACGACCAGCGCGATCGCGTAGGCATCGAGCATAGCCGCGGGAACCAAGAATTTCGCCTCGCGTATATGATCGGCTGCGAACCAACCCAGCAGGACGATACCGATCAGGTTGACGATCAGCTCGAAGGCGATCCCACGCGCAAGCCGCTTCAGCGACGCATCGGCCTTATGCAGGTTCCATTGCGTGAAGAGCAGCGTGTTGAGGCGAATGCTTGCCTCGAGCCTCCGATTGCTCTCGTTCCATGCGGCTTTGACTTCCTCGAGTTCCATGGCGTTCTCCGTTCGTTAGACGTTGTTGTGCGCAGCAATGTCGCGCTTGAGGCGTTGTTTGATTCGGCCGATCTTGGTGGCGACGTTCGTCTCCGATATGCCGAGAATCGCGGCGATTTCGGCGTACGAGTTGTCGCCGAGATACAGGATCATCAGCGCGCGATTCAGCTCGTCGAGCTCTTCGATAACCTCACGCAAGAGCGCGAGGGCATCGTCGCTTTGCGCCTCGGGGGGTGCCGGCAGCGTTTCGAGGACTGCCGGTTCGGCCGGCTCGACGTTCCTGGCCTTTCGCATCTCGGCGCGCTGGAATGAGATGGCGACGTTGACCGCGACCCGGTACATCCAGGTCGAGAAGGCGGCACGTTCGTCGAAGCGGCCGTAGGCGCGCCAGAGCTGGGCGACGATCTCCGCGATCAAGTCCTCGCGGCCGGCGGCATCGCGGCAGTACGCGCCGGCGACCTTGGCGAGAACACCGCGGTGCCGGTCGAGGCGATCGACGAAAGCGGCCTGCGCGTCCTTCGTTCTCATTTCACCTGGGTTAGTCGCTGGGACGGTCTACGGAATCACACTTTGAGGCGCGCGAAGGCTTTCTCGAGGTCGCCGATGAGATCGCTCGTGGACTCGAGGCCTACGCTGAAACGCACGAGGCGGTGGCCATACGCCGGACGCCCCGAGGCCTTGCCGATCGCGTAGGCGACCGCAAGACTGGTCGTTCCGCCCCAGCTGTAGCCGATTTTGAAGAGCTGCAGCGCATCGACGAAGGCCCAAACCGCTTCGCGCGTCGGGCCCGGTCGCAAGACGATGGAAAAGACCCCGGACGAGCCGAGAAAATCGCGCGTGTAAAAATCGTGCCCCGGGCAGGATGGGAGCGCGGGATGGAGGACGCGCTCGACTTCGGGGCGCTCGGCGAGCCAGTTCGCAATCGCCAGCGCAGAGCGTTCGATGGTGTCCAGACGGACGGCAAGCGTTTGCAGTCCGCGCAGCGCGAGGCTGCAGTCGTCGGGCGAGACGGCGGCGCCGATCACCTGCCGCGCCTCGCCGAGTTGCCGGTACAGCACTTCCTCTCGAACCGTCACCGAACCGAGCAGCACGTCGCTATGGCCGCCGATGTATTTCGTGATGGCCTGCATCGTGACGTCAACGCCGTGCGCGAATGCGTCGAGAAACACCCCCGCCGACCACGTGTTGTCCAGCGCGACCAATACGTTGCGCGAATGCGCCGCCTCGACGATGGCCGGCAGATCCTGCACTTCCATCGTGACCGAGCCGGGGCTTTCGGTCCAAATCAAGCGCGTCTTCTCGTTGAATAGCTTTGCGATCTCGCCACCGATCGTCGGCTCGTAGAAGGTGGCGGTTACGCCGAAGCGCGCGAGCACCGACGTGGTGAGCTGCCTGTTTGGGCGATAGACGCTTTGAGGCAGTAGAATATGGTCGCCGGCTTTCAACAACGCGAAGTCGACGAGCGAGATCGCAGATTGTCCGCCGGGGGTGAGGATCGTGTGGCGTCCCGATTCGAGCTCGCAGATCCGCGCGGCAAGTTCGAGGGACGTCGGCGTTCCGTAGAGGCCGTAGGTATAACCCGCGCGCTCTTGGTCCCAGTCGTCGGTAACGGCGGCCGAGTTGGGGAAGAGCGTCGTCGAGCCGCGGTAAACCGGCATCGCGAGCGAGCGATATCCCTGCGGAATGCGCGCTTGGGAGTGCAGAAGCCGCGTCTGCCAGGTGCTCATGGGCGGCGCTTTCATTCGAGCCGCCCACAAGCCTTTTAGATGCCTGATACGCTTGGCCGGAGAACGACCGGCGGATGGAACCGCAAACCCCGGCCGCGCCTACTTCGCGACCGGTCTCAATACTCGCAATCTTTAGCGTATTTCTGCAGATCGGAGCGACGAGCTTCGGCGGTGGCGTCGTAGCCTATCTGCGAAACGCGCTGGTCAAGAAAAAGAAATGGCTGGACGATACCGAGTTTCTCGAGCTGATGTCGCTCAGCAACACCTTGCCCGGCTTAAATGCGACGAATATGTCGATTCTTGCGGGCCAGCGCTTGCGCGGATGGCTCGGGGCAGTCGCGGCGATGCTGGGGATGTGTCTGCCGTCTCTGGTTCTCATGATTGCTGCGGGCATCGCGTACGGCGAGGAAGGGAGCCGGCCGTTGGTCACGGCGGCGCTCCGAGGCGTCGCGGCGGCGGCGACGGGGCTGATCGCGGCAACCTGGTTCCAAATCGGAAAGAAGACGGTGAAAGGCTTCTACGACGGATTCTTTATCCTGGCGGCGATCCTGGGCATCAACTACTTCAAACTTTCGGTACCGGTCGTGCTGCTGTCGGTGGGCGCGCTGTCGATCTTTGCCTTCCGGCCGCACAAGCCCGGAGCACACCCGAAGGAGGACCACGCGTGGATCAGATCCCTGCAATAGCCCGCGTCTTTGCGTATCTCTCGCTGCTAACCATCGGCGGCGGCATGGCGGCCTTTCCGGAGATGAAAAATCTGGTCATCGACGTCCATCATTGGCTCACCTATCCGCAGCTGATTCATATCTACAGCGTCGGTCAAATATCGCCGGGGCCGAACATGATGATGGTTGCGACGATCGGCGAGCGCGTCGCCGGAATCCCCGGCGCGCTGGTCGCCGCAATTGCGTTCTTTGTGCCGACCGGCATTCTGACGTTGTTCGTCGGCGGTCTCTGGAAGCGGCTCGAGAACTGGCCGTGGCGGTCGTCGATTCAAAAAGGCCTTGCGCCTGTGGCGATCGGTCTTGCCGTCGCCGGCCTCATTACGTTCGGCAGAACCGCGGTTACCGGTTGGGTAACTGTGGCGGTGGCGCTCCTCGTCTTCGCGGCCTCGATGCGCACGCGTCTCAACCCCGCGCTGCTGATTCTCGGAGGAGCGGTCGTCGGCGCGTTCGCCCTGCGATAACGCGCTCGAAGGATTGAACCAGGGTTAAATGGGTACCCGTCCCCTATGAAGATCTATGCACCAAAGAAATGGGCCCTTTCCGGACTAAACGGCATCTCGGACGCGACCCTCGAGATGCATTTCTCGCTTTACGAGGGCTACGTTAAGAACACAAATCTGCTGAACGAGCGTCTGGGCGCGATCCGCCAGGCCGGGAAAGTCGCCGGCGCCGATCCGGCATTCGCCGAGCTGGTACGCCGGCTCGGCTTTGAGTACAACGGCATGCGCTTGCACGAATACTACTTCGACAACATGGCCAAGGCGCCGGGTGAGATCGGCACGGGCCGGCTCTATAACGTCCTCGGCGAGGCTTACGAGGGCTTCGAAGAATGGAAGAAAGATTTCATGGCCGTCGGAGGCATGCGTGGAATCGGTTGGGTCATCGCGTACTGCGATACGACCAACGGACAGATTACCAATCACTGGATCAGCGATCACGAGAATGGAAATCTGGCCGGATTCGTACCGGTGGTGGTAATGGACGTCTGGGAGCACGCGTTCATCAAGGATTACAAACCTTCCGACAAAGGGAAGTACATCGAGGCGTTTTTTGCCAACGTCGACTGGAAGGCGTGTGAATCCAGGTTGCCGTGAACTGTTACTTCTTGCGCCACGGCATTGCCGTGGAGCCCGACGAATGGAAAGGCCGCGATTTTGACCGGCCGCTGACGCGCGAGGGGATCGAGCGAATGCAACGCGAGGCGCGCGCCATCGCCGATCTCACGCTCGAACTCGACGCTATCGTGACGAGTCCGCTGCTGCGCGCGCGCCAGACGGCCGAAATTGTCGCGAGTCAGCTAAAGCTGCGCGACGAAATCGTCGAAGACGTCCGGCTCGCCGGCGGTTTTGACGCCAGACGGCTCTCCGAGATCCTCGACGATCACGATAAGGCCGATGCGATCATGCTCGTCGGTCACGAGCCGACGATGAGCGCTGCGATCGGCCGGAGCATCGGCGACGCGAGCATCGAACTGAAGAAGGCTGCGCTCGCCGGCGTCGTCTTCGCGGACGCCTCCGCGACGCGCGGCACGCTCATCTGTCTGATTCCACCGAAGGTTCTCTCAAGGCTCGGTAGGGCGCATCCTTAGCGATGTACGGGACGTAACGGAAATCGCGAATGAACGAGATACGGCCCGCGCTGACCTCAAGCAAGATGAAATACGCGGGCTTCTCGCTGGATGGCCGATCGAACATCGCAATGACCGGAACGCCATCGACGAAGCCGGCTTCCGCGCGGAGGTCGCCGGCCTTGATGTACGCGGCATAGCGATCGTAGTAGCCCGCATCCACCGCGCGCGGATGTTGCACGCGCGAAACAACTTCGAGGCGTGATTCCGCGGCAAGCAGAGCGCGCAACCCATCCCAGTTATGGGCGTTGAAGAGATCGACGTATCGCCGCAGGGTCACGAGCGTCTCTACGGCGACGGGTCGCGGGCGATCCTCTAAACGCGCGCGTGGCGCTCGAGCGATATTTGCGCGCGCCCTGGACAAAGCCGCCTTCACGGCGCCGGCGGTCGTTCCCATCGTCTCCGCCGTTTCCTCGATCGTCTGCCCGAGCACGTCCTTGAGGATCGCGGCGCTGCGCTGCACCGGCGGAAGTTCGGTGAAGATGCTAAGCGCCGCTTCCACTAACTCCGGATCGACGCCGGCTTCGCCGGGTTCTGCGCGCTCCGGCACGTCGGCAACGGGCTCCACGTGCTGTCGTTCGTATCGTTTCAAAACATCCATAGCGGTGTTATGCGCGATCCGGAACAGCCAAGGTTTTAAGTTTGGCGGCTGCACCATCTGACCCAGGGCGTAATACGCTTTTGCTAAGGTCTCTTGGACCACGTCCTCTCCGTCGAAGACCGAACCGGTCATGCGTGCGCAATACCTGTGGAGCTCGGGCCGCACTTCGTCGACGAGCTCCATGAATTGATCGCGTGCTTCTTGCATCGCCGGCAGCAGCGCGCGCGCTTGGTCTTCCATCCTTACTCCAACGGTTCGATGCCTTCACCCGTCACCGCGATCGCCGTGACGCCGTCTGCGATATCTCCTCGCAAACCGCTTACGATCGCCGCGCCGACTGTATCGGCGTCGAGCGGCACGTTCCAGCGGCGCTTGAGAAACTCCGCCGCCGAGAGGCCTTGCGTGGCGCCGTAATTGGTGGCCGCGGTGGTTCCGATCTCCGTGTCCACGATGAGCTGACGCGGCACGACGGCCAGGAAGCGGATACCGAGCTTCTTCGAGTCCGAAACTTCCTGCGCGTATTGCGCCATCAGCCATTGCATGCGCTTCGCGCCGGCATAACCGCCCGACAGCGGCGAGCCGGCGATCGCGGCGCCGCTCGAAACGATCGCAACCGTACCGCCCGCGCGAAGCGGAAGTGCGAGCACGGCTTTGAGCAAGTGAAATGCCGCTTTTGTATCGGCGTTCCAAGGCGATGAAAAAGCCTCCCAGCTGAACTTGTCAATCGTCCCCATCTGCGGCCGGACGCCGGCGGCGAGCACGACGAACTGCGGATCGAACTCGCGCAGCAAGCGCTCCGCCGTCGTCGCGTCGGTCGCATCGGCTTGGACCGTTCGCACTGCGCCATCGAACCGAGCGGAGAGTGCGCTGAGTCCCTCGCGTCCTCGCGCAACGGCGACGACCGAGACCCCCTCGGAAACCAAGTGTTTCACCGTTGCGAGGCCGACGCCGGAAGTAGCTCCGATAACGACTGCGGACTTATCTTGCAGCAGGTTCATCGTAATACTCTGCTTAGAATCGCAGCTAGCCAAATCACCGTCCCGGTTCCGACTCCGCTCGCCAATGGTCCCAGAGCCTCTTCCACCGACAGCCCCAGAATATGCGCGAGAAGGATCATTGTAGGACCTCCTGCGCGGCATCGACGACGACGCTCCACTGGCCATCCTGCGCGGCACCGTAAGAGTCGTGCCAGTTCCACCACTTATAAGGCTCGCTTTGCGGGTAACCTGCCGGCGAGTCTTCCCAGGTCTCTTGGCGCCCGAGCGGCGTGATGTCGAGGTAGCTCCACGTACTTCCCAGCGCCTCGTCACCGCGGCTGTTGATGAAGTACGTGCGGTACACCCGGTCGCCGTCGCGCAAGAAGACGTTGGTGCCGTGCCACTCGTCGACGCCGAAGTCGGCGTCGAAACCGTCGGTCATCGTGTACCAGGGCATCGCCCAACCCATCCGCGCCTTGACGCGCGCGATGTCGGCCTGCGGCGCTCGGGAGACGTAGGCCAGCGTGGTATCGCGAGCGTTCAGATGCGCGAGGTTAGCGACTTGATCGGCGCCCAGCGAGCACCCGCGACAGGCATGCTCGGGCCAACCGTGCACGCCGGGCTCGAAAAACGCGCGGTAGATCACCAGCTGGCGGCGTCCCTCAAACAAGTCTAGCAGGCTGACCTTACCCTTGGCAGAGTCTAACGCGTAGTCTTTCTCGATGCTCATCCACGGCATGCGGCGACGCTCGGCGGCCAGCGCGTCACGAGCGCGGGTCGCGGCTTTTTCTTTTATCAGCAGCTGCTGGCGGGCGGTTTCCCACTCCTGCGGCGATACTACGGGAGGCGTGTTCATCTTGCGGTCGGTCATTGTTAAGGTCCCCTTCAAAAACTTGGTACTGTCATCAAGACGACTGAAGGCACCCAAAAGATACGGGTTGACAAGACGGCCTAACTAATTAAAATGTCGTAGTCGATCGTGAGGGGCGCGTGGTCGCTAAAACGCTCCTGTTTGTAAATGGAGGCGCGCTGGACGCGCGGCGCGAGATCCGGCGTGATGATCTGATAGTCGATCCGCCAGCCGAGATTTCGGTCCCAGGCCGCCGGCCAGTTCGACCACCACGTGTACTGCTTTTCCTGCGGGTTCACGACGCGAAAGGCATCGACCCAGCCCAGGCGTTCGATCAGGACGTCCATCCAGGCGCGCTCCTCGGGAAGCGACCCAGTCACGTGGCTGTTTCGTGCGAAATTATAAGTGTCGATCGGTTTGTGCGCGATGTTGAAATCGCCGCAGACGATATGCGCGCCGCCGGAATGCCGCGGCTGCGCCAGCATCCCGAGCAAACGCTCGAGGAAACTCATCTTAAAGGCCTGCCTCGCCGGACCGCTGATCCCCGAAGGCACGTAGAGCGACGCAACCGTCACGGCGCCGAAGTCAACCTGCACGAAGCGTCCCTCGGAATCCATATCGTCCCAGCCCAGCGAGCGCCGTACGGAGATTGGCTGTTGGCGCGAGTAGAGCGCTACGCCGCTGTAGCCGCGGCGGCTCGCGTCGACGAAATACGGCGTAAATCCGGCTAGCGCGATCGCCTCCGCCGGCAGCTGATGCTCCTGTGCGCGCGTCTCCTGCAGACAGATGACGTCGGCCGCTTGCGACGCGGCCCACGCAAAGAAGCCTCGGCGCGCCGCGGAGCGTATTCCGTTGGCATTGAGCGAAATCACTCGCATCGCTGGCCGACGATTTCCGACTCATCGAAAAGGGTGCCTTCTTCTGCTATGATAACGGCCTGCAAATGCAAGGGAGCGGCAAGTGAAGAGCCATCAATATACGACGCACGTGCGTTGGTCGGCCGACGGCGAGGGAACGAAGTCCTATCGCAGCTACTCGCGCAACTTTACGATCGCCGCGCAGGGTAAGCCCGATATTGCGGGTTCGAGCGATCCTGCATTTCGCGGAGACGCGCTACGCTATAATCCCGAAGAGCTTCTCGTCGCGAGCCTTTCCGCATGTCACATGCTTTGGTACTTGCATCTCTGCTCGGTCAACGAAATCGTAGTCCTGGATTATCGCGACGCCGCGACCGGAACGCTGGAAGAGCGCGACGGTTCGGGGCAGTTCGTGCGCGTGACCCTGCGGCCCGCGGTCAAGGTATCCCCCGGCAACGACCTGGCGCGAGCGATCGCGCTGCATGAGGAGGCTCATCGCTTGTGCTTTATCGCGCGGTCCGTTAACTTCCCAGTCGACGTCGAACCCGAAGTGCGGGGTGCGCCATAGCCCTTTAGGCTCCTAGTGCTTGAGGAGGATGGTTAGCATCGTCGTGATCCACGTGACCACGATGAGCGAGGTCATCCGCCACTGAAAACCGTCCAGCCGCCGTCCAAGGCCGTCCAGGCGAAGGTCGATCTGCCCGAATCGCGCGTCGATCTGCACGAAGCGCGCGTCAACCTGCGCGAAGCGCGCGTCAACCTGCGCGAAGCGCGCGTCGACCTGCGCGAAGCGCGAATCTATGCTCGAGGCGAGATCGCCCAGACGCTTGTCGAGCTGCTGGTAGCCCCCTTCGAGGTGCGCCATTCGAACTTCCAGTGGCCGGCCGCTCATTGCTTCATTCTATCACGCCGTGAGGTAACGGCGGAAAGGCCGCCGTCGGGACGAAGCCTTTTGCGTGCCCGAGCTGCCCGACATCGCCGCCTACATGACCGCCCTCGAACCGCGTATTGTGGGTCAGCCCCTCGAGCGGATCACCGTCGTCAATCCATTCGTCTTACGAACCCAGGAACCGCCGGCTTCCGTCCTGCAGGGCCGCACCGTTCGCGAGTTGCGGCGAATCGGAAAGCGCATCGCCATCGGATTCGATGACGATTACTGGCTCGTGCTTCACCTGATGATCGCCGGACGGCTCCATTGGAAACCAGCAGGCGGCGGCGCCACGAATCGCGCTACGCTAGCCGTTCTCGATTTCCCCAACGGGTCGCTCATTATTACCGAAGCCGGTTCCAAGCGCCGCGCGTCCCTGCACGTCCTTAAAGGTGAACGCGCTCTCGCGGCCGTGGATCCCGGTGGACTCGACGTTCTTGGCAGCGACTATGATTCGTTTCGTCACGCTCTCATGGCGGAGAACCGGACGCTCAAGCGCGCGCTCACCGACCCCCGCATTCTCAGTGGAATCGGCAACGCCTATTCCGACGAGATCCTCCATGCGGCGCAGCTCTCGCCCGTCGCACTAACTCATAAACTCGACGAAGACCAATGGGTGAGGCTCTTTCGTGCCACCCAATCCACGCTGCGCCTCTGGATTGACCGTCTTCAGGCCGAGGCCCAGCGGGAGTTCCCAAAGCACGTCACCGCCTTTCGCAAAGATATGGCCGTGCACGGCCGGTACGGGGAATCGTGCCCTGCGTGCGGCGAAAAGGTTCAGCGCATACGCTATGCCGATAACGAGACGAACTATTGCGCGCGCTGCCAAACGGGGGGAAAACTTCTCGCCGATCGCAGCCTTTCGAGACTTTTGAAATCCGATTGGCCACGCACGTTGGAGGAGCTCGAAACGCTTCGAAAAGGCCGCGAGTAGCGCTCGAAGGCTTCGTCGCGCAGTTCAGTCCCGAGATTGCCGCGCTTGCGAGAAGCGCGCTGGAAACGATGCGCGAGCGCCTACCAGGGGCGTACGAGTTAGTCTACGACAACGCCTATGCGCTCGTTGTTGGCTTCGGACCCAGCGAGCGTCCCTCCGAGGCGCTCTTTTCGATCGTGATCCATCCGCAAAAGGTGAGCCTCTGCTTTTTGTGGGGCGTACGGCTTGCGGATCCCGATGGTTTGCTCGTGGGGAGCGGGCGCCAAGTGCGCCACATTCGCCTCGAGAGTGCCGCCACGCTAAGAAAACGCGGCGTTCGGGCGCTCATTACAGCGGCGATTGACGACGCGGGCGATCCGTTCGACGCGGCGAGGCGGGGCGAGACGATCGTTCGAGCGATGTCAAAGAACCGGCGCCCGCGCCGCACCCTAAAAGGTTGAGGCGTCGACCGTGTAGCACTTGAGGCCCGCAGGGTGCCGCCAAAAGATATCCGCTCCGGTGATATCTTCCTCGTCGAACGTCGCGCAGAGTTGGAAGCGTGAGCCGCCGAGGGGGATGTACGTATATGGTTTCTGCGTTGTCGGGTCAACCTCGGCAGCGGGAGGCAGCGATGCCGGCAACGCTTTGTTCTTCGCGTAGATTTCGGTCAGCCGGGTGGCCGTGGTTCGCAGGTCCGTGACGCGACGTTCGTCGACCGAAAGCACGCGAGCGTGCCACGGCCCCCCAGTTCCGGTAAAACCTAAGATCACGATGGTGACGACGGCAATCGTCGCGGCCCAGCCGAATGCGCGATCGCGCCCCGGCGGCGAAGCCGTGGTGCGAACGGTGCCCAAGTAGTACCACAGCACGCCGCCGGCGACCAAGAAGACGCCCAACACGTCGAGGACGAATCGCAGCGTCAAGTCGCCCTCCAAGAACTGCTGCAAGAACCAGACGGCATCGAAGAGCAGCGTGACCGACGTAATGACGAGCGCGAGATAGGTCAGCCATTTACGCACTCCGGATTCGAGCGATTCGGGTCGGCGATCGGTCTCGCGCACGATGGAACGGCTGACCAACAGAAATATGGGAAAGGCGACGATCAGACTGGCCAACTGCCCGGCGACGCTGGAGCGGAACTCGGGCCCCGTATCGTTTTGATAGTCGAGGGCGCTCGGGAACGCGTGGCCGACCAGCGCGCTGGCGAGCCACACGAAGGCGACCGTCCAAATGCCCAGCGTGACGAACGCCAGCAAATAGAGGAAGGCATCGCGCGCATTCTCCGACCGGCTGCCCCGCACCGGGACCGCAACGCCGACGGTCTCTTTGTAGTAGGCCGTGAAGGCCGCGAAGATTCGGCGCTCGGACCAACCGTTTTGGCGCAGCAAGCCGACGATGAAGCCTTCGTCGGCGCCGTCGGCCTTAGCGGCGCGGATAAATTGGAGGAGGGCTGCCGGATCAGACGAGTCGTTCATGTTCGACGACATCGTTAGGGTCAAGGCCACCCAACACCCGCTTGCTTGACGCTTTGCCGTCCCATGGGAAGCATTAGGGGTATGGAGCAAAACCCCGCGAGCGCGCTTTTCGTAGTCTTCGCCGCCATCGTGGTGCTGGTGACGATTGCGAACCGTATCAACATTGCATACCCGATCGTATTGGTGCTCGGCGGCATCGCGATTGGTTTCATTCCGCACGTCCCCACCATCGAATTGCGCCCCGATATGGTGCTCGTCGTCTTTCTGCCGCCGCTACTCTATTGGGAAAGCGTCACGGCACCCACGAGCGAGTTCCGCGCGAATGCGTGGTGGATCTTCCAAATGGCGTTCGGCTTGGTCATCCTGACGACGGCCGCGGTCGCGCTGGTCGCGCACGCGATCGTTCCCGGAATGGGCTGGGGCGTCGCCTTCGTGCTCGGTGCCATCGTTTCGTCGACCGATGAGGTGGCGTTCGTCGCCATCGCCGATCGACTCAATGTGCCACGCCATATCATTGGAACGATCGAAGGCGAGAGCCTCGTCAACGACGCGACATCGCTGATTCTCTATGGGGTAGGCATCGCCGCGGTTGTGGGCGCGTCGTTTTCGCTCTCGCACGCGTTCGGGGCGCTGGCGCTTTCGGTCGTCGAAGCCGTCGCAATCGGGCTTGCAGCGGGCGGCCTTGCGGTTCTCGCGTGGCGAGTGATTCAAGACGAAACGCTGCAAGGCGTCATCTCCGTCGTCGTCCCGTTTGTCGCCTATCTTCCAGCGTACTATATCGGCGCCTCCGGCGTCCTGGCAACGGTAGTCGCGGGAATCTTCATCAGCCGCTTCACGCCCAACGTGCTGCTTCCAATGACTCGCGAGACGATGACCGGCTTTTGGGTGACGATCGTCTTCCTGCTCAACGCATTCATCTTTGTCGAGGTTGGAATCCGTTTCCACGATATCGTATCGCGACTAAATGTCTATTCGCCCGGCCAGCTCATCTGGTGGGGGAGCGCCATCGCGGCGGTGTGCATCCTCGCAAGACTCGCGTGGACCTTCGCGCAAGGGCTGCTGCCGATAACCAACGAGCCCGAACACGTGGGCGGAAAGGCCGACTGGTCGCACGTTTCGGTCCTCGCCTGGACCGGCATGCGCGGCGGTATTTCGTTGGCGGCCGCGCTGGCGATTCCGCTCGAAACCGCCGCCGGACCTTTTCCTTATCGCGATCTCTTAATCTTCATCACGTTCGTCGTCCTTTTAGCGACGCTGGTCGGACAAGGGGGGACGCTACCCTATCTCATCAGGTGGTTGCGCGTGAAAGACGATCTTGCCGCGCAGGGGGAGGAACGCGTCGCGCTTGCGGCGACCGCTTGCGCCGGGCTCGAATGTCTCGAGCAGATGGAACGCGAGGGTAACGTTCCGCGACTTGTCTTAGAGCTGCAACGCAAGCGCCTGCGGGCGAGATATGCCGAGTTTGGCGAGAGCGCCGAGGGGGCCGCAGCGACGACCGCAGCGTTCCGTCGCGTCGAACGGCACCTGCTCGACACGCAGCGGAAACGACTGATCGAGCTGCGCAGCGAAGGGAAAATCGACAACACCGTTATGCGCCGCGTCCTGCGCGTGCTCGATCTGCAAGCGGTCGAGATCGCTTTGCTCGACAGCACCGGAC
This sequence comes from Candidatus Cybelea tumulisoli, assembly GCA_003167155.1. Lineage (GTDB taxonomy): Bacteria > Vulcanimicrobiota > Vulcanimicrobiia > Vulcanimicrobiales > Vulcanimicrobiaceae > Cybelea > Cybelea tumulisoli. Next base: position 44,147 of record PMTY01000163.1, read on the forward strand.
ATGAAAAAATCGAGGAAGAAGGTGAGTGAGCCCGCGCTCAGCCCTTTATCGTTAGGGATCTTCGACGATTGGGGTAGAGGTTCGGTGCGCAAGGAAGTAGGTTTTGCCGCGAGTCGTCGGGATCGCCACGAAAGGCGTCGGCGATTGGTCGAAGTTGAAGCAATCGGAGAGATCGTCGGCGCGTTCGTCGGTCGTGCCCATCGACGGGAGGCCGAGCTGCTCCTCGGAGAACTTCAAGATGCTGCCGAACTCGTGCTGCACGTGCGAAACGTAACCGTTGTTGGCGTACGGCGAGATGACGAGCATGGGTACGCGGAAACCGAGATCGTACGAACTATAATTCGGAGGCGTGACGTGGTCGTACCAGCCGCCCCAATCGTCCCATACTACGAAGATTGCCGTGTTGTCCCAGAACTGACTCTCTCCGACCGCGTTGACCACCGAGGCGACCCAATCGGGCCCCGACCCATCGGTGATCATCGGATGATCCGACGCTTGCGCGGTCGGCGTTATCCAGGTGACGTTTGAGAGCACGCCATTGCCTACGTCGGTGAGGAACTGGCTCGACGGGACGACGACGTCGCTGGAAAACTCCGGACTATCGTACGTCGGCAAGACGGCATCCGGGGCATTCCACAGGCCGGGTCCGCTCTTAGCCTGGTAGTAGTGCCAGCTGAGCGAGTTTTCGTCTAGCAAGTCCATCAGCGATTCGCGATCGAAGCACGGAAAGACCGGCGACCCCTGCGTACCATATGAGTTGATCGTCTGCACTTTTGTCCCCGCCGGAGAGTCACAGCCGCCCATGCCTTGGCTGGGGTTCTCCGATGCCAACTGCGACGCGCCGTCGCTCGTCGAGGAGGTACCGCTGATAATGTACTGGTGCGCGGGAAAGCTCGGGCCTTCGTTGCTTTGGAACATGTTGTCCGCGACCGTGTAGCTCTGGGCCAACGCCCAATAAGGCTCGACCTGGCTCTGCGGCACGTAGCCGTAGGCCCGAAGTCGCCGTGGCGGACAACCTATCCCCCCGCACTGGCTTCTTGCCTTGTCGAAGCCGTTGAGTTGCCCCCCGGCGTATTCCGTTTCAAAGTTGTTGTGCGAGTGGAACATATCCCACTGCGCGGTCATATTCACCGGGCGCAGCCTAATCGTCTTGCCCTTAGAGTTCAAACCGCCGCTCGCCGTGTTAGCCCCCGGAAATCCTTGGAATAGATTGTCGAACGTGCGATTCTCCTGGACGATGATCACGACGTGCTGGATCAAGCCCGAGCTCGCCTTGCGCGCGTGCAACGGCGTGCGCGACAGCGATGGAAATCCATAAGATGACGAGGGAACCGTGGTCCCGGCACTGCATGCAAAAAGCATCGTCGCGGTAAGCGAGGCGACGGCGCCATAATAGAGCCGCTTCATAAATCGCACAATTACTCCTATTGGGTTGTGCAGAGATGTAATACTGGATGTAACCCAACATTAATTTCGGATCGTCAACTGGCTCTTCTTAGCCTTTTGGAGCGCGCCTTGAATGTTAATGCGTTAACGGCGTCACGACTTCTTCTTGATCGTGCTGAGCGTTGCGCCGTCGGGCTGTGAGAAATACTCGTTGGTAATCGTTTTCGTCGGATCGCCGCCGGCCGGGTAGCTCCAATAAGCAACCTCGGCGCCGTCGCTGCCGGCGTAGGTTGGAGCGATGATCCGCGTCCCCTGAGGTACGCGCTTACCCCCTTGCGTCTTCGCAATCCAGAACTGCCAAACCCATCCCGTGCCGCTGAGCGAAGTCGAGCCCTCGACGCTTCCCGTCGAACCGGAAAGTTGTAGCTGATAGATCGTTCCGGTCGCACCGGATCCGATCGCGAGGTACTTTCCGTCCCACTGTACCGGGCCGCTCTTCAGGCCGCTGTAGTTCACCGCGATCTTCGTGAGGTTGTAACTGCCCTCGGGGAGTTCGAAGAGTTCGAAAGTCGCGCTGTCCTCCACGCCGTAGGCATCGCAGAACAGGTTCCCCGAGTTGTCGTACCCGCAACCGGGAATCCCGTCTTGGCCCGAGGGTTCGTACGTCGTCGCAATCCCTTGGGCGTCTGCGAAGACCGCAATACAATCGCCGCAACTGCCGCCGAGGGTCCCAAGGGCCAGATTCCCGGTCGTCGGATCGACGGTGCAGTTGAGTTCCGGATATCCGGGGAGATCGAGCGTCCGCAGTGGGGCGCTGCCGCCGTGCGCGTACACCTCGACCGTGGTCCCGCCACCATTGAGAATGAACACGTCACCGGCTTTGTTCGAACACATCCCCGCCGGCGTATTAAACCCTGTCAACATACCCTTCAACTTTCCGGCCGGGTACGAGTAAACGTAGACGTCGTTGGAATCCTCGTCTGCAACGTACAGCAAACTTGGCGTCTTCTTTGCGTCGGGAGCCATCCAGGAATGCCGGCGCTCCGAATGGGCGAACCGCAGCAGTTCGGGCGACAGACCAATAATGCCGTGGGCCCGCAACTGCGCCGCGCTATTCGATCCCGCGAACCGCTGTTGCAGCGGCGACACGCCCGCGCAGCCCGCGAGCATTGCCGTCGCGATGAAATACGTTAGCGCGCGGCCGCCCAAGTCTGAAATCCTCATCTGCCGTACCTCCTGAAGCATCAGCGCTCCGACGGTGACGATGGTTCGGCGCGGCCCGCTCGGCTGCCTCGGCTACAGCACGGCGGCCAAAGGATTGCAGTTGACGCGCAAGAACGCGCCCCGACATGAACTCTTCGACTGACTCAGCTATGTTGCAAGAACGCGCAAGGGAAGTCTTGGTACAATGTCCCGAGTGGTATCATTCCATCGAATTGGCTCCGGGGATTGTGACGCCTGGGCGCGCCCCGCTTGACGTGTGGGAAAGAACGTTACGCAATCTCGGGCTCCCCGATCTGCACGGAAAATCGGTACTCGACATCGGAGCTTATGACGGCTTCTTCTCCTTCGCGGCTGAGAGGCTTGGGGCATCGCGAGTCGTAGCGCTTGACGAGCACGTGTGGGCGACGGACATGGCAGCCTACATCAAGGAGTGGAAAGAGGCTCGCGCGCTAGGCATAGGGGTTCCTGCGCCGCGGGACTCGCGGCATTGGCAGCCTCAAACGTTGCCCGGGAAGCGACCCTTCGATGCGGCGCGCAAACTACTGAACAGTAACGTGGAAGCCGTAGTAGGGAACTTTATGACGATGGATTTATCGTCGCTGGGACGATTCGACGTCGTTCTCTTCTTGGGCATTCTCTATCATATGGAGGATCCGTTGCCGGCAATGCGTCGGATAAGGCGCCTTCTGAATCCGGGAGGCTTTCTCGGAATCGAAACCGAGGCGGTAGAAATTCCCGGGGCCCCGGACGCTCCTTTTTTTGAGTTCTTCCCGACAAACGAGCTTAACAACGATTCCGCAAACTGGTGGGCGCCGAACGCACAAGCACTTGAGGGCTTGACGATCGCCGTTGGCCTGCACAAGTTTCAACTCTGCGTGGGACCGCAGCACCTGCCGCCAGTCGCCTTGCTCAAGGCGAGGATGGCGCGCACCCGTTTTCGCTACCGAGCTGTGGCGCACGCGTATGCGCCGGGTTAGGGGCAGGCGGTTGGTCTGACCGGATTATTCGCAATTTCGAGCGTGGCGATTTGATCGGACGGGTCGGAGGTCGTGAAGTACGCGGTGTAGGTGTTATCAAACGGCTCGGTCATGCACAGCGTCGGAGAAACGAACTGCGGATCGGTTGGCCCTCCCCGCCCCAGCGAGTCTTCGAAGTACCAATTCCCTCGACTTCCCCCCGGCGCCGTGGTAAACGCGTTAAAGGTCCACAGATTTGATGGGCTCGCGCTTGGCGATGGCGACGCGTAGGGCTTGAGAATCGACCTCAGCACCAGCATGCTAAACTCCGTGCCGCTGCCGTTTGCATTTCCGTTGTACGACAACTGCTGCGGGGTCGTGTGTGGGCTGAACCATCCCGGCGGCCCTTTACCAGTCTTAGGTGAGATAAACTGAACGTACTCAGCCGACGACGTTATTCCACTGCCCAATGCAATCAGCGCGTCCTTATAACCCGCCCAGTTCGTCTGACTCGTATCCGTCGATGGCGTGACACCGTTTCCTGACGTATTAAAGACCACCATGTATTGGTAGTTAGAAAAGTTAAGGGTACCCGCCACATTAAAGAAAATCGCGAGGTAGCCAGGCGGCGTGCCGCCGGCTCCCAAGCCGGGAGCGTTTGGCGTGACCTGCCGGCCACAAGCGGCCACGATAACCGCCATTGCGAGCACAGCCGTAAGACCCCAACTCAATTTCTGTTTCAAGGGCGCCCTCCGTGTCGCTCACGGTACCGCTGCCGCCTGTGAATTTGCCCGGCGGCGCAGAAAAAAGTATACCATTGGCGTCGTCATGGTTTCGTGCTGATCGCCGCCCCGACGCTCAGTCGAATCCTAACGCTTCGCGCTTAACGATATCGACGATCTTCCCCGCGATCCCATCCCACCGATACAGCAGGTAGCTATGCGAATAGCAGTTGCGTATGGCGGCCGGTCGCAAACATGCCACAGCCGGCCGATGTTGATGGTCGCGAACGCTGTGATAGACGACTCCATCGAGTTCGCCGGCATCGTAGATTTGTCGAGCGTAGGCTTGCGACGCTACGTACGAATTCGGATCGAGGCGCGCATCGCTGAACGCGAACGTGAGCAGGCCGTCAAAACGTCCGCTGATCCGAGCCGAGTAAACGCGCATATCGATATCGGCACTGGGCTCGTCGGTCGCGCGATAAAAACGTTCGCTATGAAACTTGCTCTCGGCAACGGCCGTGGGTAAGCGGCGCGCTGCATAGTAGACACCGAAGGACCCGTCCGAAAATCGGCTCGGCTTCGTGTGCGTGAAGGCGGCCATGATTGGCGTGGCGCCCGGGCCGTTAACGCGGTCTTTTGGTCTGACCAACGTGATTGCTCCGGCTTCGTCGAGGATACGATCGTTCGTGCGCGCCTCGATCGCGAGGATCGCCTCGAGATCGTTTGGATCGGCAATTCGGTCGAAGATCCCAATGAACGGAAAACGCGAGTGAACGATGCGGTAACTCTCGGTCCAGTTGATACGCCTCACCAGGCGCCGCGTGCGCCGTCGAGGTAGCGCCGAACGCGAATGAGATCGAGCATGCGCCCGCCAAACAGCAAATCGGCAGCCGGCCGCCCACCAAACGGAACCGCTGAGTTCGGCCGGCGAATCCACGAATCGGCCTGCCCTGGTCGCGTAAACAAAATATGCAGCGCCTTGTAAATCCCTAAGAGACACGAGATGCGGTCAAGCTGGTCATCGCTCAATCGCGCGCGAGCGGGATGCCCGCGCCAGTTATAAATCGTCTGCCTCGAGACGCCGCCGAGCGCGGCGCGCTGCTCGGCCACATCCATCTGCCAGGCGTCCGAAATCTTGTCAAAAGCCCGAATTGCCGGCGCTGACAAGTTCGCCGATGACGCCGCCAGCACTGATTCCATAGTCCAAAACTAGACTATTGGCAAATATTTGTCAAACCATGGACAGCGGAACCGAGCGAGAAAATGGTGGAGCTGTCGGGGTACTGCCCCCCGAGTCCAAGAAACCTAACCGGCGCGTTCTCCAGGCTCAGCTCCGAATTTGTCTTATTCGACCGGACGCCTCGAAGCGTGGCTTACCGGTCGCTGCAGATTCTTTATCTCGCACGAGCGTCGAATCACGCGATCGTGCCAGCCCGAGTTTGTGACCGGAAGGCAGAGTGGTTCGGGCCGACTCTCTGCGTCCGGTGACTAGCCTAGATTAGGCAGCCAGTGCGTATTCGTTATTGGCAGTTATTGCCGTTGCGATCGTTTTAGGAGAGCTCGCAACTCCGCCTGCTAACACCGACTGAAGCGTTCCTGTCGAACCTATTTCAGCCCCATGCCTGCCCCGAAGGGCGCTACACAGTATAACACGCCGGGGCAAGCTGGGGTTCCCTTCAGGGGCCTCGGTCGGGAGCGCCTAGTTAGCGGTCTCTGCGGACTTGCTGCCCTGGTGCATCAGCGTGGAGACGATCATCATGATGATGGCCCCATAAAGGTTCGCAAGCCACGGATTGATTTCGCCGGTATTCCAGTGCACGATCGCTGCCGTGATCACAAAGAGCAGGTAGTTGATCACAAACGAGAACAGGCCGAGCGTGATCAACGTCAGCGGCAGCGAGATCAGCCGCAGGATCGGCCCAATCAGCATATTGACCAGGCCGAAGACGATCGCAGCGATCACGGCCGACCAGACGGTCACGCCGTGGTTGAAGCCCGGGATATACTTCGCAATGAGATACAGGACGAGCGCGTTGGCTATGAAGCGCAAAAGTAAGTTCATGGTCTGTACCCTCCTTCGAGTGCTTGCTTAACCTTTGCGGCTAAGGTAGGGCTCATCCCTTTCACGGCCGCTATTTCATCCAACGCGGCACGCCGAATTCCCGCTGGGGAGCCGAAGGCCGTCAACAGCCGCTTCTTGCGCACCGGCCCGACGCCGTCGAGCGCGTCGAGCGCCGAGCTCGTCATCGATTTGGCGCGTCGTTGCCGGTGGTAGGTCACGGCAAAACGGTGCGCTTCGTCGCGAACTCGAGCGACGAGATGCAACGCCGCCGAGTTGGCCGGCAAGACGATCGGTTCGGACTGATTGGGAAGGTAGAGCCACTCGTGCTCTTTGGCCAGCCCGGCAAGCGGAAGGCCGGTCATATCCAGCTCCTCGAGCACCTCGACGACCGCGCTGAGCTGCCCCTTGCCGCCGTCGATCAACAGCAAGTCGGGCTTCTTGTTGAACTTCTCTTTCTTTGCCAGCTCGCGCTCCACGGGCGTTTCGGTGTGATCGGTCTCGCGCCGCAGATACCGGAGCCGCCGCCGCAGCGTCTCCTGCATCATCGCGAAATCGTTCGGCCCGCGGTCGTATTGAATCTTGAACTTGCGGTACTCGCTCTTCTTCGGCCGCCCTTCGACGAAGACGACCATCGAGGCGACGGGATTAGTCCCCTGGATGTTCGAGATGTCGTAACACTCGATCCGATGCGGCGGCGCCGGAAGCTCGAGCGCATCGGCAAGATCGGTCAGCGCCGTCGCGTGCGCCGTCTCCTGCACTTCCTGATGCGCCAAAAATGCTTTGAGGTTCTGCTCGGCATTCTTCTGAACCAGGCGCATATATTCGCAGCGCGCCCCGCGCTGCGGGCGTAAGATTCGCACGCGCTGCCCCTTGATCGTCGAGAGCCACGCTTCGATGGTCTCGCGCTCTTCGGGAAGCGCGGCGACGAGCAGTTCCTTGGGCACGGCTGCCGACTGCACCGCACGCGAGCGGCGCTTCTCCGGCACGGGAGCTTGATTGTCGCGCGCGATGCGAACCAGCGACAGCCCGTTCTCCTCGGCAGCACTCGCGGTGCGCGCGGTGTAAAACTGCTTGAGGAACTCTCCCATCAGCTCTCCGTCGGACTGTTCGTAGACACCGTCGAGGATGAAATGCTCCTGCCCGATCAGCTTGCCGCCGCGCACGAGGAAGACTTGCATGCAGGCCTGTCCCTGCGCGCGCGCGACCGCGATCAGATCCATATCGAGGCGTGATTTCCACACGACCTTCTGCCCCTCGGTGACGCGCCGCACTTGAACGATGCGGTCCCGCAGCCGCGCCGCCGACTCGAAGTTCAAGCGTTCGGCAGACTCAGTCATCTCGTGCTGCAGTCGCCGCAGCAGCGAGTCCTGTTTGCCTTCCAGGAAGAGCACGACCTCGTCGATGGTCGCGTCGTAATCTTCTTCGCTCTGATAGCCGACGCAGGGCGCCAAGCACCGGTGAATATGATACTGCAGGCACGGGCGCTTGCGGCGTCCGTCGATCGGCTCGCGGCAGGTGCGCAGCGGAAAGACCAGCCGCACCAGGTCGATCAGCTCGCGCAGCCCGTGGGCGTTGGTATAGGGGCCGAAGTAGCGCGCGCCGTCGTTGCGCACCATCCGCGTGAAGACTACTCGAGGAAACGGCTCGTTGGTCACTTTGAGGTATGGATAGCGCTTGTCGTCGCGAAGGCGAACGTTGAAGGGCGGCTGATGGCGCTTGATCAGATTGGCTTCGAGAATCAGCGCTTCGACTTCGTTGGTGACCACGATCGTTCGAACGTCGACGACTCGCTCCGCCATCGCCGCCATCCGCGTCGTGTGCGCGGCGCCTTCCTGAAAATACGAGCGCACGCGATTTCGCAAGGAGATCGCTTTTCCGATGTACAGGATCTCGTTGCCGGCGCCGATCATCATATAAACGCCCGGCGCATCCGGGACCTGCGCAAGATCGGTAAGGAGTGTCACCCAGCTCGAAGCGGGCGCGAGCGCGCTCGCATGACGACGATGCCGGCAATAATCGCAACCACCACGAGGCCGAGGATCGCGTAGGTGCCGCGATGCAGCAGCGGCAGCACCGTGGAAAGATGGGCCCCCAGCGCGTTGCCGAGCAGGATCAGGAGGCCGCAAAAGATCAGCGATCCGAGGAAGGTCCAGAGGTAGAAATGCGCGAGGTTCATCTCCGCAACGCCCGCGGCGACGGCAACGACGCCGCGCAGCACCGGCAGAAAGCGGCAGACGAAGATCGCAAAGGTTCCCCAGCGTTCGAAGAAGCGATGCACGACCATCAGCCGGTCGTGCGTGAAGTGCACGTACTTTCCGTACCGCTCGATAAGCGGGACGCCGCCGTAGCGGCCGATGGCGTATCCGACCGAGCCGCCGGCCAACTCGCCGGCCAGCGCTACCGCAATCGTAAGCCAGAGATTGCTCAAATGACCCGTCGCCGTCAGCGCTCCGGCTACGGGAAGAACGATCTCCGTCCCGATCGGAAGGCCAATATTTCCCAGCGCCAGCGCCGCAAAGAGCCCGAGGTAACCGTAAGTGTCGACGAGCCAGAGAATGGCCTGCTGAAGGTGCTCCACGCCGCTCCTTTACTCGAGCGCCGGCGTTCTGTTTCGGGTCGCGGCGCGGCGCAGGATCTCGGCGGCCGCGCTGCCGCCCTCCAGTCGCAACGCTTCGAACAGGTCGAGCGGCCCGATCTCACGGTCGCCGGCTCGCTCTTGCGCCAGCGCGACGATCCGCCGAACGCGCGGGGTGATGAGAATACCCTCCCACAGCCGGTCGTCGCCGGTGCCCAGCGCTCGGCGAACCTCGGCATGGACCTCCGGGACGTCGATGCCCTCCGCGCCAAGGGCGCGAAGCGTCGACGGATCGCGCTCCTCGAGCAAGGCGACGAGCAGATGGTCGGCGCCCACATAATAATGGCTGTGGTTTCGGCACTCTTGCTCGGCTACTCGAAGCACGCGCCGCGCCGCGGGGTCAAAGTTCGAGAACAAGCGTCCCTTTCGTCCTTCGACAAGCTCAGGATGACAGGGCTAAGGAAGATTTCGGGGCGACACGATTTGAACGTGCGACCTCTTCGTCCCGAACGAAGCGCTCTACCAAGCTGAGCCACGCCCCGATGAGCCTCGAAAGATTTTGCAGAACCGTGCTCCCTTCCTTTACCGTGCGCTACGGCCTGCCGCGACCAGGGTAAAGCTGGGAGGCCTCTGAACGTGCTTCGTAGTTCATGAGATACCTCATCGTCGGGTGTGGGCGCGTCGGTTCTGCACTTGCAAAACTTCTCGATTCCGACGGGCACGAAGTCATCGTCGTCGACGAAAACGCCGCCGCCTTCAAACGCCTCGGGCAAAAATTCAAAGGCCACGTCGTGGTTGGCACCGGCATCGACTACGACGTGCTCAAGCGAGCCGGCGCCGCAACCGCCGACGGCTTCATTGCCGTCACCAACGGCGACAACCGCAACATCATGGCAGCGCTCATCGCGCAACGGATGTTTAAGATCAAACGGATCGTGGCCCGGATCTACGACCCGCCGCGCGGTCAGATGTATCGCGAGCTTGGCGTTCAAACGGTCTGTCCGACCACCGTCGGTGCCAAGCTGATCCGCGACGTACTGATCGACGCGCCCTGGGAGAATCAAGCCTTCGACTTCGGTAAGCTGACCTCGGTTGCCGCACTCATCGGTCCGGCGGATGCCGGCAAACGCGTCGCGGATATCGAGGAAGAGGGACGGATTCGAATCGCGGCCGTGCGGCGCGGAGCGCAGAACGTAAGCGTCGCTTCGAGCGACTTCGTGCTCCAAGAGGGCGATGAAGTTAATGCGGTCGTCGCACCCGATGCGATCGGCGACTTCGCCCAACGTTTTCGCAGCTCGCCGCTCCCTCCGAAAGTGACGGCCTAACTACATGTTCATCCTCATCGTCGGCGGCGGCAAAGTCGGCTCCTACCTCACCCGCGCGCTGATCAACCAAGGCCACGAGGTCGTCGTCATCGAGAAGGTCGAGCGAAAGGCAAAAATGCTCGAGCGGCTGATCGATCGGCAAGTGACCGTCGTCGGCGACGGTTGCGACCCGATGGTCCTCGACGCGGCGGGCGTCAGCCGCGCCGACGTCGTCGTCGCCGATACCGGTGACGACGAAGACAATCTAGTCGTCGTGCTGCTCTCGAAGAAAAAATCTAAGGCGCGCTGTATCGCCCGCGTCAACAATCCCGCCAACAAGCTGATCTTCGGCTCGCTGGATACCGACGACCCCGTGATCGTGATCTCCTCAACGGAGCTTATCCTCGACGTGCTCAACGAGCACGTCAACGCGTCGAAGTACCGCTCGATGCTCGAGACGATGCACCTGTTCGGCAAGGGCGACATGCAGCTCGTTAAAGTCGCGATTCCCGAGCGCTCCCCGGTTGACGGTAAGCGCCTCTCCGAGATCGACTTCCCGCACAACTCCGTCGTCGTAGCCGTCGACCGCCCGGAGAGCGACCTCGAGATCCCGACCGGCGACACGTTGCTGCACGCCGGCGACGCAATGATCGTAATCGTCAAAAACGGCGCAGGCGAACGCATCCGCTCCATCCTCGGCGCCTAGCACTAATCGTCAACGTCCATATTTTTTCGCAGCTCCATCGAGCGAACAGCTATTTGCGAATGCGAAAACCTACTCCAGGATTACCGCTCGTGCCGCCAAAGCTGGTAACTTCCCAGCCGTTCGCGGATATCTTCGTATAGTTTAGTGATGGTTGAGACCGATATTCGTTTCGTAGTCGCCGGGCGTCATTGCGCGGTATCCCCAGTAGCGAATATCGGTCCACTCCCGCCTTCTGCCTTGCGGGTCCTCATAAGAAACGACCTTGGTTTCGCCCGGGCGAAAATCCCAAACGTACCAGCGGCCCGGCGTACCCACGAAGCCGTCGGTAGGCAATGACTCCCCACCCACGCGGATTATCGCAAGGCCACAGAGGCCCCATGGCGGTAATTTGGCCATGCTCCGGGAGAGCATCCCCTTGTTCGTAACGAGGAAGCGAACCTTGATTGGTTCGCCGACGCGGTAGACCGCTTTATTAAACTCGACACGAAGGTCCCACGACGCAAAAGGTCCGCGCGGATGGTATCCGCGCATCTTGACGGAGGGGCTATGTGATGGCGCGCCCTGGCTTGAACATGCGGCAAGAAGAGCAAGAAACGTGCACGCGACTAAAGACGGCATCGCACCCGCGCCTTGCCACGATCGGCGCGGGCTGTCGTTGGTTTCGGTCCGGAGATGGATTGAAGTCGGCGAAAAACCAGTCTTAGCCGGGTAACTTTGGTCGCATCTCGCGACCAGTCGGGTCGAGTTCCAACACCGATTCATGGAGGTCCCCGATCCGATGTTTTGTTGGGTGCCCACGCTCGTCGGTCTCAAACAGGCCCCATGAAACATCCACGTCAATATCCGGGTCACCCGGCGGGCCTTCAAGGAGGAACGCAATTGCAAAAAGCAATCCCGCCTGGACACAGCGGGCAATCTCTGTGAGGTCGTCGGGTGACGCACCAGCCGCTTTGCATCGCGCAAGTGCTGCGCCCAACCCGGCATATGGGTCGTTGGGTCGGACCTTTGCCGACCTAATCTCATCCTCGATCCATGCTGTATTGCCTTCAGGCACGACGTTCGACCACGCCTGTTTGAGAAAGAGGAAGCGTGCGAGTTGGGGGATGCCCTCCGTGACCTGTGAGCGTGCCCAGTCTTCAGGTGACGGCGCACCAAGCCGTCGAAACAGGTCGACAAGATCGTCTTCAGTTAATGGCGTTGCCACTTTATCTGCCTCGCCCCTCGCTTCGGTCAACAGATCAGCGGCTAGGGATGTTCGGCGCCAAGGCTCAGTTCCATCGCAACAGCCAAGCCGCTGAGGCATCCTTCGGATGACCTCGTAAGAGCGCAGTGATCGCGAAGGTGTAGCTGCTAAATATAGCCCTTCTTTAGCGCGGTGACCGCGGCTTGGGTGCGGTCGGACGCTGAGAGCTTCTCGAGAATATCGCGAATGTGGCCTTTGATCGTGCCGAGCCCGAGGTGGAGGCTTTCGGCGATCTCCGAGTTTGCGTGGCCCTCCGCAATGGCACGCAGAACTTCGGTCTCGCGCGGCGTCAGCGGTGAAGAGCGAGGACTTGACGGCGTATCGGGCGAGAAACGCGAGAGCACGATGTGCGCGATCTGCGGATCGAAATACGCGCCGCCTTCGCTGGCGATTCGCACTGCCTCGACGATGCGCTCCGGCTCCGAGTTCTTGAGACAGTAGGCGTCGGCGCCCGCGGCCAGTGCGGCCAACACTTCGTTCTCGAGATCGAGCATGGTAACGATCACGACGTGCGTCTGGGGAAGCTCGGTCCGCACGCGCTTGGTCAGCGTTACGCCGTCGATCGCCGGAATGCCGATATCGATAACCGCCACGTCCGGGCGTTCCCGCAGGATCGCTTCCCAACCCATCAAACCGTCGGCTGCCTCGGCAACGACGTCGAACGTGCTCTCCAGCGCCGTGCGTAACCCGGCGCGGGTCAGCGCATGATCTTCGACGATTACGACTCGCGGGCGCGCGTGCGCTTCCAATTTCAAGCCTCCATTAAGGGAAGGTTCATCGTGAACGTGCTGCCGCGAGGCGATCGAGGAGCGTACTGCACGCTGCCGCCGTACTTTTCCGCAATCCGACGCACGATGTAAAGGCCCAGGCTCGTTCCTGCACCCGCGTGCCCTCCGCCGAAACGCTGGAAGAGACCTTCGCGCCGCTCCTCGGGGACGCCGTACCCGTCATCTTCCACGGCGACTGCAATCCACTGGCCGCTGCGATTGCCCCGCACGATCACGTGACCGCCGCGCGGGGTTGCATCGATCGCATTGGCCAGCAGGTTCGTAATCGCACGCCGAATCTCGTGCGGATCGCCCATCGTCGGTAGCGGCTCCGAGCTGAGGGCTCGCATCTCGACTCCTTTGATCTCGGCCACGGGCTCCAACTCGGCAACGATTCGCTCGACCAGTTGATCGCAGAAGATGCGCTCTCGGATCGTCGAGGTTTCGCCGGCTTCGTATCGGGCGACCAGCAACAGCGTTTCGACGATCCGCCGCTGGTCGTCGTTCGAGCCGAGCGAAGTGCGCAAAATCGTGCGATAACGCTCGGGCAGTTCGCCGTACGCGCCCGTTAGTGCCTGAGCCATCGTGACGTGCGCGGCTGAAAGCGGCGTGAGCAGCTCGTGCGCCAGCGCGTAAACGATGTCGCGGATCACGTCGCCGCGGTCGGCCAGCTCGTTCATTTGCCGGGAAATCTCATCGTTGCGCTCGCCGAGCTGGGT